>CAYRHG010000019.1:0-5516 GCA_964424025.1 uncultured Dehalococcoidales bacterium | reverse complement strand
AGATAGCGCGTCTGGTTCCATCGTCGGGGTGGGCGACATCCCCTCCTCGGGAGATGGCGTCCGAGCACGCGCCGTCTCGTCGGAAGTCGTAGTCCCGACCGGAGCCGCTGTGGCGTCTGGTGCAGCCGTTTTGTCGCGAGTTCTCATCACTTCAGAAGATGTCGTCACTTCAGAAGAAGTCGTCACCTCGGAAGAAGTGGTCACGTCGGAAGTCGTAGTTTCGCCGGGAGTCGCCCTTTCGCCGGCAGTCGTCATCGCGCCCGGAGTGGTTGTCGCGTCTGGAATCGTCGGTGAGGATTGCGTCGCCGGCGTAGCGGTAACTTGCTGTGTTGTGGCATCGCTAGAAACGGGCGTGTTGTCGGGCGAGATTGTTGCCGTCGCCAATGAGATCGGTTCTTGGGCGTTCGTTTGCTCGCGTTTTTCGTTGGACGCGTCTGCTGTTTGCTCGGTCGATTTCGCAACGGCGCTTGAAGTTTCAGTTTCGGGCGGTTTTGGATTTGCTTCGATCGCTCCCACCGTGGGAGTTGATGTTTGAACTTCAACCGGCCCTGAATCCTGATTGGGTGTCTGCGTGGGCGCGACCGCGTCCACGGTGCTGGTCGGCGAAGGGGTGGGGGTCGAAGTCGTGATTGGAACTGGCCTCAAGTGCCGATTGGGTACGCGGGTCGGGGTGGGTGTCGTTGTTGGTGTGGCTGTGCTTGTGGCTGTAGGTCCGGGTGCCGGAGTTGGAGATGGCGTCCTTGTCGGTCCGGGACTTGGCGTGATCGAGGGAGTAGGTGTCGTAGTAGGGGTTCCTGTGGGTGTGTGCGTGGGTGTCGGAGTAGGAGTTCCAGTGGGCGTGGGAGTAGGCGTAGGCGTAGGAGTTCCGGTAGGTGAGGGAGTATGTGTCGGAGTAGGAGTTTCTGTGGGTGAGGGCGTAGGTGTGATGGTTGGTGTGGCTGTCGGTGTGGGAGTTGAGGTCGGTGTGGACGTGTTTGTCGGAGTTGGTGTAGGCGTAGGGGTGTGCGTGGGAGTTGGCGTGGGCGTCGGAACAATAATCCATTCATCTACGACATCCGAGTGAACAGTTTCGGAACCTCCATTGCCTATGGGATAGGTCAACTTGACGTAGAAGGGATAGGATCCTGTGCTTTCGAGATTGTCCTGGATGTATGCGCTGTACGATCCGCCTCTAGGCGATTCTTGAACACTGATTTGAGAACTAACGAAATATGGGAGCGTGTCAGGAGTTCCCACATAATACCTAACGGTGTGTGCGCCACCGACGTTGCAGTTGTCAACGGTCCATGTCCATGTGGCTTGGATTCTTGCGCCGGAAGTGGTTGTCTCAACCGAAAGATCGATGTCTTCACAGGAAGATTGTTGCGCCGATGTGCTTCCTTGACGTGTCGCCAACAATGCAAACACTAAAGTTGCGGCGAGGAGCACGGCTAGTGCCGCGTAGAAGGGTGGCGACCAAGGGCGCGCGTTCATGGAACGCGAGCCTTCTGAATGTTCGAAGTAGGGTGACGCATTATTCTCTCTTGCTGAAGTAAATTTTACGGCTTAACTGTTATACGCACCGAATGCGCGGTGTTATGGTTTTTCGGGGGGAGAATTGCTATGTCAGATAAACGTCCAAACATCATCATGATCATGTCCGATGACCTCGGTTATGAGTGCATCGGGGTGAACGGTGGAACGTCATACGCGACGCCGCGGTTGGACGAGATGGCGGCGAATGGAATGCGTTTCGACGAGGGTCACGTTTTGCCGTTGTGCACGCCGACGCGGGTTGCGCTGATGACAGGGAAACACAACTTCAGGAACTACATCGGCTTCGGGTTGATTGCGCCTGATGAAGTGACGTTCGGGCACCTGTTTTCGGATGCGGGTTACAACACTTGCATCTCCGGCAAGTGGCAGCTTTATTCGTACAACCCGCCGGATGAAATGCCGGAGATGAGGAACAAGGGTCAGCAGATCGAGGACGCGGGCTTCGACGAGTTCTGCGTCTGGCACGCGCATCAGACCGAGGACAAGGGTTCGCGGTATAAGGACCCGATCATTTTTGAGAATGGGAAATATCGGGATGATACGGCTGGGAAATACGGCGATGATATTTTCTGCGATTACATAATCGACTTCGTCGGTAGGAACAAGGAAGACGACAAACCGTTCTTCGTGTACTGGCCGATGGCATTGACGCACAAGCCCCACGAACCATCGCCGGACAGTCCGGAGTTCGCAGATTTCGAACCGCCCCCTAACAAGACTTTGGGTGGCAGGACATGGGCCGAGTTGGAGGATGGCGCGTTCGAGGACGACCCGCGGTTCTACAAGGACATGGTCGAGTACCACGACAAGCTGATCGGTCGGCTGTTGGACTACCTCGAAGAGCAGGGCTTAAGCGAGGACACCCTAGTCATCTACACCGGCGACAATGGTTCTCCGCACGACGTGTGCTCGATGTATCACGAGCACAACGAGATCTGCGGCGGCAAGGGCAAGACGAACGATCGGGGTACGCATGTGCCGTTGATCGTGCAGCAGCCGGGGACGGTTCCCGCGGGATCAGTCAACGATGATTTGATTGATGTGACTGATTTCCTGCCGACGATGCTTGACGCGGCCGGTTTTGATGCACCCGAGGGCTACGTCATCGACGGCGAATCGTTCTATCCGCAGCTTAAGGGTGAGAAGGGCAGTCCGAAAGACTGGATCTTCTTCCACTTCGAGCCCATGAATGCGCGGAACACCACCGGTCAAATCCGTTTCGTACGCGACCGCAACTGGAAGCTCTACGAGACAGGCCAGCTCTACGATATGAACTCGGACTTAGACGAGGAAATGCCGATTTTCGAGTCGGACGACAACCCGGATCAAGCTGCGGCGCGGTCGAAGTTGCAGCCGGTGTTCGCGGAGATGGTGGCTTAGGAACTAACGGGAGAATCGCCATGACTGGCAAGCGACCGAACATCATCATGATCATGTCCGACGACCTCGGCTACGAGGCGATCGGAGTCAACGGCGGAACGTCGTATGCGACGCCTCGGCTGGACGAGATGGCGGCGAATGGGATTCGGTTCGACGAAGGGCATGTGTTGCCTTTGTGCACGCCGACGCGTGTGGCGTTGATGACGGGGAAGCACAATTTCAGGAACTATCTTGCGTTCGGATTGATGCGTCCGGAGGAGGTTACGTTCGGGCATATCTTTACGGAGGCCGGGTACAACACCTGCATCTCCGGCAAGTGGCAGCTGTACTCGTACAACCCGCCGGAGGAGTCGCCTGAATGGAGGAGCAAGGGACAGAAGATCGAGGACGCTGGTTTCGATGAGTTCTGCGTTTGGCACGCGCATCACACTGAATACAAAGGATCTCGCTACAAGGATCCGGTCATCTATCAGAACGGTAGCTATCGGGATGACACACCGGGCAAGTATGGGGATGATCTGTTTCTCGACTACATAACGGATTTCATCGATCGCAACGAGAAGGACGACAAGCCGTTCTTCGTCTACTGGCCGATGGCTTTGACACACAGGCCGTTTGATCCGACGCCAGACAGCCCCGAGTTTGATGATTTCGAGCCGCCCGCAAATAAGACTTTGGGCGGCAGGACGTGGGCCGAGATCGCGGAAGGTGATTGGGACGACCCTCCGCGCTTTTACAAGGACATGGTTGAGTATCACGACAAGCTGATCGGTCAGTTGCTGGACTATCTTCAAGAGCGAGGGTTGAGCGAAGACACGCTGGTCATCTACACGGGCGACAATGGGTCGCCTCAGGAAATTTGCTCGATCGTGCATCGCCACAATGAGATATGCGGCGGCAAGGGCAAGACGAACGATCGCGGGACGCACGTGCCGTTAATAGTGCAGCAGCCAGGTACGGTTCCTGCGGGAGTGGTGAACGATGATCTGGTTGATGTGACGGACTTCCTGCCCACCATGTTGGAGGCTGCGGGGGCGGCGGTGCCCGACGGGTATCACATCGACGGGACGTCGTTCTATCCGCAGTTGATCGGACAGAAGGGTAATCCGAAGGACTGGTTGTTCTTCCATTTCGAGCCGACGAGTCAGCGCAGAGGGTCAGAAAGCCCTCGCCATCGATTCGTCCGCGATCGTGATTGGAAGCTGTACGAGACTGGCGAGCTTTACGACCTGAATGCCGACTTGGACGAGGATGTGCCGATTTACGAGTCGGAGGATGGGGAGAACTCGGCGGCGGCTAGGGCTAAGTTGAAACCGATTTTTGCGGAGATGGTCTAGGCGGTCGTTGGACCGCGATTACCGCGAACTAAGGGTTGCCCGGTTCGATAAGTCGCTACTCGCCAGAGCCATTCTGCGGGGCCGAAGAGGAATCGGTTCAACCAGGTTTGGGACCACCAGAGTTGGAGCAGCCACACGGCGAGCACGAAAACTAAGACTAGTCCCCGGTTTACGAAATCGGCGTCGGCTAGCAAGGTGGTCAACACGAGGACTCCGAGGATGGTTTGGGTCAGGTAGTTGGTCAGTGCCATCCGACCGACTGCGCGGAGGCGTTGTTTGAGCCAGTTGTCGGCGTTATTGTTCCAAATGATGATAAGGCTCATGTACGCAAGCGAGGCGGGGATGGTGCCAAGTGTGTTGGGGATTTGGCCGATGAACGCGATCTCTCGAGAGTAGTCGTTCAGTGCGGTGATGATGACTCCCGCGGTTGCGAGTGGCAAGCCGATGGCGAGACCGATGAATGCGGTGCGTCGATATGTACCTGCGGACTTGAAGCCGTTCATGAAACCTGTGCGATACAGACCGGCTCCGACGAGGATCAGCCCCAGTGCGCGGAGGAAAAAGCCCAGCAGGACGGTGAGTCCAACAACGTCTTCGTCTGGCATCTCGCCCGGTATCCATGTTCCTGAGAGCGATGCGTCCGTTGTGTCAGAGAGGTGCTGCGCGAGCAGCGTCGTGCCTACGGAGAGTGCGAACACAACAGCGCCAATCGAGATGAGCGCCTTGTTCTGCAGTTTTCGCATTGCGATGAGGAATACGGACGAAATTGCGTACGCCATCAGCACGTCGCCCTCCCACAGCATGAAGTGGAATAGGCCGATTAGCAAGAGTAGTCCGTTTCGCCATAGGTTCAGCAATACGGCGCGTCGCCCTCGTGCGCTGGCGCGGTCGATGAATAGGATCATCCCGGCACCGAATAGCAGGGAAAACAGTCCCATGAACTTCTGATCGACGAAGATTTCGCCTAGAACGCCGACTGCCAAGTCGATCGGTGTCTCTGATCCGCCGGCGCTGAGGTTGAAGTAGGGTGCGGCACCGAACTTGAAGTGGACGGCGTTCATCAGCAAAATGCCGAGGACCGCGACGCCGCGTATCAAATCGAGGCTGGTGATGCGCGCGTTTTCGCGAACGGGGCCGGAATCTGTGGTCTGTGGAGAGGTCGGCAAGTTCGGGTGCGTATTGAGTGAGTTGGATGGGGGATATGAGTGCGGATTGGTGGGTATTTCCGGAGCGGATTGTAATTGGACGTGTACACCCCCGCCC
>CAYRHG010000018.1:0-12037 GCA_964424025.1 uncultured Dehalococcoidales bacterium | reverse complement strand
ACGCATCGAGGCTATCTGCATCTTTCCCGGATTGCGACGTATAAAGGTGTCGGCCATAATCTCGCCGTACCACTTCGACATCGCGTAGGAGTCTTGGCAGAGCGTACCTTGCTCCTCGTCGAGCGGGAAGTACGGTCGGGGGACGCGGTTGCGAGAGAATGCGGCTCCGATGGCATTGATGCTGGAGGCCATGACGATGTTGTAGACGCCATGTTTCTCGGCGGCTTCGAGAACTGCCCAGTTCGACATCGTGTTTACGCGGAGGACTTCCCACTCTGAGGCGATGAGCGGATTTGGGATTGCTGCCATGTGGATGACTTTTTCGCAGCCTTCCATGACGCGCATGGCTTCGTCGGGATCGGTGACGTCTGCGGGGATGAATTCGAAACCTTCGGCAGATTTAGGCTTCTTGTGATCGGTGCTGACGACTTCATAGTCGTTGTCTAGGAGGTCACGGACGATTACTTGGCCCATTTTTCCGGAGCCACCGGTTACTAGGACTTTTGTCATGTGATCAGAGATCCTGTACTGATTGGTGCAAATTGACAGGGGCAAAAAGACCGAGTTTTCGTGGAATCGGTCTCACGCGGACCCGTTTGAACGTTGCGTTTCGGCGGGCGAAGGTTCGTCAAACGGTTCGCCGGCGTTTTCGGCCGCTTGTTTGCGAGCCATCCACGCTTCCCAACGCTTTCGTTCCTCGTCGGCACCTTCAGCACGACCTTCCTCACGTCCTCGTTCATATCGATGCTTCAGGTATTTTTCTGCGAATATCAATGCTCCCTCCACGATTGTTGTGCTTACGGTCGCTGCTACCAAGATTACAGAAACGGCGGCATCGATCATAGAGTTGGTGAAACCTATGGCGTCTCCTCGTTGGTGCAACGGCAGTTCTGCGTTTGCCCGAATGCCCATTCCCATTGCGCATAGCGCCAAGAAAACCAGTAGATGCCAAGGAATCCAGTCTTGAGGTATCGGACGTAACCAACGCAAAAGTTCGACTCCTAATTGTTACAGAACCGTCGGATGTACGTTAACGCACGTCCGACGGTTCATTAAATGAATGTGGCGAAAAAAGGTCGAATGGCGTGGTGAGTTTAGAAATCTGGTTCCATGCTGACGCTGAGCCAGCCGATGGGACCGCGGTCGTCGGCGTACCAGAGGCGGTTGTCTTTGATGGTCATCCCGTGGACTTGGACCGGGTGGGGGACTCGGAATACGTCGTAGGTGCGGCCGTCTTCGATGCGCTGGCGGCACACGATGCCGAACGACGTGTCGGATACCCACATGTGCCCCTCTTCCTCCGCAAACGCGATCCCGTGAACGCGGTAGCCCGGCGCCTTGAAGCGATGCACTTCCTTCCAAGTTGAAGCATCTACGACGTGGACGAACTGAGACGGCGGAGACGCGATGTAGATGTGACCATCTTTCCACTCGAGGCCGTGGTCACCAGTTGGTTGTGCCGCTCGTCCCATCGAATCGTCGAAATGTTCTCGGGTGGCGTTGATGCCCGCGCCGGGAGACGGGAACTTGTCGATGGTTGCACCAGTTTCGCGGTCGACTACGAAGATGTCGCAGGAGTAGGTGGATGCGATCCAGACGTTACCGTCGTCGTCCAGGGTGATGCCGCTGGAATGGACGGTCTCGGTCGGGGCTTCGAAGAGGGTTTCGCCTGTCTGCCAGTCGAGTTTGTAGACGTTGTCGTTGCCTTGGTCGATGTACCAGAGGCCGTCGTCAGCAGCTTGCAGGCCGTTTGGTTTGGGTCCCGGAGATACGAACATCGGGATTGGGTCGGCGATCTTATATGCCATTACTTAGCTCCTTGGCGTTTGGCTCTCAGCGTTTTCACGACTCAAGCGGGTGCCTACATGAAGTGAAGATTGCTTCAGCAATCATAGGTTACTTTCTCGGATTATGGTCTCTGGATCGTTGACGAAGGAATCTAGGAGGGTTTGGCATGCTCCGGTACCTTCTGGGGGTAGGGCGTAGCCGTCTTTGATTTCTGGGATTTTGTCGACTATTTCCATGTACCAGGTGGAGTTGAAGGCTCGCACAGTCTCTTGGATGAGGGCGTTCGGCGCATTGAGCGAAAGGTGGACTGAGAACATGAAGGTTACCGGGCCGACGCAGTCGTGCGGTGCGATGGGCATGTGATAGGCCTCGGCCATCGTCGCGATTCGTTTTGCTTCGGAGATTCCGCCGACCCAGCAGATGTCGAACATGCAAATTGTCATTGCCTGTTTCTCAAACATCTCGCGAAACGCCCAACGTGTCGTGACGGTTTCGGAGGCGGTAACAGCGATGTCGGTTGATCGCCGGAACTGAACGAGCGCATCGATATTGTCCATCGGCACCGGGTCTTCGAACCAGAAGGGGACGTAAGGTTCGACATTTTTAGCGATGCGGACCGCGGAGGGAAGGTTGTATAGGGAGTGCATCTCGAGCATGATGTCGATTTTGTTTCCGACCTTTTCCCTTATGAGACGGAATGGCTCGGTGCACATCTCGAGGTCGGGTCCTGAGATGAACTGACCGTTCGATTTGTCTGCGACTTGGTCAAACGGCCATATCTTCATGGCTGTGTAGCCCTCGGAGAGTAGGTCGTCGGCGAGAGCTCCGGCGTCAGTCAGAAACGCTTGTTGGTCTTCGTATTTGTATTCAGGCCGATAGTCGAGATCGCCTGAATCCAGCGTACCGGCGCGATTGACCCCGTAGGAGTAACCGGCGCAAGTGTTGTAGACGCGGATCGACGGACGGCTGAGGCCGCCTAATGCTTCGTAGAGCGGAACACCAGCGCGTTGGGCGTATAGGTCCCACAGCGCCATGTCGATGGCAGACAACCCACTCATGTCCGCCGCGCGTGCCAAGACCTTACCACCATGACTATTCAGCTTTTTCCAATGCCAATCGAGCTGGGTTGCATCTTTGCCGAGCAGATAGCCCGCGCCATCTTCGTGTACCCAAGCCTCGACCGTTTTAGGACTGAACACCGTTTCACCTAGTCCGACTCTGCCATCATCGGTGAAGACTCGCACCCAGATCATGTGTCCAGCGATAGGGCTTCGCACTGTCTCGATTCGGGTGACGATCGGGTTTTTCTTTGACATTCGGAGATTTTGCTATCGTTGGCGCGGCAACTTCAATTTACCACTTGCCCCACCCCTCTGGACCCCGGCTTTCGCCAGGGTGACGGTGCGCGATGGTCTTGACGCGGATTCACAATCTTCCTGACGGCGTCGGATTAGACAATAGGTTGACGGAGAGTTGGTAGGTTCGCAGATGACCATAGTCCAGACCGTCACACTTGCCTTCATGCAAGGATTTACCGAGTTGCTACCGATAAGCAGCAGCGGTTATATGATCATCGCGGCGTGGGCGATGGGTTGGGACGCGCCGTCTGCGGCGTTCGACGCGACCGTCCACTTTGGTTCGTTAGTTGCGATGGTGTTGTTCTTCAGGCGTGACTGGTGGCTGATATTCAAGACGGCGCGCCGCGGGCGAAGCATCCCTCTCGGCGGCGACGACGATTTGTGGTCGTTGCAGACGTTGGAGAGGCATCGGCGGATAGGGGATATGCGACGACGACTTTCGATGCGGATGTCGATGCCTTCGAAGAATCTCCTCAAAGCGGTGGGATTGGGATCGCTGCCCGCGATCGCGATCGGAGCCGCGACGTATTCGGTTGTCACTTCGGACACGGTGCGCGCGCCAGAGATTGCGGCAGGGATGTTCATCGTCACCGCGGGCGCGCTGTTGTTGGGACATTACTTCACGAACCAGCGTCTGACCGGGAGAGACAGAAGTACGAGACCAAAAGGGATAGATTACGCCGACGCGTTGATCGCAGGTTTCGCGCAGGCGGCGGCTTTGATACCCGGCATTTCGCGCTCGGCAGCGACCATCACCGCGGGGCTTTCGCGAGGAATGCCGCTTGTCGTGGCGGTTCGGTTTTCCTATCTGCTTTCGGCGCCGGTGATCGCCATCGCCGCGGTAGCTTCATTCGTGCGAGTGCTCGCGGCTCCTTCGGAGTCGTTGCCCGAATTAGATGAACTTGGGATCGGATTCGCGGTGTCGTTCATCGCCTCGTATGTGGCGATCAGCTTGTTTATGTGGTTGATACGGCGATTGGGGACGTTGACGCTGTGGCCGTTCGCGGTGTTTACGGCGGCTACGGGGGCGATTGTGCTGGTGGTGGTTTATGGGGGGTAGGTGATGGGCGACCTGATGTTGAACAGTTTCGGCAAATCAGCGCATTTGGACCGTCTCAGCCGATGGCATCAAAAAACGCTGAGCGATGACTGGTGTTCTTGACTTCAGCGATTGTGGGTCTATAACCGCCAGCCAACGAAAACAGCTCGTTTCTGTTCAGCACTTCATCTCGCCAATCGACCTTGAGTCGATTACGCATATTGCCGCTGTTGGCGTGGTACGGTTCGCTCGCAATCATGCCGTAACGGACCGAACCGCCGCGGGGAAGGGGCAAAATGACGTGATCACCTGAACGCATCTCGAACAAGAATGTTGAAACGCGATTCAGATTGGCCGTCACAGCGCCTTGGCTCGCCCCTGAAATCTTCCGGCGACAAGCGGAGTTGAGTTCATCACGGTCACTAATAATCGCAAGGTTGACGTCTTGCAAGCCATACCCTATGCCGACGTAACCACCGTTAATGAAGTTCTCAGTTTCGTCCCAAGAATTTTCTCTGCGCTTGCTATAGCCTCGAATTACCCAAACTTTGGCGTTCATTCACCCGTTCCAACGATCGTTACCCGATGAGCTAATTGGATGACGCGCTGATATCGCGGTAATTCACCTACCCTCAGGCAACACCGCCATCGGCAGTACTTCCCGCGATGCTTCCAGCTTCGGCGCAAGGGATTGCATGCGGTCGCGGCGTTTTAGGGAGCTGGCGACTTCGGGGTTTTGACCGGCGGATGGCCAGTTGCCTCGGAGGACGGCGGCTACTTGCTGTGATGCGCGCTGTCGGGCGAGCCATGCAGATCGCGTGGATTGGCCTGCCGAGTGTGGAGCGACGATGACATTGTCCATCTTCAAGAGCGGGTTGTCGGGGTCGACTGGCTCTTGCTCGAAGACGTCGAGGCCTGCGCCGCGTAGCTTGCCTTCTCGGAGAGCTTCGATAAGGTCAACTTCCCGGACTACGCCGCCGCGGCACACATTGACGAAGTATGCCGTCGGCTTCATGCAGTCGAAGTGCTCCTTGCGCATCATGTGATGCGTCTCTTTGTTGAGCGGGATCTGGACCGAGACGTAGTCGGAACGCTCGAAGAGCTCGTGGAGCGAGAATACCTGCTCTACGGCGTATTCCTGCGCTATCCACGGCGGGCAGTAGGGGTCGTATGCGATGACTTTCATGCGCCAGCCGTTGAACATCTTGCGTGCAACTTGGCGACCGATGTTGCCGAGGCCGACTAGTCCGAGAACCTGCTGGTCGATGGGCTCGATCGACGGGAGCCCGCCGCCGCGTCCCCATTGGCCGGCTTTGGTGCGCTCATTGTATTGAATGAGTTGCCGGTTGAGGCAGAGGATCATGGTGACGGCCTGGTTGGAGACCTCTTCCATGCACATGCCTGCGCCGTTGGTGATGATGATGCCCATCTCGTTGCAGACATCGGTGTCGATCTGGTTGAAGCCGTGCGAGTAGACGGCGAGGACCTGCGCTTTTTCGGCGGCGCGGATGACCTGCTCACCTTGGTAAGGCGTTGAGCGCATCATGAGCGCGTCGGCGTCTCGGACGAGTTCGATGGCCTCGCCCTCCGACTCAGGGTTGGCTTTGACGAACTCGACGTCGAGGTCGGCCATCTCGGCGCGTTCATAGTCGAGCGGGTCGTCTTCGTCGACGCCCATGATTAGGACTTTGTGTTCTGCCATTGTTGTTTGGATCCTTCCGGAATTGGTTTTGTGTATCGGTCGTTGCGGTTTATCGGTTCGCCATCATCACTTCCCATGAGATCGGATCTCTTCGCGCTGGTGAGTGGTGTTTGACGTCGGGGTTGATGAGCGACATCGGCCAGTAGCCGTCGGCGATACGGACGGCTTCCTCGCCAAGTTGGGTGTTGGCGCGTTCCCATGCAACCTCGCTGTAGGAGGCGTAGTGGTTGGTTACGCCGACGTTGTCCATCTTGAGGAGCGGGTTGTTTGGGTCGACCGGTTCCTGTTCGAAGACATCGAGGCCGGCGCCAGCGATCTCGCCGTTCTGCAGGGCTCGGATGAGAGCCGGTTCGTCGACGACCGGACCACGTGAGCAGTTGATGAAGTAGGCGGTGGGTTTCATCGCCGAGAAAAAGTCGTCGCTGAACATGTGGTACGTGCCCTCGTCGAGGAAGACGTGGGGCGAGACGTAGTCTGATCGCTCTGCCACTTCCTTGAGGGTGGGAACGATCTCAACGCCATACTCTTTGGCGTCCCATGATGATCGGTAGGGGTCGAATGCGATGACGTTTAGGCCGAACGCCTGCGCTTTGCGAGCTACGGCGCGTCCTATGTTGCCAAGCCCGACGATGCCGAAAGTCTGTCCCGCGATATGTCCCATCGGGGGCAGGTACTGGCGAGTCCATTCACCGGCTTTGACGAGTTTGTCATGGAGAACGAACTTTCGAGCACAGACAAGGAAGAGCATCATCGTTTGGTTGCTGACTTCCTCGGTTCCGAATGAAGCGGTGTTCGAAAGTACGACGCCGTTGACGGAGGCGGATTCGAGGTCCATGCCGTCGTAGCCGTGGCCGAATGAGACGAGGCCCTTGCATCGCCCATTGTTGCCCATGTGGGCGAACATCGACGGTTCGAAGTCGTGTCCTTGGTTGATGGCGCAATCGGCGTCTTTCAAGGCTTCGATCAGTTCGCCTTGGCTGTGGCCTGAGTACTGCACAAACTCGGCACCGTATGCACGTGCTGCTCTGGACTGCTGCTCGGTGGAGCTTGCGTCGTGCGTGTCGCCTCCTCCGGGCCCCAAGTACAGAATCCTTATCGTTTCGTCAGCCATTCCTTATCTCCTCGGCTCTTGTGGTGGTTGGAAGTTTAATTTCAAATCTCGGTGACGACGCTCTCCGGCGCGTCGCCTCTCCAAACTCGTTGCATGTTGGAGAAGGCAAAGTCGACACGGCGGGGATAGGATTCCCAGCTCTTGCCGGCGACGTGAGGTGCGACGACGACGTTGTCCATTGCCAATAGGGGATTGTCCGCTTCGACCGGTTCGATCTCGAAGACGTCTAGTCCCGCGCCCCAGATCTCGTTGTTGCGGAGCGCATCGATCAATGCCGCCTCGTCAACAACCGGACCTCGGCAGGTGTTTACGAGCAAAGCGCTCTCTTTCATCATGCTGAGTTCGCGGGCACCGATGAGTTTCCGCGAGGTGGTGTTGAGGTTTGTGTGAAGCGAGACGACGTCGGACTCGATGAGGAGTTCATCGAGATCCACGCGCTTTGCGCCGTAGCTCTCGGCTTGCTCGGAACGCACGAGGTCGGTGTAGAGGGTGTTGGTTTCGAAGCCGCGGAGCAGTCTCGCAAGAGTCGAGCCGATGCGTCCTGCGCCTACGATGCCGACTGTCTTGCCGAAGAGCTCGTAAGAGTCGTATCCGTCGATCTCAGGACGCATCCAAACGTCGTCGCGGGTGTCGTTGTGGGCGATAGGTAAGTGACGGTGGCAGGCCAAGATCAGCGTCATCGCGAATTCTGCGACTGGTATGGCGTTGGCGCCGCCGTTGTTGGCGACGGGGATGCCGAGTTCGCCAGCGACTTGTAGATTGACGCCGTCGTAACCGGCGGAGCAGAGTTGGATCAGTTTGAGATTCTTGCCGGCGCGGAGGATGTTTTCCGTGACACCGTGGCCGAATGCTAGGACGAAATCTGCCTCGCCGGCCAGTCGATCAACTTCTTCTGGATCGGTTTCCTCAGTGGCCGGGTTCAGTTCAAATCCATCAGGCTTCATCTCTTCCGCCATCTTCATCAAAGGAAGGGCGGGTCCTGATAACACCAACACATTTGGCATGGCGGTTTTACCTCGATATTCGGGCCGCGCGGTTACCGATTCCGAGCAGCATCGTTGCGTATTCTACATCGCCGTTTGAGGTGGAATCGCATAACATCTGAGTTCATGCGCGCGCTCGACATACTCGAAAGATTGTGCCTTCAACCCACTGTTTCATTTCACGAGCGACGTGTGGCGCGAGAGATTTCCGGGATATTGGAAGATGCGGGTATTGATGCGAGTGTGGACAGATGGGGGAACGTCAGCGGGTCGTTGGCAGGAAATCTAGAATTGCCGCCGCTAGTTTTTGTCGCTCATATGGACCATCCTGGTTTGGAGGCTATCGAAGCGGTTGAAGTCGGAGAGGATGAAGAGTTGGTTGTAGCTGAGCCACGCGGAGGTTTGGGTGCGAGGGCGTTCGATGAGGGTACGGGCGTTCACATAGTCGAACGGGACGGTTCATCGACCTACGGAACGATTGAATCTCATGGACTGTTGCGACGCGTGGGGCGCTTCGCTAGGACCGATCGGGTAATGATCCGAATAGAAGACGCGCCGTTCTTGCGTAAACCGTCTCAACTTACGTATCCAGCGGCTGTGATTTTGGACCTGCCGAGTTTCAGCGTTGAAGGGGATTTAATCAAAGGTCGACAACTTGACGATCTGGCGGGGTGCGCTACGATATTGGCGTCGTTGATCGCAGTCAATCGAGACAAGTCGAATGTCCGGCCTGTCGTTGGACTTTTTACTCGGGCCGAAGAAGTGGGGCTGGTTGGAGCGGCGCTCGCGGCTGCGGATGAGATTGTTGATAAGGACGCAATCATCGTCTCGGTCGAAACGAGCCTAAAGAGCGATATTGCGAAGCAAGGCGAGGGTGTGGTGATTCGCGTAGGTGACAGGATGACGACTTTTGATCACGACGCCGAAGGGGTTTTGCACGGCGCGGCACATCGGGTTGTTCAGCGCGGCAACTCGAAAGGGTTCAAGGTTCAGAGGGCGTTGATGGGTGCTGGTGGTTGTGAGGCGAGCGCGTTCAAGGCTCATGGATATCGTGTTACCGGAACGTCGTTCCCGTTGGGTGCGTGGCACAACACGGAAGACGACGGATCTATAACTCCGGAATACATACATGTCGATGATTTCAACTCTGGCGTCGAGCTGATAAAGGAAGCGATGCGCGATGACGGTGAGCAACGTCAGGAAGACCCACTGCGTTACTTGGCATCGTTCCCGGAAACGGGAGCAATGCGGTTGCGCGAGACGATGACTTGACGGATTAAGTAAATCGACCGAAAACGCGCGGATATAACCTTGAACCTATGCCAAAAGTAGATGGAAGTTATTTGATTGCCCGAACTCTGAAAGAGGAGGGCGCCGACTGTCTTTTCTACTTAATGGGTGGTCCGAACTACGAGATCGTCAACAACTCCGAAGATTTCGGAATTCGCACGGTCGATTTTCGACATGAGCAGGCGGCGGCGATGGCCGCTCATGCCTATGCCCGTGTCAAACGTGTTCCGGGAGTGACGACGGCGGCTTCGGGTCCCGGGACGCTCAACCTTTTGACGGGGATTTACAACGCGTTCGTAGACAATGCACCGATGGTCACTCTCGGCGGAGCCGGACCTCTGCGTGACATATACCGCGATGGTTTTCAAGAGGTTGATTTGCCTAACATCTTTGGGCCTGTTTCGAAGTCTGTAATTCGACCTACGGATCCGGCGAGATTCCCGGAACATATTTCGACGGCGTTCAGGACGGCGATGAGCGATCGCCCAGGTCCGGTTTACGTTGAATGCAACGAAGATGTGCTCTACGGCGAGGTGGACGAGAATGATGCAGCGCCGCCCACACGCGCTGGGTCGGTATCGCCGTCCGCGGGTGATCCAGATCAGATCGTCGAAGCCGTCAAAGTGTTGGCTTCAGCGGAGCGGCCGATTCTGTTGGCGGGTAGTGGTCCTTGGTGGTCTGGTGCTTGGGAAGAGTTGCAGGAGTTCGTGGATCGGACGGGCATTCCTTTCTATACGACGCCGATCGCACGTGGTTTGATACCAGAAGACCATCCGGTTTCCTTCCCTGCTGCGAGATCGACTGCCTTTAGAGAGACTGATGCGGTTCTAGTCGTGGGCACGCGCTTTAACTGGATCATGACGTTTGGCCGTCGAATATCGCATCAGGCGAAGGTTATTCAGGTTGATATCCATGCGTCAGAAATAGGGCACAACCGCAACGTGGATATCGGTATCGTCGCGGACGCCAAAGCTGCGACGCGGCAGATCAACGACGAAATCGCCCGTTCTGGGATGAAGTCAAAGGCCGATTCCGAGTGGGTGGAATACCTGCGGGACATTGAGATGAACCGTCGGGAACGGTCCGCGCAGTTGGAGAACTCGAACCAGGTGCCGATACATCCGTTGCGATTGTGCAAGGAACTGCGCGAGGTTATGGATCGTGATGCGATCTTGACCGTGGATGGGAACGAAATCCTTCACTACGGACGTCAGTCGATACCCACTTACAAACCAGGGCATCGTCTCAACTCAGGTGCAACTGGTTGTATGGGCGTGGGATTGCCATTCGCGATTGGTGCCAAGTTGGCGAAGCCGCAAAAGCAGGTGGTTTCGTTGCACGGGGATGGCTCGCTGGGAATGAACGTTCAAGATTTTGATACTGCGGTGCGATACGACTTACCTATGGTGGTGGTTGTATCGAACAATGAAGGTTGGACGGCGCGTGTGGAGGGGGTACGCAAGCCAGGACGCGAACTTGGTTGGACGCGTTTCGACGCTATCGCAGAAGCGTTGGGTGGTTACGGTGAGGAAGTGAGAGAGCCCGACAAGATCAGACCGGCATTGGAGCGGGCGTTCGATTCAAGGGTGCCGGCGATCGTCAATGTGCATACCGATCCTACGGCGCGGGCGTTATCCCGATTTGTAGGTTCGAAGATGGAATAGATAGCAAGAGGCCGAGGCATGTCTGACAGCGAAGCCGAGAAACGAAACGTCACGACCTACATCATGTTCTCGAAGTTGACCGAACGCGGACGCGACCGTGTTCGAACTCATCCGGAGCGGATACTAGAGGTGAACAACGAAGTCGAGATGCGAGGGTGCCGCGTCGTGGCGCAGTACGCAATGATGGGCGATCACGACTTCGTGACGATCATTGAGGCGCCGGACAATGGCGAGATGTCGCGGATCGCGATTGAGTTGGGTGCTCGCGGGACCATCGATACGACTACTTACACTGCGATCCCGATCGATGAATTTATCGACATCATGCACGGGAACGGCGCGTAAAGCGCGTCGAATCTTCGACTCTCATACGGATGCTCTCCGGCTTCCGAACCGGTCGGCTCAGTTGTCGCAATAACGCAGATTGCCGATCCGCGAGATTTCAACCTGCAAGGCGGCTGGCACGCAACCAGACATCATGTTTCGATCGATTACAAACCTATGGAGGAGCTGAAGTCGTTCCAGCGTTCTGGGCACTTCGCCGGTTAGCGAGTTCGCACCGACGATAAACGACCTCAACCTGAGTAGATTGCCGTATTGGGGCGGTATCGACCCCGTAAGGAAGTTCTGCCCGACGTCGAAATTCTCCAACTTCGCAAGTTGACTTAGTTCTTGGGGTAGAGGACCTTTCAACAGGTTGACGGCCAACACGAGATTCTCCAGATTGGCCAACTTACCGAGTTCGGGAGGAATAGTTCCCGTAAGGCGGTTGTCGTTCAGGACAATCTGTTCTAGGGCGTCTAGTCGCGCCAACCCTTGCGGAACGATGCCGTCGAGTTTTTTGAATCCCCATACGAGTTTGGTGACGCGTCGCGGCGAACCGTCCACTGTAATCCCGTCCCACGCTTCGATGGGAATCCGGAAGTTCCAGTTAAGGAAATCAGTTCCAGCCAAGTCATCTCTGATCGACAGCAAGATTTGGCAATCTCTAACTAGGCCGGGATGATTTCTTGGGTTCGAGACCGCGACTCCGTTGGAACATCCTGCTATTACCGAAGGGTCTGGGGTGGGTATCGGCGTGGGTGTCGGAGTGGATGTGGGC
>CAYRHG010000017.1:0-5412 GCA_964424025.1 uncultured Dehalococcoidales bacterium | reverse complement strand
TCTCTACATCGACACCTGGGATCCGCACGAGCCGTGGGACCCGCCTGCGTATTACGCCGAACTCTACCAACCCGACTACGACGGCAGCATTATCCAACCCCCATACGCCTACTGGCACGAGACTGACCACCTGACCGAACGCGACCTCGAAACCGCGTTCGCTTGCTACCGCGGCGAGATCACCATGGTCGATACTTGGATCGGTTACTTGCTACGCAAAGTCGAAAACATGGGGATCGCGGATGATACTGCGATCATCTTTACCACCGACCACGGCTTCTATTTCGGCGAACATGGCGGATACCTCGGCAAGATGCATTTCGGACGCCGACCAAACGGACAACGATACTTCCACGGCGACCCAGACTCCATTTGGGATTTCTCACCGCTCTACGAAGAGCTAGTGCACATCCCTCTACTTATCCACGTCCCCGGCGTTGCTCCTAGTTCGTACGACGGATTCTCGGCCGCTCTAGACGTTATGCCGACGGTCCTCGAGATCATGGGACGTGACGTACCGTCACACGTACAAGGTAAGTCCTTGCTACCGGCGATGCGTGATGCCAGAACTCCGCAGTCGCGCGATTTCGCGGTATCCACGATCCCCTTCGCCAACGCGGACGACACGATCCGCTCCGTCGACAACGTCGAACGTAGCATGTCAGCATCGCAAGTCACCACCGTAACCAGCGGCGGATACTCTTTCCTATATTCCATGGATCCCGGCCGATCCCAACTCTTCCACCTGCCTACCGATCCCGGCCAGCAGTCCAACATCATCAGCGCCAATATGGACACCGCGAAAGAACTCCACCAACTCCTCTTGAAATTCATGCGAGACACAAACGTGCCTCAACGCCTGATCGACACTCGGCTCGAGTTGAAGATGTGATGCATCTGCGATCGGAACTCATTTGAAACTCCCTGGCAAACAATCACATTCCGTTCCGATGCAATCGGCGATGCCCGTTCCTCCATTACCTTCCTCACTCACATCATCCTGGATCAACCACATCGAAGGCGTTAACACCCTCGGTGAATCAGTCCTAGCCAGCGGATGGCAACCGACCGCGATCCTCGGCATATCGCGCGGCGGACTCATCGCTGCCGCGATGCTTTCGTACATGCTCGACGTGCGCCTAATCCAAGCTGTCCGCGTCGAACACTACGACGATCAGAACAACCGACTCGCGTCAGGAGCTCGGTTCATCGACGGCCCCCAACCATTCGCCACTCTCAACATAACGACCGAACGCCTCCTCATCGTCGATGACATCATCGACACCGGCGAAACGCTGAAACTAGTGCGCCAAGCAGTCCAAGATCACGCCGTCGAAGTCAAGGTGGCGTCTCTCTATGTCCGCTCCAACCAGAAACACGCCGCGGATTGGTACTGGAAAGTCGAAAACGAATGGGTTGTCTTCCCTTGGGCGCCGGCGGACTAATCTCGCCGACAATCCTGACGACAGACAACGCCGCCCTACGTCACACGGGAATGACACACAGGTTGGCGCGTTCGTGTTCCGTCACCAACCCAGATATACCGGCGTCCAACGTGGCCAACTGTCCGTTTCGTTGTACTGCAACCGACAACAATACGGCGTCGGTGACCTGCCGGTATCCGCGGAGGCGTGCAACGATGGTTTCTGGTAGCTGAAGGATCGACTGATCCAGCGGCCAAAATTCATGAAAATCCAATCGGGTTAATCTTTCCAAGACTCCGATCGCGTCAAGAGGAGTGACGTCGTGTCCCACTGCCGACGGATTGCATGACACACGCACGAAACCCGCCTCAGTCAATGGACAGGTGGCCCATCCATCCTGCCGACGAGTCTCGAACCATGTTCTAGCAGACGCATGGTGCACATGGTTGGGCCAAGCTAGAGCTATCAGGACGTTAACGTCCAGTAAAAGGGTCACGGCCAATCGTCCAGCGACCGGTAGACATCATCGCTCGTGATCGATTTCGCATCCATCGCAACGGGGAATGTGGTGCCATCCCTATCTTCCGGCACATCAGGCGATCTCCTGAAGCCGCGCCGCGCTAGTTCCGATAACGCACCACCCAAGCTGCTTCCCTTGCGCTCTGCCAGCGCCCGAGCTACTGCCAACACGTCATCATCAATTGTGACCGTAGTCCTCATATCTGCATCATAGCAACAAAACATCAACGCATCAAATGCTGTCTCTAATCTCTAGGTAACCTGCTGAATCGCCACAGCTCCGTCGAAGTCTCAACCGCTTTAGACCTCGCAGGCCACAGAATCTAGGATCGTGCCCAAATCCAGACCCTCCATCAACCACGGATCCTCAGAGCGGATTGCGCCACATCAAGCCCGGAAACCGCGCAAAATCCGAATCGTTGGAATGAACTTCCGCCTGATGCTCCATGGCGATCGCTGCAATGTGCGCGTCGGTCACCAAGTTACCGCCAACGCCTGTGGCATCCAAATTCGCTCGCAATAAAGATAGATGTTCCGGCCCGGGGTGAACTATCACAACGTGCGGGAGTTCAAACCAATCTTTCACGGTGTCGATCGCCACAGCCGGCGGCATCGGAATGTGTGACACGCTCCGATGCGTGATTAATCTGACGAAACCACTAATGACTACCCAACTCAAACCTACTCGCTCCGAACCATTTAGCAGTTGTTCCAACCATTCCTTGGCTGCACCGTGCTCCTCAGCTTCCTCACGATACGCGTAAACCAGCAAGTTAATGTCTGGAACTATCAACTCGAACTTTCCCGGAGAAAGTCCTCAACCTCCAGTTGATCTACCAGCTGATTGAGCTTCAAAGGGTCTACGCCAGGCGCGAACCCGCCTGGAAACGGTTTAACTTTGAACGGCTTCCGAGGTCTGTCATTTACTGAGGACGACATCCCACGACGAAGAGTCTCATTCACAACCTGCTTGAACGACTTCTCGTGCAAACGACTTTGTCCCTTTAGGTATTCGGCAATGTCGTTATCAATTGTTAGCGTAGTTCTCATAGTCACATCATAGCATCACTTCTGATTGATGCCTTGATGCCTAACACGCCGCCGTACCCAAATCGCTCCTAGGCACAAAGCATAATAGTCATCCTGCGCAACCAAAATCCCAACCGATGAAGATAACTGACATACGACTCCGCCACCTCAAAGGCCAAATGGAGGTCGACGGCCCCTTCTTCGAAGACCGGCTGCTCCAACCCACCGACATATACGAAGAATTCAGAGTAGACCGCAACCAAATCGGCAACCGCGGCTCACAGTTAGACAGCGTCACGTTCCAAGTCGAGCAAACGTTCGTCCAGATCGACACGGACGAAGGCGTCAGCGGGATTTCATCGACCGGATTCTCGGCAACGGCGTGGCACATCTGGCAGCTTAAAAATCTGCTGATCGGTCGTGACCCCCTTGCAACCGAGTTCCTATGGGACATCATGCACCGCACTTCGGTTCATGGACGACACGGCGAGCCGATGATGGCGATCTCCGCCCTCGACATCGCGCTGTGGGACCTCAAAGGCAAATGGCTCGGCCAACCCGTCTACATGCTCATCGGTGGGCCATGCCGCAAATCCATGCCAGCCTACGCCTCCATGCTCGGACACAACGTCACCGACATGGGCCTCGTACGCGAACGCGCCACGATGGCTAAAGAGCGCGGCTTCACCGCCCAGAAATGGTTCTTCCGACACGGCCCGATGTCCGGCCACGACGGGCTCATGAAAAACGTCGAGATTGTCAAAACCCTCCGTGAAACCGTCGGACCAGAGATCGACATCATGCTCGACTGCTGGCAGTCCATGGACGTCAACTACGTCGTCAAACTCGCCTCCTACATCGAGGAATACCAACCACGGTGGATCGAAGAAGTCGCCATGCCAGACCGCATCGACTCCTACCGCAAGATCCGCGAAAAGATCAACATTCCCGTCTCCGGAGCCGAGCACGAATATACTCGATGGGGCTTCAAACGCTTCATGGACGCCGAAGCCCTCGACATCATCCAACCAGACCTCAACTGGGCCGGCGGCCTCTCCGAAACCCTCAAGATCTCCGCCATGGCAACCGCCTACGACATCATCACCATCGCGCACCAAGGCGTGACACCCGTCGGCATGGCTTGGTCAGCCGCCCAATCACCAATCCATACCCCATACGTTGAGATGCTCCTCAAACATGCCGCCCTCGCCTACCACTTCGACAAAAACAACGGCCCGATTCTCAACGACGGCAACCTAACCGTCTCCGACCAACCCGGCTTCGGCTACGAAATCGACGATGACAAGGTCGAAGAAGAGACCGAGATTACCTTCTGATCCGAATCGCATCCCGCTCTTTCGGATGGGGATTGAGGGGAGGCATCGTGGACCGCTTCCCAAGCCGCACCCTTATGACCGAAATCGAACTGTCCGGGGTGCAGTATCTCTGCCAATATCTCTAACGTCTCGGCCAACCTAGGTCCAGGCCGATTGAAGTACTGGTTACCGTCCGCCACATATACTCTGCCCGCCCTAACCGCGCTCAGATCACTCCAACCCCGCTTCGATTCGAGTATCGGCACATCAACTTGCGCCCGTTCCATGTCAAACCCGCAAGGCGCGATCAAAATCACGTCCGGGTCCGCTGCCCGCAACTCCTCGAAAGTCATCCAAGGCGAATGCAATCCCGCCTTGCCAAACAAACTCCGCCCCCCTGCCATCTCAACCAACGTCGGCATCCAATTCCCGCCTGCCATCATCGGATCTACCCACTCAATCACAGCCACCGACGGTCGTCCCTCAAGATCTACGACTACCTCGTTGATCCTCGCCATTCGTTCCTGCAATTCTGCGACCAGTTCATAACCCCGCTCCTGCGCGCCGAACGACGTCGCCACTCGCATCACATCGCCCCAAACATCATCCAGCGCGTTCGGCTGCAACGACACAATCTCGGGTTCAACGCCAGCGATCTTGCCGACCGCCGCCTCAACGTCTCGCAGACTGACCGCGCACACCTCGCACTGCGTCTGCGTGACGATGTGCGTCGGGTTTAACTCCGTCAAGACTTCCAGTCTCACGTCGTACACACCAAGAGCGTCGATCGCGTCTGATCCGCGCACGGCCTCCTTGACCTGGTCGTCAATCTCTCGGCTCGAAGCACCAACCTCGATTTTCGGCACGGTGGCCGCCGGGAGTCCTGCAACATCGGCCGGGAAATCGCACTCATGCGATCTTCCCACCAGCTGATCGCGGAAACCCAATGCGCAAACGATCTCCGTGGCACTGGCTATTAAAGAGAGAATTCGGAGTTCACTATTCTCGGACATGCATTCATTCTAGGTATTGAGCACATCGTCGGTCGGCTGCGTCATCGGAAATCGGGCCACCATGCCCGAAATATACTTGCAACTAGATTCCAAACCGCCAAGGTTTCCGCG
>CAYRHG010000016.1:0-21840 GCA_964424025.1 uncultured Dehalococcoidales bacterium | reverse complement strand
ACTCCGCAGAGACGTTCACAGACATATTCCCGACCGCTAACAACCCTTGGGATGTGACACGTCACCCTGGCGGGTCGAGTGGTGGAACATCTGCAGCTATCGCCGCCGGGATGTGCTCCTTGGGGACCGGGACCGACGGCGGCGGTTCGGTGCGACTGCCAGCGTCGTTTACCGGCATCTTCGGGCACAAGCCGACCCACGGCCGAACTCCGCGATACGGCGGGCGTTCGATGCCCTCGTACAACTCCACGAGTACGACGGGTCCGATGTCGCAAGATGTTCGATCATCAGCGATTATGCATATGGCAATTTCTGGACACGATCCACGCGATCCTGGCTCTTTGAAGTCGCCCGTTCCCGATTGTCTGTCGGGGTTGGAGGACGGCATCGAAGGGCTTAAAGTCGGTTTTTCGATGGACCTAGGTCATGCCTACATGAACGACGATGTCGCTCGTGTAACGGAAGAGGCTCTCAAGGGGCTTGAGGACGCCGGAGCTTCGGTGTCGGGCGTGGACATCAGTTTCGATCCGTTTCCAACTACCTATTGGTGGAAGATTTGGACCGCAGGACAGGTCGCTATGTACGGACATCTTGCCGAGGATCCAGATGTCAAATTGACCGATTACACGATGGAGATGGTTGAAGCTGGATATGAAGTTACAGGCGCCGACTACGCGTTGTCGTTGCGTCAAGCCGAGGTCCACCGGATCCAAGTTGGTCAACTCTTCGAAGAGATTGATTTGTTAGTTACACCGATGACCGCTGTCGAGGCTTGGCCGCATCGCCAAACACCGATGGAAGTTGGCGGTCACAAATTGGAAGAGGGAATCGCCAACCCGTCCGCGATTCCGTTTTCCGCTCTCTGGAACATACTCTGGAACCCAGCGGCATCAGTGCCGTGCGGCTTCAGCGACAGTGGCATGCCATTGGGATTGCAGCTCATCGGTCCGGTTAATGACGATCCGATCGTATTCCGAGCTGCACGCGCATACGAGTTGGCACGACCATGGACAACTAAGCGACCGCAGGTCTCATAAACCTTCGCAAGGGCTCGTAAGATGAGCGAAAACTATGATGCCATAGTCATTGGCGGCGGCGTCATGGGATGCGCGACGCTCCATTATCTAGCGGATCGGGGCGTTACGGACACCATATTGTTGGAACGCGACACGTTGGCGTCAGGGTCCACGGGTCGTTCAATGACGATCCTTCGGATGCACTACTCCAACCGCGTAACTACGGAGATGGCGTGGTGGAGCAGGGGAGTAATGGCTGACTTCGAAGCGGAAGTGGGTGCGCCCAGCGGTTACCAACAGAACGACTGGTTGCTCTTTCCGGGAGTTGGCAACGCAGACGCCGCTCGCATCAATGTCAACCTCGCAAAGTCGGTAGGGGTGGAGACTGAGGTTTTCGACGTCGACGAGGTTTCGCGACGATGGCCGTACATGGGGTTCGGCGACAACGAATGCATCGTTTGGGAAGGCAAAGCAGGTTTTGCCGATTCGCACCTCGTCACAAGCGGTTTCGCGAACTCGGCGCGTGAGCGCGGCGCAACTGTACGGCTTGGTATCTCAGTTCGCGAGATACTCACCGAGAATGAAGCGGCGATTGGTGTACGTACCGATGAAGGCTGTATCTTCGCCGAAAGGATCGTTCTTACCGCTGGTCCATGGACCAACGTTTTGCTTGAGCAGATCTGCGAACCTCTTCCGATCCACACAGTTCGGCATCAAGTGATCCGTCTTCAGCAGCAAGAGGAGTTCGACGAAGTTGCCGAGTCGTTCCATCCGATCGTCGTACACATTCCGTCTGGACTCTCTGCCCGTCCCGACACGCCTGGATACGCCTTGATCGGTTACCGAGAAGACGTGGTCGACAGGGACACCTACAACCAAGGCGTCGACACCGAAGTCGTAGCTGAAGGCATCGGCATTCTGGCGGAGATCATCCCTGGATACGCTGAGGCTCATTGGGTTGGCGGTTGGTCGGGCCTGTTCACCGTCTCACCAGATTGGAATCCGATTATCGATCGAGTTCCAGGATTTGAAAACGTGGTAGTGGGTGCTGGTTTCTCAGGTCACGGCTTCAAGATGTCGCCAGCCATCGGTCTTTCGCTAGCGGAGTTGGTGACAGGCGCAAAGAAAACGACGTTCGACCTACGTCCTCTCCGCTTCTCCCGCTTCGCAGAAGGAGATCTGCTCAAGTCCGCATACGGTGGCAACGTGTTTGCGTGATCAACCGATGGTGCCGTAAACCGCGCCGCAGACCGTACCGAAGATCAGATGGGCGACGAGTAGCATGACCGCGCTCTGTCGCGAATACCCGAGAGCAAACGGGCCGGGTGCTTTGATTTCGCCGCTACGAATCTTCGGGTGCAAGATGCGAAAATATGTCAGCGTCGCGCCGGTCAAAACCCACAGCAGTACGGATACGAATGCACCCACTAGCAAAGCGATCGTCTCAAATTCGAAGGCATAGATCACCGCGGAAGTAAATATCCCGTAACAGATGCCAATTAGAAACAGGACAAGCCGGCCAAAAAACTGCTGGCCAAAGGGTTTGGAGGTGAACGCCGATCCGATCATCGTCACGAGCCGAACGTTATCGTGGGATGGTCTCGCAACCTCACAGATCTGTAGAAAGAGAACCGCGGCTATCGTCCCCATGAGTCCACCGATAATGGCGACGTCGAGACTCATCATTTCCCTCGGCTTCGAACCCTCGGTTTACCAATCGGCGACGGAACCGTCCGCGAAGTAGGTTTCGCCGCCCAACTCACGGTGATAGCCCATGGCGTCGCCTTCGAAAACCTTCGTCGTTTCGGTTTCATCTACTTCCACGCCCAATCCCGGTTCGTCCCACAGTTCGATGTGCCCGTCTTTGACTTGCCAATCTTTCTTGATGATGCCGTTGCCCAAAGCCTGATCGACCTGTTCCTGAACGAGGAAGTTGGGCACGACGGCGTCGACGGTCATGCAGGCTGCGAGTGCTAGTGGCCCGATGGCACAATGGGGCATGATGTGTTGGTAGTAGATCTCCGCATAGTTGGCGATCTTTTTCAACTCGGTAATACCGCCGCAGTGCGCGACGTCAGGTTGCAGCAACGAAACGCACTGCTGCTCGATGACTCGGCGGAATTCCCAACGAGTCAATAATCGTTCGCCTGTGGCGATCGGGAAGGGCACATGATCTGACACGAGCTTTAGAGCATCCTCGTTTTCTTGGGGAACGGGCTCCTCGACGAACATAGGCCTCATGCCTTTGAGCTCGTTGCAGACCTCGATCGCCAGGCCGGGCGCCATTTTGCCGTGAAAGTCGAAACAGAGTTCAACATCGTCGCCGACCCACTCCCTCATGAGGTACGCGGCCTCGACGAACTTATCGATCCGAGAGGGTGGTTCATGAGCGCGCCAAAAACCCTCAGGACCAGATTTGTACGCGGTGTAACCCACCGCGCTGAGCATTTCCAAGCGGGACCGAGCCGCTTCCAAAGCTTCGTCGTTAGACGCGTCTCGAATGCCCCAGTGCGCGTAGACGCGAATCCGATCGCGGACATTTCCACCAAGAAGCATGTAACTGGGCACGCCGTAGTGTTTACCTGCGATGTCCCACAGAGCGGCATCCAGACCGGCAATAGCGGACATATTGTGGGCACCGCCGCGGAAGAACGATGAGCGGTACATCTGTTGCCAGTGATGCTCGATGCGCAGGGGATCTTTGCCGATGAGGTATCCCGCGAATTCGTCGATTGCGGCTGGAACCGAGTTTGGCTTGCCTTCCAGCGTGCTCTCACCCCAACCTTCGATGCCGGTATTGGTGGTTATGCGCACCAAACGCGTGCGTTGCCTTGGAGAAAACTGATCGATGCGTGCGATCTTCATTGCGTTAAACCCATTCCAATCGGTGATGTCGATTGGATGAGTCTACATTCGGAAGAGCCTCGCTAATCCAAACTGTCCATCTCGTCGATAAACCGACGCACATCCATTGCGCGTTCGCGGATTCCCGTATCGTCCAACCAGTTTTCGTAGAAATTCGTGTGTAGTTGCGACGCGGCGTCGAAGTAACGGCGGAGATTCTCGTTTTCGGTCTCGTCGCGTAGCGCTGCTAGAACGTTGAAGAACTGCGCATGCGAATCGTGTTTCCATCCGCGACGTTCGGCGACAGACTTCAACGCCTGTGCAGCGGCTCCCCACAGCTTTTCCGATGCTTGGAGCAGGTCACCAGCGTCGAGTTCTTCGATCGCTTGGTCGTAAAGGTGGACTGATGTCGATCTGTACTGTTCGGCGGTAGTCATGATATCTTCGTTTCGTTCGCTAAATCCATTTAATCTACGCTGTTAATGATACTTTCGCACAGGCGCAGTGTTGCGATTGAAGATTCTAGAGTTGCGGCCGGTGGGGGATAGTCGACATCGTCGATCACACTTCTGACGAAGTGTTTCGCTTGGTCGAGTGTGTCGATCCCTGATTCGTAGGTTGTGTTCAGATCCAAACGTTCGCCATCCCTCAAAACCCAACCTCGTTGTACGCCTTCTAAGTAAACCGAAACATATTCGCCGTGCAGTTCATACCGTTCGAGTCTCCCGCCTGAAGTGTAAGCAGCGGTTAACTGGCATGCGACATCATTCTCGAATTCGACAAGAGCGGCATGGACATCCCGATAACCGCTTACCGTCCGCTTTACGATGGCGTTCACGTTCCTGACAGGCGCATCGGCGAAGTGCGTAACGATGTCAACGGAATGAATCGGCGATTCCAGCAACATCAAATCCATCATCGTGGGCGAGATTCGGGGATCATCCGTAAATTCGTGGATGTCTTTGTGGAACTCAGCGACGATTTGGCGCAACGGTCCGACTTCATTGATGACGTCAATGGCGGCTCGAATCAAAGGATTGAACCGTCGGTTGAAAGCGACCATCACCTTCGATCCACTGCGTTGAGAGGCTTCGTGCAATTCGGCGACTCCGGCTACGGACAACGCCGGAGGTTTTTCGACGAGGACCGGAATTCCGCGCTCAATGGCGTCGATCGCAACATCGCCGTTGAGATGAGCTGGCGCCGCCACCACTACTGCGTCCACATCGCCGGCATCGACCATATCTGCGACGGTTGAATGGACCGCGATGCCTTCGAGTTCGGTCAGCGCCGCTTCACGGGCGGCATCGACCGGGTCGGAAACCGCGGTGACCCGCGCCTCTGGTATTTCGCCCACTGCTCGTATATGACCCCGTCCGCGCCTGCCGTATCCAGCCAATCCAATCCTCAATGACATGCATCTGCTCCTGTTGTGTGACTGAACGTCGACGACCAGAAAAAGGTCCGACGGATTCGCCATGATGAGAATAGACTTTATCGAAATGCACATCCGCGAGTTAACCGTGTTGACGGAGTTATGCAATGATCGCAACGGCGTTTGATCTCACAACGATGAGCGGAGAAGATGTCCGCCTAGCTTCAAGGTCAGGAGATTTCGCACAACCCACGTCGGGTGCGGCACCCGATATCGTCCAAACGAACATCGCAATATTGCCGAAAGACCTCGCGTTTGAGTTCTTGGTCTTCTGTCAGCGCAACCCGAAGCCGTGTCCCGTGATCGAAGTGCTAGAAGCAGGGCAGACCGAGGCGGTCCTTTCGGCACCGGGATCGGATATTCGGAGCGATGTTCCGATGTACCGCGTCTACGAAAACGGAGAATTGGTTGACGAACCGGAAGACATCTCAGACCACTGGAGGGACGACTTGGTGACATTCCTCCTCGGCTGCAGCTTCACGTTTGAGCATGCGTTGATCCGGAACGGAGTGTACCTTCCGTACTACGGCACCGACAAGAACGTCGCGATGTACAAAACGAGCATCCAGACCGCGCCCGCAGGCCCATTTGGCGGGCCGATGGTTGTGACTCACCGTTGGGTGCCCCGCGAGAAAGTCGTCAGGGCAGTGCAGGCTACATCTAGATTCCCGGCAGTTCATGGAGCGCCGGTTCATATCGGAGACCCTGCTGAAATCGGCATATCGGACCTGTCGAAACCCGATTTTGGCGACGCGTGGGAACCGCAATCCGATGACGATGTCTCGATGTTCTGGGCATGTGGAGTGACACCGCAAGCCGTGGCGATGGCATCGAAACCTGAACTCATGATCACGCACGCGCCCGGCTACATGTTCGTGACCGACATGCACGACGAAGATCTGGCTGTGATGTAATTTCAGCCTATCGAAATCAACCAACCAAACTGGATTTCCCTCAATGAGCAATAACGACGCTTTTGGACAAATCGAAGACATCGTTCTGCAAGACGACATGCGTGGCATGACGGCGCTCAAGCCGCACATGCCCGGCGGATACATGGAGTCGTGTGCGGACCTACTGCTTGATCATCCGGGCACGATCTTCATCGTGACCGGTTTTTACATCATCTCCGCGGGAGCAACGGAGACCGACGGCCCGCCCGGTGCCGTCGCCATCGGTAACGCGCTCGCCAAGCTAGGCAACGACGTCAAATATGTGACTGACGAACATTCATCGGAGGTGGTTAGATCAATCGCCGAACACGAAGTCATCGAATTTCCGATCACGAATCACTTCGAATCTGCGAACTTTGCGAACGAACTAGTACAAGAACACTCACCATCTGCGCTTGTAGCGATTGAACGCGCCGGGTTGATCGGGGACGGTACTTACCGGAATATGCGGGGCATTGAGTTAACGCCATTTAATGCCAAGATCGACCATCTTTTCGATCAACATCCTTATTCGGTGGGCATTGGCGACGGCGGGAACGAGATAGGGATGGGGAACCTGCAGAACGTCATTCCGACGATTGAGCACGAGTTTTTGCCCAAGAACCCGTGCGTGACGACAACGACGGAGTTGATCGTCGCGAGCTGCTCGAATTGGGGTGGTTACGGATTAATCGCCGCAATGTCGTTGAAACATGGCGAGAATCTGTTGCCCAGCGTTGAAGATTCGATGCAGATGGTTCGAGAAATCGTCGCTGTTGGTGCCGTTGAGGGCATGAGTGGTGAACACAAAGAGTGGGTGGACGGTCGCGACCTCGAGGCGGACTCTAGGTGTATCCGAGATCTTCAGGCGCTGCTGGAGGAGCAGGGCGTAACTTAACGCTTGGCACCGTATCCCCTTCGTTGTAACAGCCGCCGACGCGTGACAGTCTCCTTCACCAGCGTGATGAGAGCGATGGCTCCTACTCCGGCCACACCGCCGGTAAACCACGTCGCCGACGATAGAGCCATGATTTGAGCTATCCCTCCTATCAGTGGCGGGCCGGTGGCGCCGCCGACGTCAGATATGAATCGCCATACGCCTAGAAACTCTCCGGGATCTCTCAATGGCGCCAGATCTGATCCGAGTGTGAGCACGAAACCGCTACTCAATCCGTTACCAAGCCCGGCCAAAACTCCTGCCATCATTAGCATCGTCATACCGTCTGCGAACGGGAGCAGCGACAGCCCCAATCCCATGATCAGAAGCGCCGGCACGCCGACGTATTTTCTGCCAAACCTGTCCATCGTCCAACCGACGATGGGGAACATCGTCGAGTCGACGGCATACGACACACTCGCGACGTAGCCGATCTGGTCGGTCTGCAAACCCATCTCGTCTCCCCAAACCGGGATCAAAAATTCCCGGGCCGCCCGTATGAACTGAAGAATGACCGCGACGAATCCCGCGGTCATGAAATCGTGCCGGTGCGCCACCATGGTCGATCCGATGCTTGCGAATACGTTGCGGTGCCCTTGAGGGTCGACGGTGTCGCCGCCGCTGCGAATCATGGCGTAGAGAACGAAAACTCCCGTAAGGGTGGCGATGACGGCCTGCGCATAGAACGGTGCGCGAATGTCGACGTACTCGGCCAGCACTCCTCCGAGTATCGGCCCGATGATCGCGGCAATGCGGCTAGTACCACCGTAAAGCGACAATGCCTTGCCGCGATGGCGAGTTGGCACCGCGCGGGCGATGAAGGTATGTCTAGAAATCATCCAGAACGCGAAACTCGCCCCGGCGGCGAAGCGGGCGACAAACAGCATCGAGAAGTTCGGACTGTTCGCGGCGGCAACCGCGGCGACTGCGAAGAGCAGTATGCCGACGAGCATCGTTCGCCACATCCCGAAACGCGACACCAAGATTCCGGCTGGGACATCGAACGCGAGTGTTCCGAGATGTTTGGCCCCGACTGCGAGACCAATTAAGGCCTCAGTCGCTAAAAACTCATCCTTGGCATAGATCGGCAGTACCGGGATCAGCACACCTTGACCGATTGAAAGCAAGAACGCCGGGGCGTAGACCGTCGGGATCAAAGACACGATCGAGAACCGGGTGCGCAGGCCGGTTCTGGGCCGGTTTCTGTTCCTCAGGTTTGCGATCACGATAGCCGATGTGCGAGTTTCTGCACCGGACTTGCCTGCTTCGATTGGGACGGTATTCGACCGTATGCGAACTTGGCAAACCTCTTTAGCATAGAATCGACTTGAATCGAACCGAAATCAAGCAGATACGAGATCGCAAAGGTACTAACGTCAACTGACGAACGGGTTCCAACACTGAAATTGATCCGTATCGAGTGTATTGGGAGCAACAACATGTCTGATATCAACTCGAGAGGCTACGCAAACGCCGACGCGCTAGTGTCGACCGACTGGGTGGCCGCTCACGGCAACGACGACGGGGTCAGGGTCGTCGAATCTAATGAAGATCCGCTGCTTTACCCATCAGGTCACATTCCGGGCGCCGTCGAAATCGACTGGGCCGCCGACCTGAACGATCCACTTCGCCGCGACTACCTCGACCGTGACGGTTTCGCGGGCCTGATGGCATCGAAAGGGATCTCGAACGACACCACCGTCGTGCTTTACGGCGACCGAAGCAACTGGTGGGCCTGCTACGCGCTCTGGATCTTCCAACTTTTCGGCCACACCAACGCCAAGATCATGGATGGCGGCCGAATGAAGTGGGAAGCCGAGGGTCGCGAACTCACCCGAGAAGTTCCGGATGTCGCTGCTGCCGATTACAGCGCGCCGGCGCGGGACGATTCAAAAGTACGAGCGTTTCGCGACGATGTCTTGGCCCACATCGGAACCTCTGGAAAGTTGATCGACGTGCGTAGTCCTGAAGAGTACCGAGGCGAGCGACTGCACATGCCGGATTACCCGAACGAGGGCGCAGTCCGAGGCGGACACGTCCCTGGCGCAGCGAACGTGCCATGGGCGTCTGCGGCGAACGAAGATGGAACCTTCAAAGACGCTTCGGCGTTAAGGGACATCTACGAGGGTAATGCTGGCTTATCGTCGGATGACGATGTGATCGTCTACTGCCGCATCGGAGAGCGTTCGAGCCACACGTGGTTTGTGTTGACCAACCTATTGGGTTACGGCGACGTGAAGAACTACGACGGTAGCTGGACAGAGTGGGGCAACTCCGTCGGCGTTCCGATCGAGAAGTAAATCCAAAACGTTTATCAACAACGCGCGGGCACCTCATTTGTGGATGCCCGCTCTTGATCTCATCGGTAGTTCACATCCCGATGGACAACGTTCCACAGCCGCTCACCCAAATGCTCGAAGAGCTCGATTCGCTCGATAGGGTAGAGCGCGCACAATATCTGCTCGAAATGTCCGACGACTTCGAGGAGGTACCAGAAGAGATCGCGACTCGGCCGTTTCCTGAAAACCGGCGCGTGCCGAAATGCGAGTCCGAAGCCTTCGTGTGGGCTCAAGATCGAGACGACGGCACGCTTAAATTCCACTACGCAGTCGAAAACCCGCTCGGAATCTCTGCCCGTGCGATGAGTGTGATCCTCGACGAGACGATGTCGGGACAACCTTTGGACCAGGTAGCAAGCGTCCCGTCTGACATCGTGCATCGCATCTTCGGACGCCAACTTTCGATGGGCAAGGGCGAGGGGTTGGCCGCGATGGTTGAACTGACTTCCTTTGAGGCGCGGCAGCGTCTACGGGCTCGTTAAACGCCGACTGACTTGGGCGCGATCACCGAATTAGCGTATGGTCGCAGTCTCGACCGAGTTAATTGGCGGCAGGTAGTCTGCCAAGAGAGTCCAAGTGTCTCCTTCGTCGCTGCTGCAGAACAACTGACCTGTGCTCGTGCCGACGTAGACGCCGCACGGGTCGAGACTGTCTGTAGCCATTCCATCTCGCATGGCGTGGAGATATGCGTTTTCCTGCGGCAAACCGTCGGTTAGTGCCTCCCAATCTCGACCTGCGTTGCGTGACCTGAATACTCTGAATTTGGCATCTGTTACGTATCTCATGCCCCCACCAAGATCCGCTCCGACGGCCTTGTCTTCAGGCAAAACATAGATCGTGTCAGAGTCGAATGGGTGAACCGTCATCGGTAATCCAAATCTAGACGGTAGGCCATCGCTGATGTCGATCCATTGGATCCCACCATCATCGCTACGGTAGACGCCGCAGTGGTTCTGCTGATAGAGGCGGTGAGGGTTCATGGAATGCGAGACCAAGCTGTGCGGACATTGACCGACTTCTGGGTAGGGTTCGCCCATGAAATCGGCACGGACTCCTCGGTTTAGAGGCGCCCAAGTTGCTCCGCCGTCGTCGGTTCTGAATACTCCGGCGGCAGAGATTCCGACCAACATTCGCTCTTGTGAGTTGGCGTCCGGAATGATGCTGTGCAAGCACATGCCGCCGAATCCTTCCATCCAACCATGCCGGGAAGGATGCTTCGTGATTCCGTCGATTTCTACCCATGTCTCGCCGGCATCAACGGTCTTGAACAGCGAAGCTGGTTCAGCGCCAAGGTAAACGGAATCGGGCCCACCGACGGGGTCAGGTGTGACGTGCCACAGGCGATTCACCTTGATATTCGGGTCTGAGGTGATATGTGGGCCTATTTCGGAACTGTGCCAAGTCGCTGCTAGATCATCGCTACGGTGGACCTCGGAGCCGAAAACAGGATCGTTCCTGACGATCCATAGTCTTCCGCCGCCTCGCGCATCGTAAATGGCGTGAAACACATCTGAACCGGCCCAGTGCGGGCCCGACATGTTCCATTTCTTGCGGTTCTCACAGCTCGAGAAGATGAACGCGCCCTTGCGGGTGCCAACGATCACTAGGGTGTCACCTGTTTTGGGTTGCGCCATCGTTGCCAACCTTTACGCTCTCGCGCCGTATCGCAACGACGTTAGCAATCGTTTCGAAGCAATGGCGATCTCGTCGACCGCAGCATCGAATGCAACCTCGTTTGCTTTCGACGGCGCTCTGTAGCCGCTGATCTTCCTGACGTATTGCAGTGCGGCGGCCGCGATCTCGTCATCCGTTGCCGGCACGTCTCGTTCTCGTAACACTTTGATGCTGCGACACATGTGAACCTCCTGGAAGAAAATGTTCAGAGTTCGGATTGGGCTAGGTGCGCTCTGACGATACGTATGTCATCGTAGGTGAAGTCTTCGCCGAGATTTTCGTACACGGTCGAGAGCTTTGCCTCTGGGCCGCCTGCGAGATCGAGCGCTTCTTGGATAGCCACCTTACGTTCGGTCCGGGGCAAAGACGGCTTCAAATCGACTTCGAAACCGTTGGCAACCAGCATCTCGACGTGGCTGACGATGGTGCCAATCGCCAGTTCGCGGCGATGCGCCACTTGGCTTGCTGACATGCCTTGATTCAATAGGTCAAGAGTCTCTGAGTAGGTCGAACCTTTTCGATTGACGGCACGTGTCTCGCTCGCCCGAGGGCGGTACGAGAAGGTCGTAGCTTCAGTGGTTTCAGGGTTGTCGTTCATGTACTGGTGAATCTCGGCCAAGAAGCGGTCGCCGAACTGTCGCAGTTTCGCTGTTCCTACACCGGACATGCGCCCGAATTCTTCACGAGTTTTCGGCACTCGTTGCGCCATGTCTCTGAGGGCGGCGTCATTGAAGACCACGAATGCCGGGACGTCAAGCTCGCGCGCAATTTTGATTCGAAGCCGTCGTAGGCGCTCAAACAGTTCGTCGTTGGTGATATCAGGGCGAGCGGATCGCGCACGTCGCGGTCTCTCTGTACGTTTCGGTTTGGAAAGCGTTAGAGGTTGGCGTCCTTTGAGGAACTTCCAACCTTTGTCGGTGACGCCCAGCGTCGAGTATTCGTGGCTGTTTTGGTAAATCAGTCCCTCAGCCACCAGTTGGGCAGCAATCTCCCTGATTTGGTTTCGGTCAAAATCGTCAACGATGCCATAAACACTAAGGTTGTCGTGCCCCATTTCAAGGACTCTCTTGCGTTTGCTGCCTAGCAACACTGCGCTGATGTGGGCGATTCCCCACCTTTGATCGGTTTTGACTATTGCCGAAAGAATCTTTTGGGCGATGACTGTGGCATCGAACTGTTCGCGCGGCATTAGACATACGTCGCAGCCTTGACAATTGTTGGACGACGCACCGTTGGAAACGGTTTCATCCCCGAAATAATCCAGTAGGTACCGCCTTCTACAGGTCTGCAATTGGCAGAAGTCGACGACGTGTGTCAGTTTGTCTCGGGCGTTTTGACGTTCAACATCGTCCTCTATGCGGTTGATGAAAAACTCCTGTTTCGATTTATCGCCGTAGGAATAGAACAGCACGCAGTCGCTCGGTAATCCATCACGACCAGCGCGGCCTGTTTCTTGGTAATAGCCTTCTAGCGACTTCGGAATGGAGTAGTGGACAACCAACCGGACGTCGGGTTTGTCGATGCCCATGCCGAAAGCGATCGTCGCAACGACTATCGGGAACTCACCGGCGATGAAGTCTTCTTGCGTTCTACGACGCGCGTCGCTATCCATGCCCGCGTGATAGGGTCGAGCCTTCAGACTTAGACCCTGCAGGTCGACTGCAAGCTCTTCGGTTTCTTTTCGAGAGAAGCAGTAGATGATTGCGGATTGGTCTCTGCGGCTTTCAAGCAACTCGGCGAGTTGACTGAACGAGTCGCGCTTGTTGCGAACTTCGTAGTTGAGGTTCGCTCGGTTGAAACTAGCGACGAATCGCTTCGGGTCTAACAAGCCGAGTTGCGTCACGATGTCGTCCCGAACGCGATGCGTCGCGGTGGCGGTCAAAGCGATGAACGGAACATTTGGCATGCTCCGTCGCAGTGCGCCAAGTCCGCGATAGTCTGGACGGAAATCGTGTCCCCACTCGGAAATGCAGTGCGCCTCATCGACCGCTACGAGGCTGACATTCAGGCTATTGAGCAGCCATCGGAATCCTTCGAGCGCCAATCTTTCGGGTGAGACGTAGAGAATCTTGATCTCGCCTCGCAACGCCTCGCCACGAATACGCACCATTTCCTCATAGGGGAGAGTGCTGTTGATGAACTCCGCCTTTATGCCGTTTGCCTTGAGCGCGTCCACCTGGTCTTTCATCAGCGCGATGAGCGGTGAGACAACAAGGGTGATGCCGTCCAAGCGCAATGCGGGGAGTTGGTAGCAGAGGGACTTGCCGCCTCCGGTCGGCATGATAACCAACGAATCGCCGCCGGCAATAACGTTGTCGATTATGTCTTGCTGGAGCGGGCGGAAACGGTCGTAACCGAAGAATCTTTTGAGAAGATCGAGCATTCTAGAAGATGATGTCGGGCGGTGGTCTCAGTCCAGTAGACCATTGTCGCCGATCCGTCGCTTTTCGCAACGTAAGAATGGCGAAGATCGTGCCGGTTTATTCGCGATATCGTTCTAGCAATCGTCTTGCGATCACAAGTTTCTGCATCTCGTTCGTGCCTTCGCCGATGATCATGAGCGGGGCGTCGCGGTAGTAGCGTTCCACCGGGAAATCTGTTGTGAATCCCGCGCCACCGTGTATGCGCATGGCATCCATCGCCACCTCGCCGCAGATCTCACTGGCGTATAGTTTCGCCATTCCGGCGGCTAGGTCGACTCGCTCACCAGTATCCTTCTTTTCGGCCGCGTTCATGGTCAACAAACGGGCTGCTTCGATCTTGGTGCCCATTTCGGCAAGTTTCAACTGAATAGCTTGGTGTTGCGCGATGGGTCCGCCGAATGCCTCGCGCCTCTGGGCGTACGAGATGGCTGCTTCGAACGCCGCGGTTGCTACGCCAACTGCGCGTGCCGCAACGTTGATCCGACCGGATTCCAGACCGCTCATGACCTGATGGAACCCGCGTCCTTCGTCGCCACCTATTAGATCGTCTTCGCCAACGCGGCAGTCGTCGAAAATCAACTCGCCAGTGTCGACGCCTCGGTAACCCAGCTTGTCGATATGTTGTCCAACGGAGAGTCCGGGATTCGGTTTTCGCACGATAAAGCAGCTCATGCCGCGGTAAGTCGGTTCCGCGTCGGGATCTGTCTTGGCCAAGACTGCGTATGCGTTTCCGTTCTCGGCGTTGGTGATGAACATTTTGCGACCGTTGAGAACATACTCCTCGCCATCTTTGGTCGCGGTGGTTCGGATACCTTGCACATCGCTGCCGGCTTCAGGTTCGGTCAGGCCTAACCCGCCGCGAATCTCGCCGGACGCCATGCCGGGCAAGATACGCTGCTTCTGGTCTTCGGTGCCGTGTTCGGCGATGATCGCCGACATCAGGAGATGCGTGCCGATGGGGCCGCAGACACTCATCCAGCCTTTGCTGAGTTCCTCGAAGACGATGGCGAGCGTTACGTGATCGAGACCTAATCCGCCGTACTTCTCGGGGATCGTGATCCCGAACAGGCCCATCTCCCGCATCGTGTCGACGAGTTCGGCAGGGTAGATGTCCTCGTGGTCGTACGTGGATGCGACGGGTTCGACGTCGCGGCGCACGAACTCGCGGACCAAGTCGACGATCTGAGATCTTGCTTCTTCAGAGATGGGGGGCATATCTACGAACCTTACGCGACGGTGCCGATAGATATGCGCGGCAAGCGTTACCGACGCTTAGTCGTCGATCGTCAAGCTGGCCATGGTGATGCTGCCAGTGATCACGAGATCCGGAGTATCGGAAGTCGAACCGGTACGAGACCGCTTGTCTTCAGATTCGCCCATGGTTACATTGTTTTCTAAAGCCACGGTCCATTGCGATGGAACTCGAAGTTTCAAGCCAGCCATCGTTAAGGAAACGTCAAGAGTCGCTGGAGGATTTACGATCGCGGCGTCACGCAGATCCAACTTCACGTCGGCCAGGGTCCCGTTCACGGTCCCACCAGCGAAATTGCTGGTTTCGACTCGTTCGTTGGTTTCACCTAAGGTGCAAGAAACGTTGACGTCGCCTTCCGTCGTGGTATTAGAACTGCCTCCAATGGTGGTCGAGTTTCCACCGGAATCGCGTTTGCGATTGCGTGTTCGGCGGCGTGCACCACCGAAAATAATGGCGCCACCGACCAAGATGAGAATCACTGGCCAATACCGCCACGAATCTACCCCTAGGTTGTTGAGCAGCAGTAGGACGCCGACGATGATCAGCACGCTCGGGGCGAACAACTGCCGGAACTTCCGAGTAACCAGCAGTCCCAGACCGAACAAGATCAGAGCGATGGAAACTGCCCAACCGATGATTTCCCCGAAATCGAGGATATCTAGTGAATCGAGAAGGAACAGGCCTCCCAATCCGATGACTATCAGGCCGCCTATGAGGCGGCCTGTTCCAATCTTGGTTTCCATCTAAAAGCGGTTGCTAGCCCGCGGCACGCTCAGCCGCGAGTGCGACGGCACGTCCGGTGTAGACCTTGGTCATCGCTTCGCGGTATTCGGCAGACGCGTGGACGTCGTCGTTGAACAGCCCCGCGAGTTCCGCTCCGCCGCGCTGAGCGGCGCGGTTGATGATGTTCTCGGTCAACTCCTTGCCAACTAGGATTCGTTCAGCGCGGCGCGACCTCACGGCGTGAGGACCAGAACCAGTAATACCGATGCGAGCCGCGGTGCAGACGCCGTCGCCACCGATCGAAATCGCTGCCGCGACTCCAACGACCGCGTAATGCGATGCTTTGTTGGCGAGTTTGACGTAGGCAGAACCGCTGCCCGAACCTAACCCAGCGCAAGACACTCCCGTCAATATCTCGTTCGCGCGTAGGGCGGTCTCGAGGTAACCGCGGAAGAAGCGGTCACATGAGATCGTCCGTTGCGAGCGGGCGGAAGCGGCGTGGATGTCGAAGCCAAGTGCGACCGCCACGGCAGGGAGGTCTCCGGCAGGGTCGGCGTGGGCCAAGGAACCGCCGATGGTTCCCCAGTTGCGGACTTGGGTGTCGGCAACTTCGGAAGCGGCTTCCGCGATGGCTTGAGCTTTCGAGTTCACTAGGTCAGACGTGATCAGTTCGTGATACGTCGTCATAGCGCCGATCGACAACCCGCCGTCTGCGGTTTCGCTGATGCCTTTGAGCTCTGCGATGTTGCGCAGGTCGACAATTGCTTGCGGCGATGCGATCCGCAGCTTCATCATCGGGACCAACGAATGGCCGCCGGCCAGCAGCTTGGCGTCGCCGCGGTACCTTGACAGTGCCTGCGATGCCTCTCGCACCGTTGAGGGTGCGTGGTATGCGAAAGGATCTGTTACTCCGGTTGTCATGTTCAGTTACCCCTTCTCGCTGCTGCCGAACGACGCGCCCGTCGCTCCTCTTTGGCGTCCTGGATGGTCCGCCACATACTCTCTGAACTCAATGGCATGTTCAGGTGTTTGACGCCCAAATGCTTGAGCGCGTCAACCGCCGCGTTAACCACGGCCGGCGAAGCGGCAATCGTGCCAGTCTCGCCTGCACCTTTAGCGCCAAGTGCGTTGACCGTCGTCGGCGTGACGGTGCGGCCTACTTCGAAACTCGGGAAGTCTTCGGCGGTTGGAACGGCGTAGTCCATCATGCTTCCGGTCAGTAACTGACCGTCGTCGGAGTAGACTGCGCATTCTTGCAATGCTTGACCTACACCCTGAGCGATTCCGCCGTGGACCATGCCGTCAACGATCATCGGGTTGATGACGTTTCCGACGTCGTCGATGGCGACGTATCGGGCCAGTTTGGTTTCGCCGGTTTCTTCGTCAATTTCGACGACTGCGATATGAGTCCCAAACGGCCATGTGAAGTTCTCTGGGTCGAAGAAGCTGACGGCTTCTAGTCCAGGTTCAATGCCGGGTGGCAGGTTCTTTGCCCAGTAGGCGCCGAGAGCGACATCGCCCCAGGGTATTTCGCGCTCTTGGATGTCTTCGACGTAGAACGTGCCGTTCTCGAAAACGACCTGTTTAGCGTCGACACCCATCTCGTGGGCGGCGATGGTCTTGGCTTTCTCGATGACCTTGTCCAAGCTCATCATCAGCGCTTGACCGCCAACTGCCAGCGATCGGCTGCCGAACGTGCCGGTGCCGAACTGGTGGCGTTCAGTGTCGCCATGCACAACTTCGACATTCTCCATCGGGATGCCGAGCCGTGACGACGTGATCTGAGCCAACGTTGTCTCGTGTCCTTGACCGTGCGGCGAGGTGCCTGTGAAGACGGTCACCGTGCCGGACGGGTGGACACGCACGGTGCTCGATTCCCATAGGCCTGCGCCTGCGCCCAAAGCACCGGCTACGGCTGAAGGGGCCATGCCACAAATCTCGATGTAGGTCGAGAACCCAACGCCGAGGAACTTGCCTTCGCTTCTTGCAGCGCGTTGCTCTTGGCGGAAAGCTTGGTAGTCAAACTTGTCGAGAGCGGCAGCGAGTGCGCCTTGGTAGTTGCCGGAGTCGTACGTGACGCCGATAGGCATGTCGTGACCGCGCTTGAACGGCCGGACAAAGTTGCGTCGGCGAACACCCAAGACGTCGCGACCAATTTCGTGAGCGTATCGCTCCATCATCCGTTCTACGACATAGGTTGCTTCAGGTCGGCCGGCACCGCGATATGCGTCTACCGGCGTGGTGTTTGTGAACACCCCTTTGACTTGGCATGACAAGTTTTCGAACTTGTAGCAACCGCCCAGCATCAATCCGAATAGGATCGTCGGGATAGCCGGCGCGAATGTCGAGAGGTATCCGCCCAAGTTGGCGTACACGTGGACCTTCAGGCCTGTCACGATACCGTCGCTGGTCCCGCATATCTCGGCATCAGCGATGTGGTCGCGTCCGTGTGTCGTTGCGACGTAGTTCTCGGTGCGACTTTCGATCCACTTTACGGGTCGCTCGAGTTGCTTGGCAACGATGCCACAGATCACTTCCTCAGCATAAAGGTAAAGTTTGCATCCGAAACCGCCGCCGACGTCGGGCGCGACGACCCGAACTTTGTGTTCAGGGTGGCCGGTGACGAGGGTGAACAGGAGTCGCACCAAGTGCGGAATTTGGGTGGAAGTCCAGATTGTGAGCTGCTCGGTTCCGGCGTTGTAGTCCGCCATGATGCCGCGCGCTTCCATCGGGTTCGGGATAAGTCGTTGGTTGACGATGCGCTCTGAGACGACGACATCGGCCTCTGCGGCCGCTGCTTCGTAGTCACCAGCACCAACTGCCCAGTCAAACGCTAGGTTGCCCGGTGCATCATCGTGTACTTGGGGCGCCCCATCAGCCGTCGCCGCTTCAGCGTCGGTGATGGCATCTAATGGTTCGTAGTCAACGTCAACCAACGCAACTGCATCGGACGCAGCCGCGGGTGAACTAGCGACGACAGCAGCCACTGCGTCGCCAACGTATCGAACCTTTTCGATTGCTAGGGGAGGGTGTTCCGGCGTCTTCATGCCGGTCGACTCTTCGTCGAGGACCCATCCGGCGGGGAGGCTGCCAAGTTGCTCCGCGAGATCGGCGCCGGTGAAAACAGAAACGACTCCGGGAGCGTTCGCCGCGGCCGAAACGTCGATATTGTTGATTTTGGCGTGGCCGTATGGACTGCGGACTATCGCCAAATGGAGGAGTCCGGGTAGTCGAAGATCGTCGACGTATTGGCCTCTACCGGTGATCAACGCTTGATCTTCAACGCGCTTAACCTCTTGGCCAATCAAGGATCCAGTGGTCATATCTATTCACCCCCCGAAATCTCGGCAGCGTATTGGACCGCCGCGACGATGTTGTGATAGCCCGTGCAACGGCAGAGGTTTCCTCGCAATCCGCTGCGGATTTCAGCTTCGGATGGTGACGGATTGCGTTCGAGAATCTGAACCGCGGTCACCATCATGCCAGGAGTGCAGAACCCGCACTGCAGGCCGTGCTTTTCGCGGAACGCTGTCTGGATCGGATGCAGTTCGCCGTTTGATGCGAGACCTTCCACGGTCGTCACTTCGGCGCCATCGGCCTGCACAGCGAACATGGTGCATGACTTGGTGGCGTTTCCGTTCACCAAGACGGTGCATGCTCCGCAACTGCTGGTATCACAACCGACGTGTGTGCCGGTCAAGTCCAACTCGTCGCGCAGCAGCTGCGAGAGCAGAGTCCTGGGGGGCACTTGCACAGAGTGCTCCGTCCCATTTATGTTGATCGTCACTTCTACATTCATGAGCCCGCTCCTCACGTTATGATGAACTGTGAAACTGAAGTAAGTTTATCCGAAAATCTCGGTTGCCTAGAGGCAAAAAAACCGTTTTTGAGGGTTCCGACGTGAAAATAAGCGGCGAATACACCGTAAACGCACCTAGACAGCGCGTTTGGGAAACGCTTAACGATGTGGAAGCGCTGGGATCGATGATCCCGGGTGCTAAGGGTCTCAAAGAGGTGGGTGCGGACGAATATACCGCCACGATGGACATCGGGATCGGCCCCATCAAGACCAGTTTCTCAGGCAAGGTGAAGATCGCCGAGCGCGAGGAACCTAGCCGCTACAGACTAAATGTGGAGGGCAATTCTCGCCACGGATGGATGAAGGGGACGGGTGACGTCGACCTCGAGGAATTGTCAGAAGATTCGACGCTGGTAAAGGCTGTTGGCGAATTGCAGGTCGGAGGCATGATTGCGCGCGTGGGGCAACGGATGCTGCCCGGGGTTTCGAAGCAGCTGATGGGCGTTTTCTTTAAGAACGTAGAAACGGCGTCGAAAAGTCGGTAGGCTGGCTTGCCTCTCCGCCGCCCCATGCCCGCCCGTTCCCCTCACCCTAACCCTCTCCCACGGAGGGGAGAGGGGATTGTTGGTGGTAGCGGAAATGACTCTTTGAGAGGTAGGGAATTGGGCGCCGTCTCGCTTCGCGGGGCGAATAGGAAAGATGTTTAGAGCTTGTTGCCGTCTTTGTCGTAGGTGAAGCCGAGTTCGTCGACGGTTCGTTGGGAATCGATGGTGTAACCGGCGGTTGCGATCTCAATGCGGTTGCCGTCGGGATCGTCGATGAAAAAGTAGCGTTGGCCGTTGGCTCTTTCGCCAGGTCCTGAAGTGATGTCAACTCCGGCTTCTTTGACAGCTTCGAGCGCGGCGTCGATGTTGTCTACTTGTAGGGCGACGTGCCAACCGGCTGGGGTTCCATCTCTGGGTTCGATGAGGTGGAGCATGCCGCCATCTTCGGCGCGGGTCCAGACCAATGGGTTCCCTTCGATTTCGTGCGGGATGACCGCTAACCCGATCAGGTCTCGGAAAAAGCCTATAGACGCTGCTCGATCGTCGGTTGGAAGCCCGACGTGGTTGATTTTTTCGACTCTGAAGCCGCCCATTTTAGACACCATCCTTGAGTTGGACTATGAGCTCGATCTCGACCGCGATGCCGTTCGGTAGACTTCCCATACCAACTGCGGAGCGGGCGTGTTTGCCGTTTTCGCCGAAGACTTCAACCATGAGGTCTGAGAAGCCGTTGACGACGGCAGGTTGTTTGGTGAAATCGGGTGTGCCGTTGACCATACCTAAAGCTTTGACGCATCGCTCGACGACGTCGAGTGTTCCAAATTCACGGTGGATCGAGGCGAGCAGTTGGATGCCGACTAGTCGGGCAGCGTCGTAGCCTTCCTCCACGGATAGGTCGCGGCCTAGTTTGCCGGTCACCATCTCGTTGGATCCTCCTCGGCGCGGTCCGTTCCCGGAGAGGAAGAGCAGGTTTCCAACTCGCACGCAAGGGACGTAGTTGGCGATCGGTGATGAAGGCTGGCTCAGGTCGATGCCGAGTTCTTCGATGCGTGCGTCAGCAGACAATGTGTGGGCTCCAATCTTTGAGTGATTGCGATGGTGTAATCAGCGACTCAATGTTAACGCGGGTTGTGGTGTGTGGGGACTTGCATCGATGTGCAGGATGGATATGGATTTTGGGTTGTTGTTCGGGCGCGTCTAAGTGCGGGTTTGGGCCACTCGGTTGTTTAGTAAGTAGGGCGACCACACGGGATCGCCCCTACGAGGGTTCTGACACTGCGCGAATGGGAGACGGGCAAGATCGTCAGTGTGTGATGTTTAGGGCGGCTTGGCAGGCGGCGGTTACTTGGAGGTTGTTGTTGGGATCGATTTGGTCTCCGGCGCCGTCTAGGCGACCGATCGCCCATTCAGCGGCGTTGTCTGCGTTTCGCGGCGTGGGGTTCTCGAGGAAAGTTTCGCAGGGGTTGCCTTCGTTGAAGCCTTCGAATTTGGTGGCGGTAGGGGCTTTTTCGAACCCTTCGGCTTGCGTGACGGTGGGTGCTTGCTCGAAACCCTCGAATTTTTCGACGGTTGGCGCTTGTTTGAAACCTTCAAACTTGGCTATAGTTGGTGCCGCTGAGACGGTCGGGGCGACTTCAACCGTGGGAGCATGTTCGATCGTGGGTACCGGTCGGAACTCGGGGTTGAAGTCCGCAACCTCCAAATCCTCGCAAGCCAGACTCGCCACAATGGCGACAACAGCCAAACCAAAACAGGCGTTAGCGAACGGTATTCGGATCTTCGGTGCCGCTTTCACCCGCTCGCGCTGATGTTCGGGTTTGGTTCGGTCATGGAGAAGGGGTCTAGGGCTTCGTCGAGGGTTGCTTCGTCGAGGTCTGTGCGGCGGAGGGCTACTTGGCGGATGGTTTCGCCGGTTTCGGAG
>CAYRHG010000015.1:0-23731 GCA_964424025.1 uncultured Dehalococcoidales bacterium | reverse complement strand
ATGATGGATGATGACGTGATTCCTAGGGAACGACAGTTCATCATGCTCTGGGGCGGTTCTGGCGGTGTCGGATCTGCTGGCCAATACACAAACCATGACGTGTGGAACGTCTACTCGGGCGTGAGCCACCAGGATGGTCCGCAGCTGATTTTCGAACCGCTCGCGTTCTATTCAGCGTTCAACGACACCGAGTATCCTTGGCTTGCCGAGTCATGGTCGTACAGCGACGACTTCACCGAGTTGACGATCAACACTCGTCAAGGCGTTAGCTGGAGCGATGGCGAACCGTTCGGCGCGCACGACGTAGCGTACACGCTCGAACACCTTCGAACCACGCCGGGTCTACCACACTCGGGTCAGATCCAAGCGGATGTCGAATCGGTTGAACAAATCGACGACAACACGGTTTTGGTGAAGTTCAAGGGTCCGCGACCGAAGTTCTTGTACTTCATGACCTACAAGTTCGACATCGGCGTGTACATCGTTCCGAAGCACATTTATGAGCAGCACGACTGGTTCGAATTCACGAACTACGACCAAGAAAAGGGTTGGCCCGTGACCACCGGTCCGTGGGAGGTGGTTCAAACTTCCACGCAGTCGAAGATTCTGAACCGTCGGGACTCCTGGTGGGCCGTCGAACAAGGCTTGGTCGACAAGATGCCCGAAGTCCTTCAGATCGTCTACATCCCGAACCCGGGTGAAACGCAGATGGCACAGGAGATGATCGCCAACCGCGCCGATGCGTCGTTGTCACTGCAAACGGGCACGATGCGCGAGGTGTTGGCTCGCAACGAAGCCATCATCACGCACTCCGGTTTCAACCCTCCGTTCGGGTACGTCGACTGGTGGCCGATCGGTCTGTTGTTCAATGCGAGCAAGCCGCCGTACGACGACAAACGCGTTCGTTGGGCGCTATCCAACTACCTGAATCGCGAGCAGCTGATCGAGGTCGGTTTCGGCGGTGCAGGAACACTGTCGTACCTGCCTATTCCGACCTACGCACCGTTGCAGCGCTACTTCGACGTGGTCGAAGACAAGCTGACCTCGACGCACGACACAACCAAGTACGATCCGGCGCGAGGCGACGAGTTGATGATGGACGCCGGTTATTCGAAGAACGCCGATGGATACTGGGAGAGAGACGGCAACGTGGTCGTTTGTGACATTCTCAGTTTCGGTATCTTCGACCACTACGGCCCGATTGTGGCCCGGCAGTTGGACGACCATGGCATCAAATCGTCGTACAGCACGCCGCCTGACGCATGGTCTAGGCAGTCGAACGGCGAGGCTTCGTGTGGTCTCCGCGGTCACGGTGGATCCGTCCGCGACCCATACTTCACGTTGCGGCTATACACCGGTGGCGACCCCAAGACCTACGATCCCGATGCGGCGCCAGGACCTGACAACCAGCCGCCGAACGCGTACCACTGGTACAACGAAGAGTTCAACGCGATCACCGACGAGGTCTTCGCCACGGCGATCGACGACATCGCAACGCTCGAGGAACTGTGGGCCGAGGCTATGGACATCTGGTTGGAAGAGCTGCCGGACGTGCAAGTCCTCGAGTTCTACCACCGCATCCCGATGAACACGACGTACTGGACCAACTGGCCAACTCATGACAACCCGTATGTCAACGGAGCGTTCTGGCACCTCACGTTCCAGTTGGTGCTCAACGAGCTAGAACCGGTACAGTAACGGCAGCGACAAGGACTGGACGCCGATTATCGGCGTCAAATGAGTGGGCTTCGTCGACATCAGTTGACGAGGCCCGCTCAAGCGATTCTCCAGCTACTAGCGACGAAGAAGGACAGGGTTCTTAACGCCGAATGCCTTGGCGGTACATATTAGGCAGATTACTGATGTTCGTCATCACGATCTGGTTGGCGAGTACCATCGTCTTTTTCTTGCCGCGAGTTTCAGGTCAAAACCCGCTGGCGGAAAAAATCTATCAAGACGCGCAACGCGGCGGTTATCAGGACCCCGCCGTTCAGGAGCGCGTCAGGGTATTTGAACAGAAATATGGATTTGATAAACCGCTTTGGCAACAATATTTCAAGTTCGTTTACGAAGTTGTTAAATTCGATCTGGGTCGTTCGATTTACCTTTGGCCAAAATCGGTAAACGAGATACTCGCCGAAGGGATCATCTGGACTCTTTCGCTGGGTTTGTTGACATTGATGCTCGCCTTCCTGATTGGATCGGGTATGGGTGCGATGCTAGAGTGGAAGCGACAAAATTGGGGAATGATGGTTTCAATGGCGCCGATCCTCGCTTTGTCGGCTGTACCTTTCTTCATCTTCGGACTGGTGTTACAGCTAATCGTTTTCAACGTCGACCGCGAATATCCGCTGGTATATGGATACCAACAAGGCGTCCTCGGATGGCCCGACTGGTCGGATTTGGATTTCATTCTGAGCGTTTTGAAACACGGTCTGTTGCCCGCACTGTCGATAACGTTAGTTTCCCTCGGCGGATGGGCAATGGGTATGCGCGGCATGATGGTAACGACCAAAGGCGAAGACTACATGGTCCAGGCCGAGGCAAAGGGCCTGCCCGAGCGCATCATGTTAACCAAATACGCGATCAGGAACTCGCTTTTGCCGCAGGTGACAGGTTTGACGCTCGCGCTCGGCCTTATCGTGTCGGGAGTAGTACTAGTTGAGATCGTCTTCGGTTACCCGGGAGTCGGTGGTCAGTTGGTGCAGGCGGTGAGTCGTAGCGATTATCCGACCATCCAAGGAATCGTCTTCATATTGGCATTCGGCACGGCTGCCGCTACTCTGGTGTTGGATCTTACATATCCGCTCTTAGATCCGCGAATTAAATCTATCGGCAACGCCTGACGGACAATCATGGAAAACATCCAAACGGAAACGCCGGAAATGTCGCGGTGGGACTCCTTAACCGCACGATCTGAATTCACGCGTGATCGCGTGGTACCGATTCTGCGCTACATGCGACGGAACCGACTGATGACCTTCGGTTTGGTAGCGTTTGTGGCGCTCGCATTGTTCGTCAGCCTCTCTTACGCGTTTTATGAGCAAGAAGACCTGTTACAGAAAAAACGCGGCGTCGATGGACTAGTCAAAGCGGCATCGGTGCGGCAAAATCAGAATCCTTCTTGGAACCCGTGGAGTGGTTATCCCTTTGGGACAGATCCCCGGGGGCGGGACATCTACGCCGGAGTAGTGGCTGGCATCCCGCTTACTTTGCGAATTGGCTTGTTGGCCGCCGCGATTGGCGTCGGCGTCGGAATGGTGCTGGCTTTCGTGGCCGCCTATGTCGGAGGCGCTGTTGACGCTGTTATTCGCACCATCGTTGACAGCCTCATACCCATACCAAGTCTGCTGGTGCTGGTCCTGGTTGCAACCTCGCTAAATCCCGGGAAAGGGCTGACCGTAGATCAGTTAGGGTTCGTGATCGCCGTATTGGCGTGGCCTGGACCGGCTCGGGTGATTCGTTCACAAGTTTTGGTAATTCGCGAACGTGGTTATGTCGAGATGGCGAGGATGTCGGGCACGAGCGCCTTGGGCATCATATTCAAGGAGATGATGCCCAACTTAGCGCCATATGCGCTCGCCAGCTTTGTTGCTGCGGTTTCCGGATCAATGCTTGCGTCAATCGGTCTGGAGTCTCTTGGTCTGGGCCCGCTTGATTCGCCGACCTTAGGCAGCATGATCTACTTGAATATCAGAGAGAGTTCAGTTCTTCTTGGATTGTGGTACTGGTTGTTGCCGCCGATCATCGTCTTGGTCGTCCTGTTCGTCGGCCTTTTCATGATCTCTGCCGGTTTGGACGAGGTGGCGAACCCACGATTGCGCCGGCGGGTGTGATCAAACCAATCGCATTGACCCGCGTAATTTGCTCTGTTGCCACGCTTCGATTGTTAAAACGCTTTGTCAACTAACACGTTGTGGTTCAAGTTGAAATCAGATTCTGGCGGGTTGAAATCCCCACGGCCGACCGATTACGAGGCAATGGCGCTCGTGTTTGACTCAACCTGAATTCGGTGTTAGATTTCTTGCAGACTTTTGCCGCAACTACGCGGCGTAATAGTGCGTGCCAAAATCAAGAGGAGGTATCGTCCGATGAAGTACAGATTAGCGATCTTGACGGTCGCGCTTGCGGCTATGGTCACTGCAATTGCCGCTTGCGGCGAGACCGTCGTTGAAACCGTTGTCGTAGAAAAGGTCGTCGAACGGGAAGTTGTCCAGACCGTCGAAGTCGAGAAAGTCGTCGAGGTCGAAAAAGTCGTCGAAGTCGAGAAAGTTGTCGAGGTTGAGGTTGAGGTCACAGCCGCAGCTGAGGACGACTCGATGATGATGGACGATGGCGCAATCCCGCGAAATCGGCAGCTGATCTTGTTGTGGGCCGGTTCAGGTGGAGTTGGTGCGGCTGGTCGGTACACCGACCACAACATCTGGAACATCTACAATCCAGGCACGAGTCCCCAGAACGGCACGCTCATCATTTTTGAACCTCTGGCATATTACTCCGCGTTTAACGACACGGAGTATCCGTGGTTGGCAGAGTCTTGGTCTTACAACGACGACTTTACGCAGCTGACGATTAATCTGCGCGAAGGAATCACATGGAGCGATGGCGAACCGTTCGGAGCTCATGATGTGGTTTACACGATCAACCATCTCATCGAAAACTCAGGGATCAGATGGAGCGCTCAAGTTCAGCGCGATGTGGAATCCGTTGAGTTGGTTGATGACAAGACGGTTTTGGTGAATTTCCTGGGACCGCGCCCTAAGTTCATGTATTTCATGACCTACAAGTTCGGCACCGGCGTGTACATCGTGCCTAAACATATTTTCGAGGGGCAGGACTGGTTGGAGTTTAGCAATTTCGACCTAGAACAAGGTTGGCCGATCACGACTGGCCCATGGGAAGTGATCCAAACCTCACCAGAGCAGAAACTGATGAACCGTAGGGATTCGTGGTGGGCGGTAGACCATGGTCTAGTTGATCAACTGCCGGAGGTGTTGCAGATCGTGTACGTGCCGAACCCTGGAGAGACCCAAATGGCTCAAGCGGTCATCAACAATGAAGCGGACGCCACGCTCGACCTTCGTCCCACGACTATTCGTGAGGTGCTGGATCGAAACCCGAACGTGATTACCCACTCGGGTTACAACAAGCCATACGGCTATGTGGACTGGTGGCCTATCGGGTTACTGTTTAATGCCAGCAAACCGCCGTACGACGACAAAAACGTCAGATGGGCGGTTTCGTACTACATCGATCGTGACCAGTTGATTGATGTGGCGTATGACGGGGCAGGCACGCCTTCTACGTTGCCTATACCGACATATGCGCCGTTGCAACGGTATTTCGACGCGATCGAAGCTGAGCTATCTGGCGAATACGACACCAACGAGTACAACCCTGGCAAGGGTGACGCACGGATGATGGAGGCGGGTTACACCAAGAATGACGATGGCTACTGGGAAAAGGATGGTAGCGAGATCGTGTGCGACATCCTCGGTTTCGGGATCTTCAACGACTTCGGTCCGATCCTAGCCAGGCAGTTAGACAACCACGGCATCAAGTCGTCATACGCCAATCCGCCGGATGCGGGTTCTCGGATGGTTGCCGGCGAAGCGTCTTGTGGTCTGCGAGGGCATGGTGCATCGCTGCGTGATCCGTACTTCACGATGAATCTCTATCGGGGTACGGAAGAGAATCCGAACCTCTACAGGTGGACCAACGAGCGTTGGAACGAGATTACCGACGAGGCGTCTGCTACCGCTATCGACGACGTGGTCAAATTGGAAGAGCTTTGGACAGAGGCGATGGATATCTGGTTGGATGAATTGCCGGATGTCCAGATTCTTGAGTGGTACCACCGTATACCGATGAACACGACGTATTGGACGAACTGGCCGACGCACGACAACCCGTACGTCAACGGGGCGTTCTGGCATAACACCTTCCAGTTGATCCTGAACAACCTCCGCGCGGTCCAATAGACCGAATAGAACCAAAGGTCACACAACGTGGACGGTTCCATCCCCGCAACAATGGGGATTGAACCGTCCACCGACTCCACCTGAATATTATCGACCGCATATGCCTTGGAATTACATACTCAGCCGGTTGGGGATGTTCTTCATCACGATCTATATAGCGAGTACGATCGTGTTCTTCTTGCCTCGGATCTCTGGACAGAACCCGTTGGAAGAGAAGTTGCTCGAAGAAGCTACGCGCAGTGGATTTTTAGAAAACACTCAAGCGATGGTCGATGCGTTCGACGAGAAGTACGGGTTCAACAAACCTCTTTGGGAACAATATGTGAAGTTCATGGTCGATATCGTGCAGTTTGATCTAGGACGTTCGATATTCAATTGGCCCAAGACTGTTAATGAACTTTTAGCCGAGACAATCATGTGGACGATCGCCTTGGGTTTGCTGACATTGATTTTCGCATTTTTCATCGGCTCGTTAATGGGCGCAATACTCGAGTGGAAGCGACACAAAACCTTCCTCATGGTGCTGATGGCACCAATCTTGACGTTGTCCGCGGTGCCTTACTACCTTTTCGGATTGGTGTTGCTCCTCGCCTTCTCATTTGTCTGGAGCATTTTCCCGCTATTCGGTGGATATTCCCGAGGTGTAGCAGGATGGCCAGATTGGTCGAATTGGAGCTTTATCGGCAATGTGCTGTGGCACGCGACTCTTCCCGCTCTTTCGGTGGTTCTGGTTTCGCTTGGAGGTTGGGCGATGGGTATGCGTGGCATGATGGTCACAACGAAGGGCGAAGACTACATGTTGCAGGCGGAGGCAAAAGGCCTTCCGGACCGCGTGATGTTTTTCCGGTACGGCATCCGGAATGCGTTGTTGCCTCAAATGACTGGATTGGCCCTGCAAATGGGTTTGATCGTGTCGGGATTGGTATTAGTCGAGGTCGTATTCTCGTATCCTGGTGTAGGTGGTTTGCTCGTGCAAGCGATTCCCCGTAGCGACCATGCGGTGATCCAAGGAATAGTGTTTGTTCTAGCGTTAGGAACTGCGTTAGCGACGTTGATACTAGACTTGATCTACCCGTTGGTAGATGCTCGCATCAAATACTCGCAGGGCTGACTCGTAACTAAAGATGCAACCGCCGACTGCAGTATCCGAACTCCCGCAATCGACAACTGGATTCGATTCCGGCAGCATCTATCGCGAGCGAATTCGGCCGTTGTTGCGGTATCTGCGCCGTAACCCGCTGTTGATTGGTGGAATAGGATTGCTGGTGGCTCTATTCGGAGTGGTGATCCTAGGATATCTGTTTTACGAGCAAGAAGATTTGTTGGGCGAACGACAAGGTGTCAACGGATTGACGCGGGCGTTGTCGGTTGAAGCTCGTATTAAACCGAGCTGGAATCCGTTCGGGGTACACCCTTTAGGGACGGACGAACAGGGTCGAGACATACTAGCCGTGATGATCGTTGGTACCCCATTGACTCTGCGTATCGGGTTGATCGCTGCGGCGATCGGGGTCGGTGTGGGCATGATATTGGCTTTCGTGGCGGCGTACATGGGAGGTTGGGTAGACGGCATAGTTCGCGTCGTCGTGGACAGTTTGATCCCGATTCCGGGATTGTTGATACTGGTGTTGGTTGCGACATCGTTGAATCCGGGCAAGGGTTTAACCGTCGATCAGATGGCGTTTGTCATATCGATTCTGGCGTGGCCAGGGCCGGCTCGGGCTATACGATCTCAGGTGTTAGTGATGCGTGAACGGGGATATGTGGAGATGGCTCGGATGTCGGGAACCAGCGTCGTTGGCGTCGTATGTAAGGAGATGATGCCCAACCTTTCGCCTTACGTATTGGCAAGTTTCGTGGCTTCGGTTGCAGGTGCGATTCTCGCCTCGGTTGGTCTTGAAGCTCTGGGATTAGGTCCTCTTGATTCGCCGACACTCGGGATGACGATCTATTGGAACATCTATACTTCGTCCTTGTTGAAGGGGCTTTGGTGGTGGTTGATACCGCCAATCGTAGTAATCGTGCTTCTTTTTGTTGGATTGTTCCTGATGTCAGCCGGTCTCGACGAAGTGGCAAACCCAAGGCTACGAAGACGCGTATAGCCGGCAAAACGCCGTCGCAATCCCAATCGATTCATCGAACACAGATAATCAGATGACAACCGTAGGCGCAAAAACCGATAACGCGTTCGCGAACTCAAATTCGGATATCCTGCTCGAGGTCGAAAACCTCAAGGTCTACTACGACACCGACGCGGGTCAGGTTAAGGCGGTCGACGATGTATCCTTCACGCTTCGGCGTGGCGAACGCATGGGTTTGGTCGGCGAATCGGGTTCCGGCAAGACCACGATGGCGATGGCGTTGATGCGTCTCCACAAACCTCCGGCAATCATCGCAGGTGGTAATGTCCGGCTCGACGGCATCAGCATATTGGACCTGAACGACGAAGAGATGCGCCAAACCAGACTGCGGGATCTGGCGTTAGTGCCGCAAGGCGCAATGAACTCGCTCAACCCGGTTTATCGGGTACGTGACCAAATCGTTGACGGCATCAGGCATCACACTCCGAAAGGTGAGATGCCGAATAGGGGCGCAGTTTCAGAACGTGTCGTTGAGTTGTTGAACAGCGTCGGTCTTGATGGCAGCGTCTCTGATATGTACCCGCACGAACTGAGCGGCGGCATGAAGCAACGCGTCGCGCTCGCAATCGCCACTTCGTTGCGACCGAAAATGATTCTCGCCGACGAACCCACATCGGCGCTGGACGTGGTTGTGCAACGCCAGATCATGCTGACACTTGAACAGTTGCAACAAGAGATGCAGGCGTCGGTGCTTCTAGTGGGTCACGATATGGGGCTAATGGCCCAGTTCGCCGACGTGTTAGGCGTTATGTACGCCGGCCATTTGGTTGAATTTGCACCTATCGGAGAGATTTTCGAGAATCCCAAGCACCCGTACACCAAAAAGCTGATCAGCAGCTTGCCCGATATCCAAGTCAAAGGCACGTTCACTGGCATCGAAGGGTTGCCTCCTACGCTCGTCGTCCCGCCGCCAGGGTGCAGATTCCATCCTCGGTGTCCGATCTATAACGATGACGAAGATTTCAGAGGCGAGTTCACAGATCTCAGAGGCAACTTGGACACGTCATTGTGCACCACGGTCGACCCTCATTTGAACGAAATCGAGCCGCGCCGGTGGGTAGCTTGCCACTTATATGAGGAGGGCAACTGAGTTGGCGACGCAAACCTTGGAACGAACTCCGTCGACCTCCACCAACGGCTCAGACAACGTCTTGGAGCTCCAGAACGTCTCCAAGGTGTTTGGAGGCGGTTTATTGCGTCGTAAGCTCACCGTGGCCGTCGACAATGTCAGCCTTGGAATACCTCACGACAACCCCGGCATCATCGCAGTGGCCGGGGAGAGCGGTAGTGGGAAGACGACTCTGGCCCGGTTGATGTTGGGTATCATCCCGCCGACTGAAGGGGCGATCTACTTCAATGGGCATGATATTGCGGCTTTGAACCGTCGCGATCGCCGCGAGTTTCGCCGCGAGGTCCAGCCGATCATGCAGGACCCGTTCGAGGTCTACAACCCGTTTTACAAGGTCGACCATGTCTTGATGTCGCCCGTCACCAACTTCGGGTTGGCACAAAACAAGCGAGAAGCTCGAGATCTGGTGATCGAATCATTGGAGACTGTGGGGTTGCGTCACCAAGAGACGCTTGGACGCTTCCCGCACCAGTTGAGCGGCGGTCAGAGGCAACGCATTATGGTAGCCCGCGCCCTTCTGCTCAAGCCGCGAATCATCGTTGCTGACGAGCCCGTATCGATGGTTGACGCTTCATTGCGCGCCACGATCCTCGGCAGTATTGACCTGCTCAACAAAGAGCTCGGCATCGCTGTCATATACATCACACACGACCTGACAACGGCGTTCCAAATCAGCGACAACATCATCGTTATGTACCAAGGTTCGGTCGTAGAAACCGGTCGTGTCGAAGACGTAATCCAGAACCCGCAACATCCTTACACGCAGTTGCTCGTTGAGTCGATACCCCGTCCTGATCCAAAGGAACGATGGGGTCGTGAGATGGCTTCTCAAGAAACAGGCGGCGACGCCGAGAACCTCGGTTGCCGTTTCGCGCCTAGGTGCCCGTTTGTGATGGATGAATGCACCGCGGAAATGCCACCGCTATACCGTATCGGAGACACGCAAGCGGCCCTGTGCTATCTGCACCGCGACACAGCAACCGGCAACGTGCAATCCATCTCGGACGTTTTCAAGACCTCGAACTAGGCGATTTAACGTTCTTCAGCGCACGATGTCGCGCAGGAACTCTGCCGGCCCGAATGTCGCGAATAACACTATCGGCACACCCAGTCCGAGGGCGATCAACCACGGACCCCACGTCGACACCGTTTCGCTTTGGGCCGCATTCGAACGGTCGATGAAATATCCGATCACGGCGAAAAACGCGCCGGAGTAAAGTCCCCCGTACACGTTCTGTGCGCCTTGCACGAACATGTCATACGGGAATATGAGCACCGCATCGAGCAGAAGAGACGGCATCGACCCCACGCCGTAAATGCCGTCGGCCAGCCCAGCGAATGCGGCAGCGGTTCGAGTGAATCCGCCGCTCAATATCGGGATAGCAATGCCATACCCGAAACCCAAGAATAGCCACGTGATCGGCTTGGCTGCAAACTGTGCCATATCACGGATGTGATAAACGGTAATCGGTACGGCGATCAGTGCAGAGACTGCGGCAGTAATCGCGAAGAAAATGGCGCCCCAACCTTCGATGCGTACCGCTTCCTCGAAGTACTCGAATTGACCCAGCACAGACAGTTGAAACGCGCCGATCGAAAGTAAGACGCCCAGCGCAGAAGTTGATACGGTGAGGCGTCGACGCCGGTTCGCGTCAGGCTGCAATGCCTCAAGCGTCGACAAACGCTCAATGTTGGTGGTTCCTATGACGCGGGAGTTCCGAAAGGATGCAACGATCAGTGGGTGTTAATTGGTCGTAAGGTCGATCTCATCTGCACGATGGCAACTGACGTAACGGCCATCTTTAGATTTTACTAACGGCGGGACTTCAACTTTGCACTGATCGGTAGCAAAAGGACAACGGGGATGGAAGTAGCATCCAGTCGGAGGACTAGCCGGGTTGGCCACCTCGCCTTCAAGGACGTATCGCTTGGTACGCTGACTCGGGTGCGGTTTGGGAACAGAGCTCATCAACGCCGCGGTGTATGGGTGTTTCGGAGCTTCGAACAATTCTTCCGGCGTCCCGATTTCGGCGATCCGGCCAACGTACATCACGACGACACGGTTGGAAATCTGCTTGACGACGCTCAAGTCGTGAGATACGAACAGATACGTTAAACCCAACTCGTCTTGCAGATCCATCATCAAGTTGATCACCTGCGCCTGAACAGAGACATCCAATCCTGACACTGGTTCGTCGGCTAGGATCAACTGCGGGTTGAGCGCCAGTGCCCTCGCAATACCGATGCGTTGCCGCTGTCCGCCGCTGAAAGCGTGCGGGTACCTGCGCATGTATTCAGGTCGAAGTCTTACAACTCGGAGCAATTCTGCGACGCGGTCTTCCCGCTCTTCGCTGCTCCCGATCCCGTGAACTAGCAACGGTTCGCTGATGATCTCGTAGATATTCATCCGCGGGTTCAACGAAGCGAACGGGTCTTGGAAGATCATCTGCATTTGTCGACGGATCGGACGCATCTCGATCATCGAGAGCTGTGCCAAGTCGACAGTTTCGCCGTCCCCTGTGTCGAACAGTATTTCGCCGGCGGTGGGTTCATAGGCCCGAATGATCGACCTTGCCGTCGTGCTCTTGCCACAACCGCTTTCCCCGACCAAGCTGAGCGTCTCACCAGCCATGATGTCAAAACTGATGTCGTCAACCGCTTTGACGGTACCGACCGTCCGGCGGAAAAATCCACGTTTTATCGGGAAGTACTTGACTAGCCCGCGCACATCCAAAAGACGCCGCTGGCCGTTGCCGCTCTGTGTGGTCTGTTCCGCCATCTACTGATCCTCGTATAGGAAACAGCTTACGTCCTGCTCGGCGTTCACATTTATTAGCTCGGGTTCGCGAACGTCGCAAACGCCATCGATGAACGACTGACATCGCGGATGGAACGAGCAACCGGAAGGACGGTTTTGAGGGTGGGGTATCGAACCCGAAATTGAAGGGAGTCGTTCGCGCGAGGTCGTGAACATGCTCGGAATCGATGTCAAGAGCGCCCGCGAGTAAGGATGCAACGGATCGTCGAAGAAGTTGTGGACCGGCCCGGTCTCGACGACCTTGCCGAGATACATCACGGTCACTTCATCCGCGATCTCGGCGATAACTCCAAGGTCGTGCGTAATGAAGAGGATAGCCATATCGTTCTCTTCTTGCATTCGTTGCAGCAAGTCGAGAATCTGAGCTTGGGTCGTGACGTCCAAAGCGGTTGTTGGCTCGTCCGCGATGAGAACGCGGGGATTGGTGCACATGGCCATTGCGATCATCGCGCGTTGAAGTTGGCCGCCGCTGAACCGGAACGGATACTCATGCATCCGCTGCGTCGGGTTCGGAATTCCAACCCGCGCCAGCCAATCGACTGCAAGATCGAAACGTTCGTGCTTCGAAAGATTGGTGTGCAACCTCAACGTCTCGTCGATCTGATTGCCGAACGTGTGCAACGAGCTGAACGAAGTCATGGGTTCTTGAAAGATCATCGAAATCTCGCCGCCGCGGATCGAACGCATTTCGTTGCTATTAGCGTCGTAGTTGAGGAGGTTCGTTTCCGTGCCTGTTCCGGGTCTCGGGTTGTAGTTGATTTCGCCGTTTACGATACGGCCGGGGGCCTCGACGATTTGGAGGATCGATTTCGCGGTGATGCTCTTGCCGCAACCGCTCTCTCCGACAATACCCATCGTAGTCCCCGGCTTCACGTCAAAATCAACGCCGTCGACGGCGCGAACCACACCTTCATCGGTAAAGAAGTGGGTGACGAGGTCGCGCACCGAAAGCAGGGCATCGTTCGATTGCGATCCAGTGGGCGTAGGTGCTTTTGTTGCAGTTGTCATGTGTTGGCGTTGATGTCAACTTCCATACGGGTCAGCCGCGTCACGTATCCCGTCGCCCATGAAATTCAGGCATAGCACGAGAATGACGACGACGATGCCCGGAATCAGCAACCACGGCGCAAGCAATACCGATTGAATGTTTTGCGCAGCGAACAACAAAACCCCCAACGATATCGCAGGTGCTTGAAGCCCAAGACCGAGGAAACTCAACGTCGTCTCGCTGATAACCATGAACGCGAGGCTGAGAGTGCTGGCAGCGATTATGTGGCTGTAGAAGGACGGGAGCATGTGCCTGAAAATGATACGCCGTTGGCTCGCACCGGCCGTTATTGCGGCAGTTACGAAATCTTCCTGTCGCATCGCTAAGAAACGTCCACGAACAACACGGGCTAACTCTGTCCAAGCGAACAGCGAAACGACGATAGTGATGGCGAAGAATCTACGCTCCACAGACCAATCCGCCGGGAACGCGGCTGCCAGTCCCAAATACAACGGTACCGTTGGGATGGATCGGATTATCTCGATGCTTCGCTGGATCAGGTTGTCGATAAAACCGCCATAGAACCCCGAAACTGCCCCCAGCACTACACCGACGGCTAAAGCGATGAATATTCCCGCCAATCCGATTAACAGGGATAACCGTGCGCCGTGCATCATGCGAGAGTACATATCACGACCTTGTACGTCCGTGCCCAATAGATAAACCCCGCCCACTTGGTCGGCGGGTTGCAAGGTCGAACCCTCCTTGATGACGTACGGCTCCGCAACGGTGAAAAGATGGCGGTCTAATTCCAAGCCGAGCAGTTTATACGTGTATCCCTTACCGAAAAAATTGACATCCACTTTAGTTTCACAATTCGGTTCGTACTCGATCTTCAAAAATTCATTCTTGGTTCGGATCTGTTCGCAGACGTGTAGATCAGGTTTCAAACCGTCGAACAGGCGCAACCCTTGAGGAGGCATATAACCGCGCCTGTCGTGGTGTTCGCGGGGGTCGTTGGAGGAGTAGAAATCCGCGAACGGGACTGTCGTATATAGCAAAGCAACAACGAAGGTAGCGAACATCGCGAGGCGATGGCGTTTAAATCGCCGCCAGATGAGTTGGCGTTGCGACATAACCTCGATTGCATCTTCGCCTACTCCAACAGCATCTGCAATCTCACGAGCATCTGTGGGAGCTCGTTCATGTGCGCCGGCGACCATGTGCTTAATCTTCCTCCAGGCGGATCCGAGGATCGACCCAAGCAAGGAGAAGGTCGGATACGAAAGTACCTAAGATCGTCAACCAACCTGAAGCGAGAATGACCGCACCAGAAAGATAGACGTCTTGTGCCAACAGGGCACGTAAGAAATCTCGTCCGATGGTCGGCAAATCTAGCACCACGGACAGGATGACGCTCCCCGAGATAATGAACGGCAGGATATACGCGGTCATCGAAATCACTGGGTTCAAAGCGTAACGAACTGGATACTTTCTGATTACTTGCCACTCAGTCAGACCTTTAGCACGGGCCGTCGTGACGTAGGGTTTCTTCAATTCGTCAAGCAAATTCGCTCGCATAATACGGATTAGAGTTGCTGTGCCAGCGGTTCCCAGGATGATGACTGGCAACAGTAGGTGCTTCACTAAGTCCCACGCTTTTGCCAAAGACCACGGGGCTGTTTGATACTCGACGGAATATAACCCCACTGCTAGGTATCCAGTCGTGGTCCAAATGAGCGATGCCGCCACGAGTGCGATCATGAAATCTGGTATGGCCAGACCCGCATACCCGAAGAAAGTTGCGGTGTAATCGCCCGGCGAGTATTGCTTGACGGCCGAATAGATTCCGATTGGAATGGCCATACACCAGACAAATACAACTGCGAACACCCCCAACACAAGCGTGTTCAGAAGGTTCATTTCAAGCACCGTTCTGACTGGCGCATTGAATTCGAACGAAAAACCGAGTTCGCCCTGAAGGATGCGAGTTATCCACTTGGAGTATTGAACGTAAACAGGGTCGTTCAGACCGTAAAACTCGCGCAAACTCTCCGCTTCATCCTCCAACACGAGGTTTCCGGTGGCGAGCTGCGTGGCGATGTACGTAGTCACGAAATCGCCAGCAGGTAAGTTGATGATGACGAACGAGATAATTGACACCGCCCACATGGCGATGACAGCGTAGATGAGTCTTCTGAGAACGAAGGCCAGCATATTCGTTTAGTCCCACTGGCTGGAACCTTGGAGACGTAGCAACGTCCGCCCCCGACCAAATCGGGGGCGGACATTTTTGGTTACACCAAACCCCGTGAAGGGATGGCGAACGAAGGCGTACTACTTGCCTTCCATCGCGTTCTCGTCGTCGATCCACCACTGCTCAGGGAATGCGTTTCCTGAGGTCTGGTTGTGGTAGGAGAACGGCAACGCGTTCGGGATGTTCTTCACGTTGTTCTTGATGATCGCGACGTACGTTGGTTTGTTCATGACCGTCGTGATCGGGTTGACGTTTAAGCAGTTGAGCTCGACGACGCGTTGCAAGATTTCGTTGTAACGCGCCGGTCCAGCCGTCGACTGGGCCTCGTCGTAAAGATCCATCTGCTGTTTGATCAAGTCGTTGATGCCAGCAGGGTCGATACCGTTTTCACCGCTCGATTGATGCCAGTCACCGTAGAGCCGACCAGTGTTACCACCGCCGCTCACCGGCAACAGGTGTTGCGGAGTGATCAAGGTGGTCGATCGTGGCGAAGACTCCCAGTTGGTAGTCATCAGTTCGTTGAGCAACCCGCGGTCGCCGTGGAGACCACGTTCCAGCGTCTGAACTTCAGCGCGGACGCCGATGTTGACTTCCCACTGGCGCGAGATCATCTCGTTGATGCCAGGGTAGTCCTCGAACGCCGCAGCAACGGACGGAAGCTGGACGACCAAGCGCTCACCGCTAGGCATCAGGCGGAAACCATCGCCGTCTTTCTTGTCCAGACCGATGCTGTCCAAGATCTCGTTGGCTCTGTCAGGGTTGAACTGGACATCGTCTTCGCCGATGTACTTACCCGGGTTGTCCGGGTCTTCGTAGCCCTGGCATAGGCCTGAAGTTGCGCCAATGCCTAGGAAGAACACCTCGTTGATCTGATCCCGTTCGATACCCAAGGAGAGCGCTCGCCTGAAATCAACGTTCTGGAGGTAGCTCTGAATCTCGGCGTTGCCATCCCACGTCTCGTTGACGTAGATGTTGGCGATACCTGACTGTGGCTGGCGCCAGAACTGGATGCGGTAGCCAACAGACTCCGCGTTCTCAAGGAACAACGGCAGCTTCGCGATGTTAATGTGGCGACCCATGACCGTGTAGTTACCTGCCAGCGCGCTGAGGTTCAGGACCTCAAGGTTCTGAGCAAGGGTAAGGACGACGCGGTCGATGTACGGAAGCTGGTTGCCCTCTGTGTCGACTGCGTAGTAGTACGGGTTGCGCTCGAACGACCACTCGTTCGTGTTGATGCTGCCAGTAACGCGCCATGCCGTAAGCATCGGGGCGTCAGGGTTGGCGTTGGCGTGGTTGCGGTCGAGGAAGTACGTGTACCAGTTGTCGAAACCGGCTTCCGATGCCTTGCGCTCAGCCTCTTCCAAGCCCACGAAGTCGGGGTGGAATTGCTCGAGGTAGTGCCTCGGCGCGTAGAGACCGTCGCCACCGTCGCCGCGCGTGTGCTGACCAGCAACGATGACCGATGCTACCAAAGTCACGAACGGAGCGTAAGGCTCAGGTGACGTGACCTTGAATGTTTGCTCGTCAATCGCTTCGAACTGGAGCGTCTCGCCGCCCTTTTGCGTCCACGCCGGCTTGGCCGGGTTGAGCTCCTCGTTGTGGAGCATGTGGTCGACCCAGAACATGATGTCCGCGGTCGTGAACGGCTCGCCGTCGGACCACTTGTGGCCCTTGCGGAGCGTGAAAGTGAACTCGGTCGCGTCTTCGTTCTGCGTCCAAGACTCGGCGATGTTTGGTTGCACCGTCAAACCGGAGACTTCGTAGAACAGGAGGTGGTCCTTAAGCGGACGCTCCATGTTCTGACCGTCTGCCGGGCCCGTGAAGCCGCGGTACCATGTTCCGCCGTACTTGCCGATGCCGCGTGTGGGCTGCAAGACCAGCGGGTTCTCAGGCAGCCGCTCTTCAACCGGAGGTAGTTCGCCGGCAGCTACGCGGGCTGCTAGTAACGGAGCCTCTTTGAATGAAGACGGCTTCGGGAATAGATTGCCGTTCTCGTCGTAGATTGTCGGCCACTCGTTGACTTCGGGGTCACCCGTGATGTGCGGTGAGTCGATACGCACCGGCTCAGGAGTCGGGATAACGATCTTTTCGACGACCCTTTCGACGTCGACCTGTTTCTCGACCTCGACGATCTTCTCGACCTCGACGACCTCGACGACTGTCTCGCCAGCCACCTCGACGATCTTTTCGACCTCGACTTCCTTGACCACTTCCTTCTCGACCTCCACGACCTTCTCAACCTCAACCGTCGTGACGACCTCTTTTTCGACCTCAACGATTCTCTCGACCTCGACGGTCTGGATCACCGTTTCACCGCCACCACAAGCGATAGCGGTTGTCAATGCGGCGGCCACGGCGGTCAACATGAAGGCCACGAGCGATCGCTTGGAAAGCAACCTCTTATGTTTCGTGCTTAGCATATCGACACCTTTCGTGTTTCAATAGCCGGTTCACCGAGCCGCAGACAACGCGACTCGGACCAATCCGCCGACGTGTTTTCGCGGGATTGCCGCGCTGTGTTTAGACAACGCGAAACTACCGCAACCAAAACCTCGGCGCAACATGAAACTACATTAACCCAATCAAAATGTCAAACCGCGTATACTGGACGCACCACATCTGACGCAACGATTTTCATGACGTTTACGAACGATTCTGTAGAGGAATTCTTCAAGCAATCGGGCTGAAGGATCTAACGTAAGCGCGTCGTTGTACCGCATCCGGAGGGCACGGACCCATGACATCCATATCGAGAAGAATCCCAACACTCATTTCGGTGCTGCTGTTAGTGAGCGCGGTCGCGATCTTCGGCGCAGCTTGCGGCGAGGAAGAACCTACCGCGACCCCGGTGCCTACAGTCGCCCCAACGCAAGCGCCTGCACCGACCGAAGCACCTGCGCCCACAGCGACGCCCGAACCGGCTAAAGAGGCAATGGCTCCGTCATCCGACGGCAAACGTGGCGGTGCACTCATCCGAGGTGTCTCGCGAACTCTAAGACAGTGGGACTACAACACCGAAGCAGTATGGTTCGCCCCCCAGAGCCTTCAACGTCACTACAGCAACCTCGTGAGATTCGATCCCTCCGATGGAACGACCATTCTGCCCGATCTAGCGACCGAGTGGGACATAGGTAATGGTGCCGACAGCTTCACGTTCACAATTCGAGACGGAGTGAAGTTCCACGACGGTCAGGACCTGACTTTGGAAGACATCAAGTGGACCTTCGAGCGATCTAAGTCTCCCCCGGAAGGTGAGCGATACCCGCGTCTGCTCGCTCTTCAGAGCATCACAGACATCACGGTCGTCGACGACAACACCATCACAATTGCGATCGAAAACCCGAACGCCGAGTTCATTCAAAACTTCGCCGCCGCATGGGGAATCGTCTTTGCACAGCACGTCATGGAACAAGAAGGCGGGATGAACGGGCCCGACAGAGTTGTCGGCACCGGACCTTTCATCATCGACGAAGCCGAAATGGAAGAATTCGTTACCTCAAGAAGCAACCCCGATTACTTCTTGGACGCACCAGATGGCAATCCCTTCCCGTACCTCGACGAGATGACCACAGTGGCATTGTCTGATGTCGAGGCGCGAATCGCTGCCATACAAACTGCACGCATTGATATCGCCAGTTTCGACCCTGCGGAGTTTGCGCCAGCTGTCGGGGCCTTAAACGCCATCGGAGATACCGTGCGTATGGAGATTTCGCCCCTTGCCGGAATCAACTATCTCAGCATGAACGCGAACGGTCCACCTTTCAATGACCTGAAGGCAAGAAGGGCCGCATACCTCCTATTTGACCGGTTGCGGATGCAGCAACTTGAGAGCCTGCCTACCGGCGAGTTCGCATCTGTCCCAACCGGCTTCTTCGGCACCGTCGACCCATTCATCGACGAAGTCCCCGATCTCTGGGAGGTCAGCAAAGATACGAGAGATGAAGCACTAGCAGAAGGGACGGCCTTAGCCGAAGAACTCGGCATAACCGGCTTCGAAATGGTCGTCAACTCAAGGTCGTTCTTCCAAGAACTTGCCCAGCTTGCTGCGCAGGTTTACGCGGACGCCGGTTGGGAGGTTACCCTCAACGTCGGCGACTCGGCTGCCAACGCCGAACTCATCCAGAGCGCTAACTTCGAGATGTCGATGAGTACACCAAACGTCGTATTGCCAAGCGTGAGCGCATTCCTGCTGGAGCAATATCTGCCCGGAGGACGCGAGGCGAACGCGGCACCGCCGCCCGACAAGGTCTACGACCTGTTGGCCGATCTCCAAGGTGCCACCGACCCGTTGGACGCCCAAGCCGCAACGCGCGAGATACAAAAAGTCATGCGGGAAGAATGGATACCAGTCGTGCCTATGGGCAAGCAAGTCGGTTCCAGCGAGCTAATCGCTAATCACGTGCAAGACCGTCCAGGCGCACTCGGCCAATGGTTCAACTTGCACACTTGGACCGACGTCTGGATCGATGAAAACTCGCCACGAAAGTAGGTCTGCTGAAACGATCGTCCAATTGATTACACCAATTTGAAGCAACCGAGATGAACAGGTCGGAGTTAAACCGTCCGAGCGAGGGTTGATTAGTTGCGGGACTACATCATTCGAAGGGTCCTGTTACTCGTCCCGAACCTGTTCATATTGGCGACGCTGACGTTCTTCCTAGCCCGCGTTTTGCCGGGCGACGTCGCGTTGGGCTTGGTCGCCGAGGATGGCAGCGTGATCGACCGAGAGGCGGTGCAGGTCATCCGAGAGCGCCTTGGTCTCAACGACCCGATGCCCATCCAATACGCCCGATGGATGATGCAACTCCTGCAAGGCGATCTCGGCGAATCTGATGTAAGCGGTATATCGGTAGTGCGGGTAGTAGCTGAAACCGCCGAGGTGACATTCCTTCTGGCGATACTCTCCGTCATCATAGGTTCGTTGATGGCGATTCCCTTCGGGATCCTCTCCGCGATGATGCGCGGCAGATGGCCGGATCAAGTAATCCGCACCTTCTCAGCGGTCTTCCTCGCATTACCCAACTTCTGGCTCGGCATCCTGCTCCTACTCGCCCTCGTCACGTGGTTTAGCTGGAGCCCGCCGATTTTTCAAGAAACCTTCTTGGAAGCACCAGTCGCACAATTCCAACGGCTGATATTGCCCTCCATCGCAATCGGCACCTCCTTCGCCGCCGTCGCCACACGCCTCACCCGCTCCACCATGCTCGAAGTCCTGAACCAGGACTACATCAGGACCGCACGCGCAAAAGGACTGTTCCCGAATCGAGTCATACTCCGACACGCTCTACCCAACGCAGTTCTACCCGTGATCACGCTATCCGCCCTGCTCTTCGCCGGGCTATTGAACGGAGCAGTCGTGCTCGAACGGATCTTCGCACTCCCGGGCATGGGCGTGGAAATCGTGACCGCGACCTCGGAACGCGACTTCCAATTGCTCCAAGGTCTTGTCCTGGTCCTAGGCGCATTCGTGATGGTATGGATGCTGCTGATCGACTTGATTTACGTGGCGCTCGACAAACGGATCCAGCTGGAATGATTACCGCACGAGAAAGTTCGGAGACCGAAAATCGGCGAACCTTCAGGTTCGTGGCTCCCGCTTGGCGCACCGTCCTCAAACATCCGACTGGCGCCTTCGGGTTGGTGATACTCATCCTCATTTTGCTCTTCATCCTGAGCGCCGGATACCTCACACCTCACAAATACGACCGGACCCTGAGCGGAAAAGCAGCACCCATGATGTCCCGCGGTTTCGACGACGAACTCTTGGTACTTGGCGGTGACGAACTGGGCCGCGACATTTTGACGCGTCTGCAACACGCTGGTCGCACATCGTTTGTGATCGGTCTCGCCGCGCCACTTTTGGGCGTCACCCTCGGCACCATCATCGGGATCGTCAGCGCCTATCGCGGCGGAATCGTCGATCTACTCGTCCAGCGCGTGGTCGACGTCTTAATCTCACTGCCCGGATTGGTCCTCGCCATGGCGGTCACTCTGGCGCTGGGATTCTCGATCTGGGGGGTGATAATCGCGCTTTCCCTGAACGTAGTCGGGGGTTCGTCCAGAGTCGTCCGATCGCATGCGCTAACGCAATCTCAACTCGAGTATGTACAAGCGGCCAGGGCATTAGGCGCGTCCGACATGCGGATCATATTCCGTCACCTTCTACCTAACTCAATGGCGGTCTCACTAGTGCTATTTACAGTAGGCGTTGGCGCCGCCATCACCGCCGAAGCAGGGTTGAGTTTCCTCGGACTGGGTGTTCAACCGCCAACCCCGAGTTGGGGCAATATGCTCACCTTCGCCCAGCAATACTTCCGCTTCGGAGCCCACATCGCAATCATTCCCGGCTTGACTATTGCGATCGTCGTATTCGCAATCAATCTAGTGGGCGATTCGCTAAGAGACGTACTAGACCCGCACTTGCGCGGGAGAGGGTGAGACAAGCAACCACGCTTATGACAAATCCAAGCAAAACAAACCCATCCCTCCCCAACGTCATCTTCATCATCGCCGACCAACTCAAAGCCACCGCGCTGCGCATGTATTCCGAGATCGGCATCGAAACCCCTTCCCTCGAACGAATGGCACGCGAAGGCGTAACCTACCGCCACGCCGTCACCCCACACGCCCTATGCGTACCCGCCCGCGTCTCCATGATGACCTCCCGTTACGCCCACTCAACCGGTAGCCGGCGCAATGAAACCCTGATGCCGTCCGGCGAACTCCACGCATTCCGCATCTGGAAGGAACTCGGCTACACTACCGGACTCATCGGCAAAAACCACTGTTTCATCGAGGAAGACGACCTCGACCTCATCGACATCCGATGCGAACTGTCCCACGGCGGCATGCCGCGCATGAATTACATAGGTGACAACCCCGGGAACAAGGGTATGGAATGGATAGTCCCTGAAGACGTCATTCTCGAAGCCCATTCGACGCGCAACAATATGCCGGAACAGAGCCCGAGCTTCGGCTACGCCGTGACGGATCACCCGATCGAGGGATACTCCAACTCCGCGTTGTCGATCCAGACCAAAGCCTTCATCGACCGTTTCGGCAGTGAGCCGGGTGCAAAAGACCACAAGCCATTCGCTTTGGTGCTCTCCTATCCCGATCCACATCACCCGCTCGAAGCACCGCGTAAATATGCCGACATGATTCCGCCCGAAAGCGTCGTCATGCCACCTCAAAGGTCAGACGAGTACACAGATGGAAAGATCCCGGTCCGCAACCGCCAACTCCACGACATGCTCGGCGTCAGCGTCGACGACCCTGACCATGTCCGAAACGCTATGGCCGTCTACTTGGCGATGACACGCCACTTGGACGACGGGATCGGCGAGGTTCTCGACCACCTCGATGCCACCGGACTAAGAGAAAACACCATCGTAGTCTTCACCGCCGACCACGGCGACTTCAACGGTGAGCACGACATGTTGGGTAAGGGCGGAGTCTTCTGGGACGCCCTAGTTAGAATTCCGTTGCTCGTTTCTTGGCCTGCCGGCGGAGTGCCGTGCGGTGTCGTCGATGACTCGATGGCTAATTCGATCGATCTGCTACCGACCATCCTCCAACTCTCAGGTGTTGCAGATTTCAACGCCGCGCCGAGTGGCGACGAAGGGGAGGAGATTACACGACCTGGTCCGTTCGTATCGCACGACAACGGTTCAGACTGGATTACGCCAGAAACGCTTCGCCGCATTCAGGGTCGACCGCTCCCTTCAGCGACCGATTCACCTCCGCGAGCAGCCGCGTTCAGCGAATACGGGACCGGCGGCGCAGCGTTGACGGACGAGACATTGCACGATCTCATGGATCAGGGTTACGCAGGCCGCAGGTTGTTGATGGAAACGCTCTGGATACGTGAGGCGGAAGGGCGTCGCAGGATGGTGCGGACCAAAGACTGGAAATACATCACCGACCCCGGCGACGACCGAGGTAACGGACCTAACGGCTCCGACGAGTTGTACGACTTGGTCTCCGACCCGTGGGAGCTAAACAACGTTGCCGGCGATCCAGCCAATTTGGAGATCATCTCGGAGATGCAAGCGTTGTTGCTCAAATGGGCAACCGACACCGAAGACTACGATCCGGTGCCTTTGCCAACGACGTTCGGCCGGCGCGTATACATCCCTTCCGAAGGCCGATGGGGAACAGAACGCGGATAACTCGAATTGGCGCTCCTCGAAATTGAAAACCTCAAAACCTACTTCTACGGCGATGACAACATCGTCAAAGCTGTAGATGGCATCACGTACGACATCGAAGAAGGTGAGACAGTCGCGCTGGTAGGGGAGAGTGGCTGCGGCAAATCGGTCAGTTCGTTAAGCATCCTCGGCCTAATCCCCTCGCCGCCTGGACGGATTGTCGACGGCGAAGTCAGGTTTCGCGGAACCGACCTGCTGCAACTTTCA
>CAYRHG010000014.1:0-8016 GCA_964424025.1 uncultured Dehalococcoidales bacterium | reverse complement strand
CCCTCACCCTAGCCCTCTCCCATCAAGGGAGAGGGGACTATTGGCGGTTGTGCAAAGGTCCCGTCAAGGGAGAGGGGACAAACCCCCATCACACCTCTTCGCCATTCTGATTTGGTGTGTTCGGTTGGTGTGCGTAACCTGTGTACTTGTTTACTTTCGATGTTTTTTGATTGCCGTCGTTGGAGGAGATGCGGTGTTGGTGAACGGTTACGACAATTCAGCAATTGATGAGGGGGATCGGGCGCGGTGGCGGGTCGATCCGGTGGGGTTCGTACGTGAGCGGTTGGGCGCGACGCCGTGGGGCAAGCAGCGGGAGATTCTCGAGGCGTTGCGTGACCATAGCTATGTGGCGGTCCGTTCGTGCAACGGGTCGGGCAAGACCTACATCGCGGCGCACGCGGTGATCTGGTGGCTGCTGTGCTACGACGACGCGGTGGTGATCACGACGGCGCCGACTGCGCGGCAGGTCTCGGAGATGCTGTGGCGAGAGATTCGCGAGATTTACGTCGCGAACCGAGAGTTGATCGGCGGCAAGTTGTCGAGCACGAGGCTGGAGCTGGGGCCGAGGCGTTTCGCATTCGGGTTTGCGACGGACGCCGAGGAACGGTTCCAGGGGTTCCATCAGGGGCACATCCTGTTCGTGGTCGACGAGGCGTCGGGAGTCGAAGCGAAGATCTTCGACGCCATGGAGGGGTCGATGACGTCTCGCAACTCGAAGATGCTCGCAATAGGCAATCCGACGGTGCTGTCGGGCGTGTTCTACGACGCGTTTCATAAGGATCGCGCGTTTTGGCACACGATACACATATCGGCGTTCGATACGCCGGGGTTGGCATGGAAGGGCAGGATGAACAGGGATTCGGGCCCCCTTTGTCCTGCGGACATTTCCCCCGCGAGCGGGGGCAACCCTGCATCCGCCCTACCTGTACCTGTTCATCCTGTAAATCCATGCCAGTTCACACCGGACGGGTTGATCACGCCGGAGTGGATTGAGCGTGCGGCGCGGCGGTGGGGCAGGAACAGTGCGACGTATCAGGTTCGCGTGTTGGGCGAGTTTCCTTCGGTGGCGACGGATACGTTGATACCGCTCAAGCACATCGAGGCGGCGGTGGGCCGCGAATTGGCCGATGCCGGTCGAGAAGACGCCATCATGGGTTTGGACATCGCACGTTTCGGCGACGATCGATCGGTTGCCTGCATCCGTCGCGGTCCGGAGGTCATGGGTCTGTGGGTATTTCCGTCTAGCGATGTCATGACGACGACCGGGAGGGCGTTGGATCTCGCGCGTGTACATAAGGTTGTGAAGATCAACGTCGACGAGGTGGGTCTGGGCGCAGGTGTGCTCGACCGGATGCGTGAGATCGGGAGTGTCGAGGCGGAGGGCATCAATGGCGGTCGGAAGGCGAGCGAGCCGGAGCGATACGCCAACCTGCGCGCCGAGATGTTTGACGACCTCAGGCTCCGCTTCCAGTCTGGCGAGATCTCGATCTGCGACGATGCCGAGTTGATAAGCGAGCTGGCTTCGCTCAAGTATTCCTTCACCAGCAGGGGGCAGATTCGTCTCGAAGACAAACAGGCGCTGCGCTCGAGCGGCCGCCCCAGCCCCGACAAGGCCGACGCCGTAATGCTGGCCTTCGCCAAAGGCCGGGTGAACCCGCTGAGGATTTGGATTTGAAGATTTTGCTAATCGTTTCTTTAGAAAAATGATTGACAACGTGTTTTGCCGATCACGCGTGAGTGACAAAACTGTTTGTGGATCGTTTCTTGAAGAAAATGATTGACAACGTATCTTGCCGATCACGGATGAGCGACAAAACTCTTTGTGGATCGTTTCTTGAGAAAAATGATTGACAACGTATCTTGTCGATCACACGTGATCGTCGATGGTTGTTCTTCCCTCGGCTATATCCAAGACGTCTTGAAAAACCATGACCGACGGCCTTCGCCCAGCGCTGGGCACCACGACCTCAAGAATCTCGTGATTAACCAGCGCGTTCAGGATGCGTGTACCTGTGGCAGCGGGAATCTGTGTAGCGTTGGCAAATCGATTGCTTGCGAAGATCGGGTTTTGGAATATCCAGTCCAGGACATGAATTGCGTAGCGGGAGTTGGTTGCCACTGAGACCCGCGTCTTCATCGTGTCGTAAAGGTCGAGGATGCCTTTCGCTTTAGAAAGGTTGTCTTCCGCCTGCGCGCGCACCGCGTTCAGGAAGAACCTGCACCATCCGGTCCAATCGTCGTCTCTCGACACGGCCAACAGGCCGTCGTAGTAATCGTCGCGACGCGCTTCGAAGTACGCGCTGATGTAGAACATCGGTCGCTGGATTAAACCGCGCTGCCAAAGAAACAGTGGAACCAACATGCGTCCCAGCCGTCCATTGCCGTCCAAGAAGGGGTGGATAGCCTCGAACTCGGCGTGCAGAATGGCGGCTTGCACCAAGTTGTCCGGGACATCAGCGTGGATGTAACTTTCCCACCGATCCATCGCTGCGCCGAGGTTCTCAACGCCGACGGGCACAAATTTCGCTTCTTTGATCGTGGCACCGGGCGAACCGATCCAGTTAGGTATATTCCGGAAATCGCCCGGCGATTTGTTTCGACCTCGTACCCCGGAGAGAAGCACCTGGTGGGCTTCTCTAACCACACGTAGCGAAAGCGGAAGATCGTTCAACATGTCTTCAGCCGTGCGCATCGCTTCTCGGTAATTCAGAATTTCGTCGATGTCATCGCGCCGTTCCTGAGTGGGTACGGGTTGACCAGCTTCGAATTGATAAACCTCGCCGATAGTAGCCTGCGTACCCTCAATGCGCGACGACAGGACCGCCTCCTGCGTTGTCAATGGCGCGAGCAATACGTCCGGGTTAGGTACCGCGGCGAGTATGCCATCGTAGCGCGCGAGCGCCGCCACAGTCGGACCGATCAACGGCACTAGAGTCGGCCAGTCGAGTTCGGCTGGTGGAAATTTCCCTTCGTGATAGTGGACCGGGGATGACAAAGGCTAGGATGCTCCCGCTAGATTTCCCGTCACGCTCATCTTTACGGTGGGGGCGAGGGCTTATCGGAGATTTTGACGCTCATTTTAACGCAAATATGATCGACAAGCCGCGTTGTCGCTCATGCGTGAGTGACAAAAAGCCTTGCAACTCATTTACGGCTCGATATGATTGACAACAGGAGGCGCATGTTTGTTGCTAAACTTGCGTTTCATCATGTCTGCCACTGGTGCGCCTTCGGTTGATACTTCCTCGGTGGCGGATGGCGCTGGTCGGGTTTCTCGCGGCGAGGGTGTTGAGGACGAGTCTTCGTGGTTGATGTTCGGCCTTTCTGCCGGGCATGGGATCAAGCATTTCGGTCAGGGCGCGTTGCTGGTGATGATGCCGTTCATACGGGCAACTTACGGGATCGGGGATGTGGCGTATGGGACGATCTTTTCGCTGAGCAGCATTTCGTCGGGCATCGCCAACGTACCGGCGGGGATGCTGGCGGATATGTACAGGAAGCGCGTGGCGTGGCTTTTGACGATCAGCATGTTGATGGTGGGCGTGGGTTATTTCCTTATTGGTGTGGGTCCGTGGATCTGGCTGATCGGGCTGTCGGTGATCATCATCGGCTTCGGCACGAGCATGTGGCACGCGCCCGCGTTCGGCACGCTTGCGGCGCGCTATCCGAAACGTCGAGGCGTGGCGATGGCGGCGCACCTCACGGGCGCGCAGGTAGGTAATACCGCGAGTCCGGTGGTGATCGGTTTTCTGCTGGGCGGCGCGATCGGCACGTTCGAGTTTGCGGGCTTCGACTGGCGATTGGTGGCGATGGGCGTCTCGGTGCCGATGTTCCTGACCGCGGTAGCGGTGATGTGGCGCTTCAAAACGGCAGGTGCCGAGGTGGAGCACGACATCAACCTTGCTGAGTATCTGCAGTCAGCGCGGCGGTTATTGACGAATTTCCGGGTGTTGGGGATCGTGAGCCTCGGCGGTTTCCGGAGCGCGGTCCACACATCTTTCCAAGCGTTCACGGTGGTGTACATGAAAGAGACGTTGGAGATGTCGGCCTTCACGATCGGGTGGCACGTCGCGTTGCTGACGTTCGCTGGGATCGTTTCGACGCCGGTGATGGGATGGCTGTCGGATCGCGTGGGACGTAAACCGGTGATACTGGCGGCGATGGCGGCGATGGCGGTGATGCTGTTCCTGTTCCTGCCGTTCCGGGACGGCATCGGGTTCACGATATTGATGGCGTCGCTCGGCCTGTTTTTCTTCTCGGTGATGCCGATAATCACGGCGGCGACGATGGACCAGGTGGAGCGCGGTTCGGAAGGCTCGGCGACGGCGTTGATCTTTTCGGGCGGATCGGTGGTAGGCGCGTTATCGCCGATTGCGGCGGGGAAGATCTTCGAGATCAACGGTTTTGAAGGGATCGTGTTGTTCTGCGGTGTGATCGCCGCGGCAGGAGCGGTGCTGGCGCTGGTATTGCCGATGCGGCGGCCGGCGGCTTGAGAACAAGGAGCGCTAAATCGTTGCGGTCTTGATTTTCGTAGTTACGGGCAATCCGTGCTATTTAGTGAAGAATTAACGCTTCAACGTCTTCGGTTGCACCAACGAAGTCAGCGTGGCGGAGCCTTGCGCGACAGGTCCTGCACCTGTTTCCACCACTGCTACTGCGCCTGTCTTGAGCATTGTCGCGCCCAGACCACTGGCACCGATGAGGTATCCGGGTAGGTGGGAGAAAGTAGGGTCGTGGCCCACGATGGCGTAGGTGCCGGAGCGATTCAGCGATTGGAGCAGATCTATGGCTTCTTCGGTTCCGAAATGGCCGGATAGGCGATCATCGATCTCGAATCCATCCCAACCGGATTTTTCGCAGAGGACCTGTGCGGTACGGAGTGCGCGGGCGTATGGGCTGGAAATGACTTGAGCGCCTTCGGGCGCGAGCGCCTTGATGGCGGCAACGGACTTTGAGAACCGCCGTTCGCCTTTTTCGGTCAACGGGCGTTTGCTGTCGTCGGGCCACTTGCGCGGGTCGGGGTCGTGGGCCTTTGCGTGTCGGACAATTAGCAGTTTCATCGCATTTGAACCTAGAGATTTTGTTGGATTTGCTTTGTTATGTTATCGGCATCGCTAGCCAATTACGTCGGCTGGGCGTCAATGGACGCGAACAAAAATACGCTCACCAGCGACCCATAATTCGGTGCCATTCGGCTTCAAAACACTCAATTCTGGCGTTCCAAAAGCCTCAAATATGCACAGCACGATACGCGCATTGATTGCGGTGGTCGCGGTGGCTGGGCTCGTGGCGATCAGCGTTGTCGCGACGTCGTTACATGTTGAAGAAGAGGTGCTGGGGCAGAGCACCCGCTGCGCGGAACCGCCGGTGGAGCCGCGCGATGTTGCGTTGTGGGAACACGACGCTGGCATCTTAGTTCAGTGGGAGGACTGCCCCAACCATAACTACGAGATCAGATGGCGTCTCACAACCCAAACGCCGTCCGACCCGTTGACTTGGCCAAATCAGACACGGCTCGGGCAAACTGACGAGTTCGACATCACCGGATTAACGAACGGTCGCAGATACGTCGTGCAACTGCGTCCGATCGAAATCTTCAACAACCGAATCGACCGCGGGAGTTGGACAGATGACTACTTCGCGACGCCACAGCGTTGCGGAGATCTGCCTGAAATCCCGTCGCGCATCGAAGTATCGCAAGGCGATGGCCGGCTGATCGTGTCTTGGGACCATTGTTCGGGCTCCCGATCACACATTAGGTGGCAATCGGAAGACAATCGTGGAACTGACCATTGGAACTTCGCTGTTGATGTGGGCACCGACGAGTCATACGTGATCGAGGATTTGGAAAATGGCCTGGAATATGATGTTCAACTTCGTTCGTTTCCGGCTGGAGGTTCGCGGGTAAGAACTCCACACGGCGGTACTTACGCTACGGATTGGAGCGAATCGTTCGCCGCCGCGCCGACGTCGACGTGTCCGGAAGGCGGACCGGTGGCCCCTGACGAGTTCGTCGTGGTTCCAGGCAACGAGAAGCTATTTGCCAGTTGGCGACCGTGCCCGGACCACGAATATCAGGTCCGATATCGCCAAAGAGGATTTGTCACTTGGTCGTCGTGGTTTGACGCTGCGATTGACGGGTACACGATTCGTAATTTAACGAACGGCTTCGTTTACGAAGTGGAGGCGCAGAGCCAGCGGCAAGGATCTACCGGCAACGCGAACTCGGGTTCGTACGCGGCAATCGCAATCGATCCCGTGGAAAACAACCGCTCGCCACGATGGGTCACACGACCGCGTAGCGTGGACATCGTCGAAAACCGCCGCTATGACGACCCGATCGCTTCGGTCAAAGCCGAAGACCCCAACATCGATTCAGATCCTTCAGATGGCGGCAGGGTTGATGACATTCGATACGAGATTGTGGCGCCATTTCCGGAACTTGAACTGTTCCCGTTTTCGATCAACGCCCGAGACGGCGACATCTACATGTACGGCAAACTCGACTACGAACTCATCGAAGAGTACCGGTTGACTATCCGGGCGACCGACGTGGGAGGCTTCGAAATCACTCACGAGTTGACCGTCAACGTGATTGATGCCGAAGGTCCGCCGCCCCCGATTGTTACGCGTGTGTGTTCAGGCGAAACCGGTGTTGAGGTTGGATGGCGTCGCAACAATGCGAAGTACGACTACGAAATGGAACGTCGACCATTGCGGACGAGTGTCGGCGAACCGAGGTGGATCAGCGATACGGGGTTTGATCTGTCGACCAACCCGGAACTGAATTTGCCGGTCGATACGACCTGGGTCTTCAGAGTCCGTGCGATAGACAAAACCACCGGCGAACAGAGCAAATGGTCGTCCGAAGAGGCGGTGTTCGTTGGCGGTGCGAGGAACAACCCACCGGAATTTAGGCGTGAGTTGTTTGAGTATGGGGTTCTTGAAGAGCAGCCTGCCGGCGTCCATGTCGGATACGCGGTGGCGAGGGATGAGGATCGCTATAGCTCGCTGCGTTACCAGATAATCGAATCGACTCCCGAGGATGCGCCATTCGAGATCGATCCATTCACAGGAATTGTCACGACATCGGGACGCTTGGACTTCGAAACCAAAGCCGCTTACACTCTCGTGTTCTCGGCAACTGACTTGTGTGGTTCCAGCGATTACGCTGACGCCACGGTTACTGTGCTTGATAACCCTGACGTCGACGCGATCCCGTTAGTGCCCAACCCACCGACGATCATCGAACGGCACGATCAGGTGGTCGTCGTATGGCCGACCGACTACAAGGACACGTACGACCTCGATTGGCGTCCGATCGCTCAATCGTATCGACCGCGGCCGCAGGACCGAGATGCGACGATGCCCACGGTGGTGGATCTGTCGCAGGGCGACACAGCCTACGCGTTCCGCTTGAGGCGCGTTAATCCACTCGGAGTTGCGGGCGAGTGGTCGGAGGAAACGATCGTCGATCCGGCTGTCCCCGCTCCTACGATTCCTGCTATCGATATCCCTCGGCAGGGACAGGTCCTCGGTGGTACGGAGATGTTTTTGGATGGAATTACGCTACGAGAAGGCCAGACGGCCCGGCTCGGATTCAACATGTTCGGCGTCGATGGTCAGCTCGACAACGCTCTTCTGAACCGGGACGATATCACGGCAACGTGGCGAGCGGAAGCCGGTGACCTTTCGAACGATCGAGATCGGGTGTTGTTCTACACGGCGCCGCAGCAGGAGGGCGAGTACGACATAACCGTTGTGATCAAGCAACGAGTGCCAGGCGGCATTGTGCAACGAAATCTCGAGATGGTCGTACACGTCATCGGCGACAACGGATTGGTCAAACCGTTCGTTTCGGACGAAGAGGCACCGCGCGTCGTGGAGGTAGACGGTGTCGAATATGGCACGATCGCATACTCGGAGGACCAAGAATACCGGCCGCCGCAAGCAACCAAAGCGCTGTTCAAAGTTCGCCAACACTCTATACCCGGATTTGAGTGGATCGGCGTCAAT
>CAYRHG010000013.1:0-18195 GCA_964424025.1 uncultured Dehalococcoidales bacterium | reverse complement strand
TCCCACGGGGGGAGAGGGGATTGTTGGTGGTTGATGGGTGTTTTGGTGGGGATGGAGTCCATGGTCGTTTGGTTGGTAAGGGCACCACCCGCCTTCCGCCCCGGTCCCCCTCACGCTAGCCCTCTCCCACGGGGGGAGAGGGGATTGTTGGTTGTGGGTGAGTGTATTGGTGGGGATGGAGTCCTTGGTCGTTTGGTTGCACAGGCGACCACAAGGGTTCGCCCCTACGGCGGTTTCGGACGTTTCCCCCGTTAACGGGGGAAACCGTGTGGTTTAGGTTTGGAGGGCTTTCCAGTGGGGTTTTTGTTTGGTTAGGGCGTTGTGGAGGGTTCCGGTGGGTTTTATTGGGTTTCCTAGGATTAGGAGTTTGGCGTTTTTGGTGGTTAGGCAGCCTAGGATTGCTTCGAAGATTTTTTCGTGGATGGCGGAGGCTTCGTCGGCGATGATGAGGATGTTTGGGGAGTGGAAGCCTTGGAAGCGATCCATGATGTTGGTGGCGAAGCCTATTGCGTATCTTTGGATGTCGAGTTCGAGGCTGGTGTTGTTGAGTTTTCCGCCGATGCGGTGGTAGTTGCGACGGTAGATGTTGTGGATTTCGCGCCAGATCTGGTTTCGGACCTGTCGGTGGGTTGGCGCGGTGGTGACCACTATGGCTTCGTCGTGGGCCATCAGCCACCAGATGACGGCGAGCGCGGCGGCGTAGGTCTTGCCGGAGCCTTTGGGCGCATCGATCGCGACCCAGTCGTTTCGGCGAAGGGTCTTGAGGATCTGTCGCTGGTCGTTTCGCAGCGTAACGCCGAGACGCTGGGTGACGAACCAGTCGGGCTGGTGTCGCCACTTGGCGCGTTCGCGAGGTGTGGGGGTGTGGGTCACGGAAGAGAGGGTTGGATGGTTGCGGCGCCCTTGCCGTGGTTAGGACCGGTTCGGGCGCCTTGGGTGTTGTTTTTAGCACAATTGTTGTTAGAGAGTCAAGTGGGGGTGGCGATGACAGTTTGAGGTGTAAAGGGTAGGTATCCCTATAATCGAAATGTTGCGCGCGTACTGAGGAAGCAGAGTCGACATGCCGATCATCAATCGAGAAGATGCTGTTGAGGTGGCTGATCATATCGACGTGATTTTCGGCGCGGGATCGTCGGATGGCCGTGCGCAGGCGATTCGGGAATTGTTCACGCGAGTTCTGGATTTTGAGATGGCGTTCGAGATGCGCGTGGATTTAAAGGACACGGGGAAGGGTATCGAGCTACCGCGGCAAGGCCAGGTCGTCGCGGAGTTGGAAGGTGTGCAGGTGGTGTATGTAGATATCTCGGAGGTGACGACGGATACGGATCGTGTTCGCAAAGCTGAGGCGCAGGAGGCGGCTCGGTTGATTTCTGAGGAGCTTGGGGGAGAGCTGCTGCTGGTATTCACGAACAGATCGTGCAGTCAGTTGCATTTCGTACTGCCGAGTTTTGCGGGTCGCAATCCTTCGTTGCGGCGTATGGTGATCGAACGTGATCTGCCACGACGGACGGCGATTCAGCAGTTGTCGAATGTTTATTGGGAGTGGAGAGCCAGAGGTAACATCCGTGCGGCGTTGGATTCGGCGTTTGATGTCGAGGCGGTTACAGATAGGTTTTTCAGAGAGTACAAGAAGGTATTCGATGGTGCGACAGAGAAGGTTACGGGATTTGGCGATGACAACGAAGCGAAAAACCTGTTCGTTCAGACGTTGTTCAACCGGTTGATGTTCATCTACTTTCTGTCTCGGAAGGGTTGGCTGAGATTTGGCGGGAAGAGGGATTATCTAAAGGCTCTGTGGAAATCGTACGCATCGGATGCGGATCAGACGAATTTCTACAGAGATAGGCTGACGCACCTGTTTTTCGTGGGCCTGAACAACCCGACGTCGCGTGATTTGATGGGCGGCAATTCCGCTCTGTCGTCGGTGATCGGCGATGTTCCGTTTCTCAACGGTGGATTGTTCGACAAAGAGGGGCACGACGATCGGTCATGCGTCGTTGTACCCGATGATGCGATTGAGCCGATATTCCGGGACCTGTTCGATCGGTTTAACTTCACGGTGATGGAGTCGACGCCTTTGGACGTCGAGGTGGCCGTGGATCCGGAGATGCTGGGTAAGGTTTTCGAGGAACTTGTGACTGGCCGTCATGAGTCTGGTTCGTACTACACGCCGCGACCGGTGGTTTCATTCATGTGTCGCGAGGCGCTGAAAGGTTACCTTGCAGGGCGACATCCCGAGATCGCTGGCGAGGCGATTAGATCGTTTGTCGAGGACCATGACACCTCGTGCATTCCGCAGGACGAAGCTCCTGCGGTCGGTCAGAGCCTTGTCGAGATCACCGTCGTTGACCCGGCCTGCGGATCGGGTGCATATCTTTTGGGAATGATGCAAGAGCTGGTCGACCTGCGTTCGGCGTTGTATAGCGACCAATTGAAACGGGATGCAATCAGTCTGTACAGGACGAAACTATCGATAATCGAGCGGAATCTGTACGGAGCTGACATCGACGGTTTCGCCGTCAACATAGCGATGTTGCGACTGTGGTTATCGCTTGTGATCGAGTACGAAGGCGATCACCCGGAGCCCCTTCCGAACTTGGACTACAAAATCGTCTGTGGCGACAGTTTGTTAGGTGCCGATCCGAGTCCGGGGAGGGGGATTGATTTTTATCGGCATGAGACAGAACAGCTGGATCTGCGGGGGAAGAAGGCGCGTTACATGCGCGCTTCCGATTTCAACGACAAGAAACGCATCGAGAGCGAGATCGAAGATGCTGTGGCACAGATACGCAAGACGATGGGAGATGCTGCACCGCCTGAAGGGGTTGTGGATTGGTCAATCGATTTCGCTGATGTGTTCGCATTGAACAGGGGTTTCGACGTGGTGGTGGCCAATCCGCCGTACGTAGAGTCGCGAAGCAGCAGCATCAAGAAAACTTCTAAAGCGGCTTACGCACAACGATTCCTTGCGGATTGGGGCGTTTCGTTGCCCAAAGGGAGTGATCTTTTCATCTACTTCTTCGCTCGCGCCGCGCAGCTTCTCTCGACCAGCGGCAAAGCCGCCTTTATCACGCAAAATGGCTGGCTTAGCTCTAACTACGGGAAGGCGTTCCAAGATTTCACAGTTGGGAGATTTTCGTTCAGCCGGATAGTCGACACCGAATCCCGGTTCTTTGCTCAATCTGGTGGTCCCAACATTAACGCGGTGATTTCGTTCTTTGACCACTCGCATTCCGGGACGGTTAAGTACCAAATGGTTGATGGTGGCTTGGTCGTTCAAAGCGCACGCAGCGTTTCTATCAAGGGTGGTCTCAAGTGGGGTCACCTTTTCGCCATGCCAGATTGGTTCCAAGACATGCTACGCGAAATGACTGTATCCGAGAACCTGTCGAAACGGCCTCCATTCAAGTTCGGACAGGGTATCAACGTCCCGAAGGGGCGACTAAATGCTTCAGGTGCGGATATTGGCATCATTGCGGAAACACCCAATTTCGGATGCTTTGAACCCGATAGCTACGCATTGAGAAATGATCTATCGGAAGCAAGACTTGCCAGAGCCCCTGCTTTGATGATGCCCCGGGGGGTAGGCAGATACTATTGCTCGTTTAACAAATGTCAAGCGTTCTCGTACAGCGGTGTTGAGCTATATCTTCCCGCTGACATGTGGGAGACCGACGTGCATTACTGTCTATGGCTCTACCTCAATTCTTCGTTCGCGTGGCTATTCCGAGAAATCACAGGGAGAAAAAATCTAGGTGGTGGGATGCTCAAAGCTGAGGCAACCGACATGAAGCGATTCCCGAGTCGGTTTGATTTTGACTTTGGCGATGAAGCTCGAGAAGTGTTCTCGGATATTTCGAACAAACCGCCTTTAGCCATCGCTGATGAACTGAAGGCACCTCATCACCTTCGAATAGACGAAATCATTGGTAATTATTTCGGGATCACCGATCGGCAAGATGACATTCGTGGACTCTTGATCGAAAAAGTCGGATTTCGAGGCAACCGTGCCCAGGGTGTGTGATGGAACCTCTTTTCAGTCATCGACAACGGGCGTCGTTGCCGCGTGATGTTGAGGATGTTGGACAACCAGCGTGGACCGCAATAAGAGAGTCGGTTTTACAACTAATCAATAACGGCTATTTTGCCCGTCAATTTCCCATGGTTTGCGTGGAATGCGAATCAGTGGTCGAAACGAATGTGGAAGCGTTTCTGTCTTATTTGAAAATACAGATTCCTCGGCTGACTGAAGAATGGGTGGAAGATGCGGCCTATATTCCGGACACGGCGACTGTCTTTGACCTTGTGGAGCTGAGTTTTCTTTTGGCGAGACACCCGACGCGTCGGATCAACGATGAATGTTACGAAGAATGTATCCGGCTTAGATTCAATAGCAAAGAAGGAAAAAGAAGATGCTCTATCATGTTTAACCGCGTTCTTGACCGCGAGAGAATGGCTTTCGAACTCAATGATGATGGTCAGATCGTGCGGATCGGGTTACCGATACTGTCAGAAGTGGTAAACGATCCAGTGATTCAAACTGGCGATGACGTGCTTGACGGATTTTTGGTAACGGCCAGGGGTAAGTTCATCAGCCGTGATTCTGCGGTGCGCTTTGAGGGATTGCTGATCTTGTGGGACGCTTGGGAGAGGTTGAAGACGCTAGAGATTCCGGGCGATAAGAGGGCATCGACAACGGCGCTGTTGGATCGTGTGGCTGCTGGCCCAATGCGAGACCGGCTTGAAACGGAGGCGCGGGAGTTGACGGAAATCGGTAATCAATTCATGATTCGGCATAGCGAGACGGATCGGCACCCGTTGAACGATGATCGGCATGTGGACTACCTGTTTCATCGGATGTTTTCGCTGATCTACCTGCTGCTGGATGCGACGGGGAGGTTGGGGTCAAGCTGAAGCCTTGGTCGTATACTCGGGTTATTGAGGTCTGTATCGAGCGCAAACATGAGGTGCATCTATGGCGCAGTCAGTGAAAGCGACCTATGAGGACGGGGTACTGAAGCCCTCGCAGACACTTGATCTCGATGAAGGCGAGTCGGTAGTTGTGACGATCTCAGGGCGGCGTATAACTGAGAAGGACTTGGCGTTGATGCGCTCAAGCTTTGGGGCGTGGCGTGGCAAGGTGGATGCAGAGAAGATGATTCGGGAGATTTATGAGGCTCGGATCGCTGGTACCAGGCGGCCCGACGGCTCGTAGAACCTGATGAGATATCTAGTCGATTCTGATTGGGTGATCCACTATCTGAACGGTTCCCCTAGGTTCCGGTCACGATTAGACGGCTTAGCTGCTGAGGGCGTGGCGATCAGCGTCATCACGCTTGGCGAAGTGTACGACGGTGTCTACCGATCTCCGGATCCTGAGACAGAGGAATTGGATTTCTTCCGTTTCTTGGCGGGATGCGAAGTCCTCGATCTCGACAGCGAAATCTGCAGGCTGTTTGGCAGAGAGCGCGGGCGACTTGAGGTGGCGGGTATGCGCATCGGCGATCTGGATCTGTTGATCGGTTGCACGGCGCTTTATTACGGTTTGACTGTGCTGACGAACAACCAACGACACTTCGAGCGCATATCGGGGTTGAATATCATCTCGTTGTAATGCCACCTTCGAATATCCTTCACGCATCCACCGATCCTGCGTTTTTGGAACGACTGAAGGCGATGTTCGGGAGTTCGGCGCGGGCGGACATTGCTGTTGGGTACTTCTTCATCAGCGGGTTTGATGAGGTGGCGGATGAGTTGGAGCGTCTTGACAGAGTACGGATTTTGGTGGGACGCACAGATCGTCAGGTGTTTGAAGAGGTCGCGTTGGGTTTGCAGCAATCGGATGCTTTGGCTGAACGGAAACAGATGGATGAAGTGGTAAGACGTAGCGATCGTAGCGGTATCGCGCGTCAGTCGGTTGAGAAGGTTGCGGAGGGTGTGGCAGCGTTGCCGCAAAGCGGTCAATCCGAGGCTGCGGTCGCGAAACTGCGAGAGATGGTTGCGTCGGGACGTGTGCGGGTTCGCGCTTATGTGAACAGTCCGTTACATGCCAAGGCGTATCTGTGTTGGTATGACGATCACGCTGAACCGGGCGCGGCGGTTGTGGGATCGTCGAATTTCACGTTGGCGGGGTTTACGGGGAATACAGAGCTCAACGTTCGTGTCACGGGCGATGCAGAGATGCATGAGTTGGGCAATTGGTTCAACGAGTTGTGGGATGCGTCTGAGGACATCAGCGATCAGTTGATAAGTGAGTTGGATCGATCTTGGGCGGTCGCGAAGACGCCGCCGTATCACGTCTATTTGAAGGCGTTGCACGAGCTGTACAAGGAGGAGATTGGTCAGGATTTGGCGATTACACCTTCGCGTGCGGTCGAGTTGGCGAACTTCCAGTTGCATGCTGTGAGTCAAGGTCTGACGATGATCGAGTCGTTTGGCGGCTGTTACATAGGGGACGTCGTCGGGCTGGGAAAAACGTTTATCGGTGCCGAACTGCTGAGACAGTTGCGTCAAAGATATAGAAGCGATGGACCGCCGCTGATACTCTGCCCTGCTGGGTTGCGTCCGATGTGGTCGCGGGTGAATGAGGAGTTTGGGTTGGGAGCAGAGGTGGTTTCGCACAGCATGATTGCGGCTCCGCAAGGCGCAGAGTTCGATGAAGAGCTGGATCGCTACGTCGATGCCAACTATTCGGGGCAGGGGATTGTTCTGTCGGAAACTTATCCGAATCGAGGCCCGGTTTTGGTCGACGAGGCCCACAATTTCCGCAACGTTAACCGGCGTTCAAATGGATTGCGAGCGTACCTTGGGGACGGCAACCACAAAGTCGTGCTGCTAAGTGCAACGCCGCAGAACTTAGGTCCGCAGGACATCTATCGCCAACTGAGCCTATTCCTGCACGAAACCAACCACGGGATAGATATCGAACCGTTACAGTTGTCGGCGTTTTTCAACGATGCGGCGAAATGGCAAACGTATCGAGCAGAAAAGTTGGCGTTTGATGAGGGACGCGCGACCGGTCGCAATCGAGGTGCGATACCTAGGGAACCCGCACCGCCGACGGGCACGCCAGTCAATGTGGAACAGGTTTTGAGGCATGTGTTCATTCGGCGTAGGCGCAAGGACATCAGGGAGCTTTACGAATCGGCGACTGTTGACGGCAAGTTGGTTCAGTTTCCAGAACCTGTGCTGGACAACGTGAGTTATCGGCTTGACGAGGTTTATGCGAAGGCCGGCAAGTTCGAAGATTTGCAGAGTGAGTTGAGAAAACATCAGGGATACCGTTATCGCGTCACGGACTACATCAAACCAGATGCTCAAAACAAGGAAGAATATCGTGACCTTTTTAGGGCGCAAAATCGGATCGCCCGTTTGATGGCTGTCCTGTTGCTAAAGCGCCTTGAGTCGAGCATCGAGGCGTTTAGATCAACACTGAAGTCATTGATCACGAGCAATCGGAACTTTCGGCAAGCGCTTACCAACGGATATGTGCCAATAGGTAGCACCGCGACGCGGCTGTTGGCGGGAGAGGCTTTCGATGCCGCGAAAGCGTTGGACGTGCTGGAGCAAGAAGAAAAAAGGCGAATTGAGCGTGGTGCGGATCGAAGCAAACTAGTGCACTCGGTCGCCGATTTCGGCGTTGATGATTGGTTGTCTGATTTGGATGCAGATCATCAGGTGCTGAGCGGGATCGCGCCAAGAGTAGAAGACATCAAACCCGAAGACGATGACAAGCTGAAATCTTTGAAGGTCTTTTTGTCACTGCCGGAAGTTCAAAAAGGCAAGGTTTTGATCTTCTCTGAAGCGGAAACGACGGTCGAGTATCTCTACCGCGAGTTGAAACGCGACGACGAGAAAGACGAGATCGAACGGTTGACTGGTAGCAATCGTGACAGTGCCGAAAACGTCGTGAAACGCTTCGCTCCGTCGCAAAACCTGGGTAAGCGGCAGCGAATGCGCGGTGAGGAGATCCGCGTGCTATTGGCTTCGGATATCGTTTCGGAAGGTCAAAATCTGCAGGATTGCGCGCGGGTATTGAATTACGACCTGCACTGGAATCCTGTGCGGCTTATACAGCGTTTCGGACGAGTGGATCGGATCGGAACGGAACACGACCGCATCTTTCTGCACAACATGTGGCCGGACTTGGACGTGGACAAAGAGCTTGAGCTGACTGACCGGTTGACAAACCGGATCCAGGCTTTTCACGATGCGATCGGCCTCGACAACAAGCTGTTGTCGGAGTCGGAGCAGTTAAACCAGAACGCGATGTATCGCATTTACGGTGAGAAGGAGATGCCGGGTGACGACGACGGTTTTGATGAGCTATCGGTCAATCAACGAGCGATATCGTTGTTGCAGCGGATTCAGGAAGAGGATGAGGAGCTTTGGCAGACAATACAGAATCTACCGGACGGAATAAGGTCGGCGCTGGCGGTTGAGGTGGTTGAAGATGACGACGATGGGGGCAGGTATGCTCAGGGCGCGTTGGAAGTAGAGGGTTCGCAGATGCCGTTCGCTAGTGCGTCTCCATCGTTCGAATCGGCGAACTCGCCATTTGACGATCCGAAACCTGGCGAAACGTTGGTTCTGTTGGATTCGGATGGAACTAAGGGGATATATGCGGTGGGAGACGATTTGGAACCGCGTATGATCAGCCCTGCTCAGTTCATCGAATCCGCTCGGTGCGAACCGGAAACGCCAGCACAGCGACTTCCGGACGGTACGAACGAACGCGTGATGGCGGCGTATGACCAATTCAAACAGGATTTGAGGAGGCGATTGGGTCGATCGCGTCAGCGAGTCGACAGTAGAAATCGCCGATACGTGTCCCGCGAGCTCAATATCGCTAGGGATGCGCGGTCCTCGGATATTGGGTTCGTACGTCGCGTAAATGTGGTTCGGAGTATCTTCTTGAATGAAGTGTCGCCTGCGGTCGATGATGCGTTGACCGAGATTCGGAATCTCAAGCTTGACGGAGAGGTTTTAGTGAGGCGGCTTGAGGCATTGCGAGAGAGGTATAGATTGAATCCGCCGGAGATTTCGGATACGGATGGACAGCGAAGGCCAGAAGTGGTGCGGATCGTTTGTTCGGATGGGTTGGTTTAGGCGCGCCCCTTGGCCGCACCTTTCGCCGCCACCCTGCCACTCTGGATCCCGGCTTTCGCCGGGATGACGGAGTTGGTGTGCGTTAGGATTTTTGGGTATGAGTGAGAAATCGAATGGGCCTTTGGTTTCGGTGATTATGGGTAGTCGGTCGGATTTGCCGACTATGCGTCATGCGGCGGATGTTTTGCGGGAATTGGGGGTTGCGCATGAGGTGCGGGTTGTGTCGGCGCATCGGACGCCGGATTTGATGTCGGAGTTTGCGAAGTCGGCGAAGGGTCGTGGCGTGAAGGTGATCATTGCGGGCGCTGGGGGTGCGGCGCATCTGCCGGGGATGGTGGCGGCGAACACGAATTTGCCGGTGATCGGTGTGCCGGTGGAGAGTTCGGCTCTGAGCGGGTTGGATTCGCTGCTGTCGATTGTGCAGATGCCGCGTGGGGTGCCGGTGGCGACGGTGGCGATCGGTAGGTCGGGCGCGGTGAATGCGGGTCTGCTGGCGGCGCAGATCGTGGGGACGTTCGACGAGGATGTTTTTGCGCGGTTGGTGGCACGTCGGGAGGCAGCGGAGGCTGAGGTTTTGGAGGGGACGTATGTTGGTGATGGGGATTTGGGTGAGTAGGTGGTGGGGGTGATGGGTTGATATTGGGGATGGAGATGGTATTTGTGAGTGGCGTTGGCCCCATGGCCGCCCCGTTCACCCTCACCCTAGCCCTCTCCCATCAAGGGAGAGGGGATCATAGTCATGCCCTCCTTGGTGTACGAGTGTTGCGATGTGAGGGAGTTTGGTGATGGGTTCTGATTTGGTGATTGGGATTTTTGGGGGTGGGCAGCTTGGGCGGATGTTGGCTATGGGGGCTCGGAGTTTGGGTTTGAGGTCGGTTTCGTTGGATCCGGGGGTGGATTGTCCGGCTTCGCAGGTTACGGATTGGCATATTGCGGCTGAGTATGACGATCTCGCAGCGGCGCGGGAGTTGGCGGAGCGGTCGGATGTGGTGACGTATGAGTTTGAGAATGTGGATGCGACGGCGATCGAGGCGATTTCGGAGTTGAAGCCGGTCTATCCGTCGCCGTCGGTGTTGCGTGTGTGTCAGGACCGGGAGATCGAGAAGTCGACGATGCGGGAGCTGGGGATTGGCGTGCCGGAGTTTCGGGTGGTTAGGAGTAGCGACGAGGCGGCGTCGGCTGTGCGGGAGATTGGTGCGCCGGTGGTGATGAAGACCACGCGGTGGGGGTATGACGGGAAGGGGCAACAAGTGGTGCGGGATGAGGGCGATGCTGTATCGGCGTTCGAGGAGTTGGGTGGTTCTGAGGTCGCGCCGGTGATTGTGGAGGGATTTGTGGATTTCGAGATGGAGGTTTCGGTGGTTTGTGCGCGGGATTTATCGGGTGAGATGCGGGCGTTTCCGGTTTCTGAGAATGTGCATGTTGATGGGATTTTGGATACGTCGATCGTGCCGGCGCGGTGTTCGGATGCGGTCAAGGAGGAAGCAGTGAAGGTGGCGATGCGGATTGCGGAGGGTTTGGATGTGATTGGGTTGGTCGCGGTGGAGATGTTTGTGACGCGGGACGGCGAGGTTTTGGTGAATGAGTTGGCTCCGAGGCCGCATAATTCGGGGCATTACACGATCGAGGGTTGTGAGACGTCGCAGTTCGAGCAGTTGGCGCGGATCATGGCGGGTATGCCGATGGGGGATGTGTCGTTGAGGTCGCCGACGGTGATGGTGAATTTGTTGGGCGATGTATGGGAGGTTGCAGGCGGATCGCCGGATTGGGCGTCTGTGTTGGCGATGCCGCGGGCGCATCTGCATCTTTATGGGAAGTCTGAGTATCGTGTTGGTCGTAAGATGGGGCATATTACCGTGACTGGTGACACGGTTCAAGAAGCGTTAAAGGTTGCGACGGCTGCGCGGGATGCTGCGGGCCGTTTGAGTAGCCGATAGACGATTTGCGATGCCCGCGTTTGTAGTTTCAGCGCCTTCGGAGTCGCGGCGGTTGAATTTGTTCCGCGGGATCATGGCGCTGATCACGGTTTGGGCGCTCGGCGCGGTGGGTTTCAAGTTGATCGAGGGTGGCGATTGGACGTGGATGGATGCGGCGTATATGGCTGTGATCACGATGTCGACGGTGGGTTTCGAGGAAGTGCGACCGCTGAGCGAGACGGGCCGGGTGTTTTCGATGGCGATCATCATCACTGGAGTGGGAGCGTTCGCATATACGTTTGCGACGTTGGGTGAACAGTTGATATCTGGTCAGCTGGTGTCGAACCTGCGGCAGCGCGGGACGGAGGCGATGATGCGGCGGATGCGCGGGCATCACATCGTGGTGGGTTACGGCGATACGGGTGCGGTTGTTGCTGCTGAGTTGAATGCTTTGCAGAAGGAGCGCGTGGTGGTTGTGGATGCTGACGGCGATAAGATTCGGGACGCTTCGGAGGATGGATTTGTGGGAATACATGGGGATGGCGGACAGGATGAGGTGTTGATCAAGGCGGGTATCACTCGTGCGAGGAGTCTGATCTGTACGGTTGCGCCCGATTCGGCGGCGTTGATGACGGTGTTGTCGGCGCATGTGATCGCGCCGGAGGTGGAGATTGTGGCGAAGGCGACGTTGCCGGAGTCGGAGCCGAAGCTGGTGCGCGCCGGTGCTTCGAAGGTGATTTCGATGCATCACATCGCTGCGAGCCGGATTGTGGATGAGATTGTTGGTGCTTCAGGAACAGTGGGAGACAGGGATAGGAGGATCGAGGTTGAGGGCGGTGTGTTTTCGGTGGAAACTGGTGAGGTGATCGTGGTTGGGGATGGTCCGTACTGCGATGTGGCGATTGGTGAGTCGACGGTGATTTCAGATAGCAAGGCGGATGTTGTGGCGATCAAGCGCGGTGACTCGGGGGAGCTCGTGGATGCTACCGATGATGTGGTGCCGCGTGCGGGAGATCGGCTGATTCTTGTCGGCACGCCAGAGCATGTCGAGGAAGCGGTTCAGACGTTGATGCGGGCGCAGGGGTAGCTTGCCCTCACCCTAACCCTCTCCCACCGAGCGGGAGAGGGGATTCTTGGCGCTGTTTTTGTAGGGCTTCGCGGCCTGCGTTTAGGGTCTCGATGATGGACTCGGTGTCGAAGACGCAGCCACCCCAGATGCCGCCGGATGCGGCTTGGAGTGCGGCCCAGAGGCGGGAATCGTCGGGTAGCTGAGGGTGGGGCGCTAGGCTGTCAGGGGTTGGTCGGGATTCGAGTTCTTGGGTGCCCCAATCGGCGCCACGGAAGGTCTCGCCCTCCCCTACTAGGTTGATTGAGCCGGTGAGGTTGTTGCGGTCGATGATGATCTCGACTAGATCGCCTTCTCGGACACGTCCGATGGGGCCGCCGGCGAGCGCTTCGGGTCCTACGTGCCCGATGCATGCGCCTGTGGATACGCCGGAGAAACGGGCGTCGGTAATGAGCGCGACGTGTTTGCCGTAGGAGAGGTGTTTGAGTGCGGCTGTGATCTGGTAGAGCTCTTCCATGCCGGTTCCTAGGGGACCGCAGCAGTTGACGATCATGATGTCGCCGGCTTTGATCTTGTAGTCTTCGTCGCGGGTCTTGATGGCGGCTATGGCGTCGCGTTCGGAGACGAAGACGCGGGCGTTGCCGGTGTTGCGGTAAACGCCATCGTCGTCGACCACGGTGGGATCGATGGCGGTGGATTTGATGACCGAGCCTTGCGGCGCGAGGTTGCCGCGCGGGAATGTGACGGTGCTGGTGAGGCCTTTGGACTTGGCGCGGTCGGCGGACATGATGATGTCGTCGGGGTTGACGCCGTCGACGTTTTGGAGGTAGTTGCGCATGTCTTGGCGGCGCTCGGAGTCTTCCCACCAGTCGAGGTTTTCGTCTAGGGATTGACCGGTGGCAGTCAGGACCGAGGTGTCGAGGAGTCCTAGGTCGCGGAGGTGGAGCATGACTTCGGGGACACCACCGGCGGCGTAGAGCTGCGCGGTCGGGTGACCGATGGGGCCGTTGGGGAGTACGTCGACTATGCGGGGGACCTCGTCGTTTACGCGCTGCCAGTCGTCGACGTCCATGCGGCGACGGCCTGCGGCGTGGGCGATTGCGGGTGTGTGGAGGAGCAGGTTGGTGGAACCTCCGCATGCCGCGTGTACGACCATGGCGTTTTCGAATGCGGCGTCGGTAAGGATGTCGCTGGACTTGATACCTCGTTTTTCGGCCATCACGAGGGCGCGGGCGGAACGGACGGCGACGTCGAACCACGCGGGTGTACCGCTGGGTGAGAGTGCGCCGTGGGTGATAGCGAGTCCGAGGGCCTCGGAGACGACTTGGGATGTGCCGGCGGTGCCTAGGAACTGGCAACCTCCGCCGGGCGATGCGCAGGCGCGGCATCCGACGTCTTGGGCGTATGCGAGCGTTACTTCGCCCTGTGCGAATCGGGCGCCGATCGATTGGATCATGCCGGCATCTTCGCCGGTTTTGGGAGCGAGGGTTACGCCGCCGGGGACAACGACGACGGGTTTTTCGCGCAGGCCAGCGAGGGCCATCATCATGGCGGGTAGGCCTTTGTCGCACGATGCGATGCCGAGCACGCCCTTAGCGGTTGGGAGTGATCGTGCTTGGCGACGGAATACTTGTGCGGCGTCGTTCCGGTATGGGAGGGAGTCCATCATGCCGGTTGTGCCCTGGGTGCGTCCGTCGCAGGGGTCGGAGCAGAAGGTGGCGAACGGGAGGCCGTTTAGGCGGTCGAACTCTCCAGCGGCTGCTTTGACCATAGATGCGAGTTCGAAGTGTCCGGTGTGGAGGCCTAGGGCTACTGGGGTGCCGTCTTCTTCTCGGAGGCCACCAGCAGTCGCGAGGATGATGAACTGCTTTCGCATGAGTTCCGCGGGGTTCCACCCCATCCCTGCATTCTGGGTCATGCCGAAGTGGTCGCCGCTTGGGCTGTTGGTGAGGAAATCGGCGGTGAACGGGAGAACGCCGGAAGGGCCATCGGCGCGGGTTCGGATTTCGCGGAGTTCGGCGGACTGTTCTGTGCCTAGTACGTCTTGGGGTGTGAGATCGATGGTCTCGTTTCGTCCGTTTGTGCTTGCCATGGCTAGATTCTCGGCGTTGATTGGGTGCAAATTGGGGTATCGGGCGCACCTGTATAATCGTTTGGCGAAAGTATAGAGGATGCATTGTGCAGGGGTTTGGTCGCATCCCCCGTTGCTCCGCCCCTCTGGATTCCGGCTTTCGCCGGGATGACGAAGCTAGTTCAAGCATCGGTCAAAGGCGTGATTTTGGATTGACGGAGCCGATTCTTAAGGTTGAGGACGCGGTGTGCGCGTTCGGTGGGCTCCTCGCCGTTGACAATTGTTCTTTCGAGGTTGAGGCTGGGACGATCACGGGGCTGATCGGCCCGAACGGTGCGGGGAAATCGACCATGTTCAATCTGATTACGGACATGGTCCCGCTTCAGAGTGGTCGTATCTTTTTCGATGGTCGACGTTTAGACGGCATCCCTCCTCATTCGGTGGCACGGCGCGGCGTGGCGAGGACGTTTCAGATACCGGGCGAATTGGGTCGCATGACTGCGCTGGAGAATTTGGCGCTGGTGCCGGAGGGTCAGCTGGGCGAGGCGATGTTCACGTCCCTGTTCGCTCCGGGGGTTGTAAGGCGACAGGAAGAGCGAGTACGGGAGCAGGCGCGAGAGGTCCTGGGTCTTTTGCAACTGACGCATCTGGAGGATGAGCTGGCGGCAAATCTTTCGACCGGTCAGAAGAAACTCTTGGAGATCGGGCGGGCATTGATGGCGTCTCCGAAGTTGGTGTTGTTGGACGAGCCGGCGGCAGGAGTGAACCCGACTCTGATGCGTGAGATCGCTGCCACAATCCGGCAGTTGCGGGATGATCGCGGGATTACTTGGGTAATCGTCGAGCACGATGTTCCACTGATCATGGATCTGAGCGATCGGGTGATCGTGATGGCGGAGGGTAGGGTGATTGCGGACGGAACGCCGGAGGAGGTTCGAGGCGACAAGCGGGTGTTGGACGCTTATCTAGGTGGCGTTGAGGCGTGAGCGCGGTGTCGGAAATGGGAACGGTCTCACCTGCTTTGGAGATAACGGACCTTGAGGCTGGATACGGGCCGACTCTGATCGCCCGCGGAATTTCGATCACGGTAAACGTGGGTGAGATGGTGACGATTATCGGGCCTAACGGGTCGGGGAAGTCGACGACGATCAAAGCGATATTCGGATTGGCAGACGTGTCAGGTGGTTCGATTCGGTTGCACGGCGACGACATCACGGGTGAACGTGCGGACCGATTGATCTCGATGGGGATCGGCTATGTGCCGCAGGCGGGAAACGTGTTTCCGACTCTTTCGGTTCGGGAGAACGTCGAGATGGGCGCTTTCACGTTGCGTGGCAACACGATCGGCAACATGGAACGTGTCCAAGATCTCTTCCCATTGTTGCGCGAGCGATGGGGTAGCAAAGCCGGTCAACTTTCCGGTGGTCAACGTCAGATGCTGGCTTTGGCTCGCGCGCTGGTGGCGGAGCCGAAAGTGTTGCTTCTCGATGAACCTACCGCCGGGTTGGCGCCGCAAGTCGTTGATCAAGTCCTCGATCAGATCGCTGAGATCAATAAATCGGGCGTTTCAATTCTGCTCGTCGAACAGAACGCCATCAAGGCGTTACGTCGCAGCGACAGAGCTTATGTTTTGGCTCGTGGACGCAACTTCACCGAAGATACAGCCGACGGACTTTTGAGCAATCCCGATATCGGTCGAGTATTCCTCGGGCTCGGAAGGAGCTCAGAAAGCGATTCGGAAGAACCGGGTCAGTAGACACCGCTGGAGCTTCAACCCCGGATGGATATCAATACAAACGCACTCCGCGACGGCGTAGTATCGCTGATCGGCGAACGCGGCTTCAAGTTCCTCGAACGGCTTTCGCTGTTCGCCGTGGCGGGTCTTGCCATCTGGGCATTGATATGGCAGTTGGACCTCACGGTGAACGGTCTGTTGGTTGGTTCGGTTTATGCCCTCGGCGCGGTAGGTCTCTCTCTCGTCTACGGAAATCTGCATCTCCCGAATATCGCCCACGGCGATTACATGACTCTCGGAGCGTTCGTGGCTTTATTCGTATTCGCATCGATATTGCCTGAAGCATGGAGCGACAACTCCGTCGGCCCGTTCACGTTCAGCTATATGTTGTTCATCGCGTTGCCGATAGGGGTTCTGGTGGTGGCGACGTTCGCAGTGGTTGTCGATCAGCTCGTTTATCGGACGATGCGCCGCCGGGGCGCATTGCCGGGGGTTATGGCGCTCGCATCGTTGGGCGTAGCGATTGCTTTGCGGGGATTCATCCAGTACATCTGGGGGACTGAGGTAGAACATTTTCCGCGAGTGTCGAAAAAGTTCTTCATTTGGACCGTGGACCTTTTCCATCTACAGGATGTCCAGGTTCGCGTGCCGCCGGACATGATCTTTGTAGCCATCGCTGCGGTAGTTCTGACGTTGGCGACGTACCTATTCCTGAACATGACGCGTTGGGGGAAAGCGATGCGCGCGGCGGCGGACAACGAAGATCTAGCACGAGTTACGGGCATCGACGTCGAAAGGACGAACTTGTTGACGTGGGTGATCGGAGGCGGAATGGCCGCTGCAGCAGGGATATTGTTCGCCGCTGGTCAGGGACAGTTGTTGACCATTTCGGGTTGGAAGATATTGATCCCGCTTTTCGCCGCGGTGGTGGCAGGTGGGATCGGCAACCCATACGGGGCGTTCTTGGGTGCGATTTTTGTCGGAGTAGTCGGCGAAGTTTCGACCGCGTGGTTGGATCCTTCGTATAAGCCGGCGGTGTTCTTCGCGGCGATCATCGTTCTGCTGTTGGTGCGGCCGAACGGTCTGTTCGGTGAGAGTCGGGTTTAGGGGGAAGAAGTGGATATTGAAGGCCTAACTCTGCACATCGGCAGCTTCATGGTGATCGCGGGCATCTACGCGATCATCAACGTCGGCTTGAACGTGCATTACGGGCACACGGGATTGTTCAACATCGGGATCGCGGCGTTTTTCGCGTTAGGCGCGTATACGGCGGCGATATTGGTGATGCCGCCGCCCAATCCCGACCTTTACCAACGTTACGAGTGGGGCGGGAACCTTGCTTTTACGTTGGGACCGACGAAGGTCGGTTTCGATTTGTGGTTTCCGTTGGTGCTCGCGGCGGCCGCGGCGGTGTGTGCTGCGGTCGCTTATCTTGTGGGTAGCATCACGATCAGGTTGCGCGGCGACTATCTGGCGATTACGACGCTCGGTCTTGGGGAGGCGGTTCGGTTGTTGTTCACAAACGAAGGCTGGCTCGCAGATGGCACGCGGGGATTGAACGGTATACCAAGGGTGCTCGACGGCATAGTGGATCCGCATTACTACGACTTCATATTCCTGCCACTCGTTTTGATCGTGTTGTTGATCGTGTATCTGGTGTCGCAAAGGTTGGCGGGTTCGCCTTGGGGCAGAGTAATTCTCGCCATCCGCGAGAATGAGGATACGGCGGAGATGGTGGGCAAAAACGTGTTCCAGTTCAAGTTGCAGGCGTTTGCGTATGGGGCTGCGTTGATGGGGATCGGTGGTGCGTTGTATGCGTTTGCGAAGCACTCGATCACCCCGCAGGCGTTTGAACCGTTCTTCGCCACCTTCATCATCTGGGCGATGTTGATCCTCGGTGGCAGCGGCAACCACCGGGGCGCGATCCTAGGAGCGTTCGTGCTGTGGGCGATCATTTCGAGTTCGCAGTTCTTGCCGGGCTTTTTGGGCGATCCAAATATCCGATTAGCGGTGATTGGCTTGATGATCGTCGTTGTGTTGCTGGTTCGTCCCGCGGGGATCGTACCGGAGACGCGAACTCGGACATAGTGCCCTAAGTGAGCATTCGACTACGGCGATTTCTACGAAGGTCAAATCGTTTTGACGCGAGTTGAATCGTGATCACTTGCATTAACATTCAATTGTTCGCTGACTTGGTGTGAGTTGGTCTGAAAGGCGCGCGCTGGCTCGGCGAAACCACGAGATGTCAATTAGTTGTTTCGCGGGAAGGTTGCGATCAACAACATGAACGCAGGAGGAC
>CAYRHG010000012.1:0-9199 GCA_964424025.1 uncultured Dehalococcoidales bacterium | reverse complement strand
TCCGACTTGAGTCAGTGCACCGGCGTTGATGATCATTCCGGAGGCGTTACTAGATTCAGCTTGGATCCAATCGACGATGGCACCTTCGTGGTTGGACTGGAAAAATTCCACACCTACCCCCAACTGGCGCGCGGAATCCTTTACTCGATCTTCGATTTCGCCGAGCGTGATCGAGCCGTAAAGGCCGGCGTCGCGTTTGCCCAAATTGTTCAGATTCGGGCCGTTGATTACGAGGAACCTGTGCATCGGATTGCAGTGTTACCGCCACCACCGGATCCCGGGCGCGGCATGGATCGTTTCCAACCTTTAAGGCTATAACGCGTCAAGAGTTGGAAATGTCACCGTTCTTGCGTCGGAGCCTGTTTCCGGGATGTGCGCCGAGGTAGACTTTGCGCGCCTGTTCGGCGGATACATGAGTGTAGATCTGGGTTGTTGCGGGCGATTCGTGGCCCAACAGATCTTGCACCACACGCAGGTCTGCGCCGCCGTCGAGCAGGTGTGTGGCGAAACTGTGGCGCAGGTTATGGGTGTGGAACTCGGCATCAAGGTCTGCGTTCATTGCGTGTTTTTTGACGATGATTTGGATGCCGCGCTCGGTCAATCTGCCGCCTAGTCTGTTCAAAAACAGCGCGTCGCCGGATTTACGTGTCACGAGTTTGAGTCGCGCATCGGATAGGTATTTCCGGAGCCATTGGACCGCGGATGAACCTAGCAGTACGATGCGTTGCTTGGATCCTTTTCCGAAAACTTTGCATTCTTGCGTGTTCAGATCCAGATCAGCAACGTCGATTGAGGTTGCCTCCGAGACACGGATCCCGGATGCATACAAGGATTCCAGCAGTGCGCGATCGCGTAGACCCAATGTTGTGGAAGTGTTGGGCGTGATCAAGAGCCTTTCAATTTCGGCTTGCGACACAACGTGCGGCAATCGGCGCGGTTGCCGTGGCGCAGAAACGAGGTCGGTGTCGTTTGTTGCGATCATTCCGGTCTCTTGCATCCAACCGAAAAACATCCGCAGCGCCGTCAATTTCCGACCGATGGAGGCTTTTTCATAGCTGCGATTGGCCAACCACGCCAAGTAGCTGCGAAGCTCTTGGCGGTTGGGTGACGAAAGTTGGGCGATGCGATCCGTTTCGGACAGGAACTTCATAAACGCGGCGAGATCGTTCATGTAGTTGCGAACGGTCGGTAGAGCGAGTTGTCGGATGGCGGTTAGGTAACGCTCGTACTCGTATAGCGGCGCTTCCCAATCGGTTCCCGCCACGACATTCCACAGTCCTGGAACATTGACGCGAGCGGTTTTTTGGCCTCCCAGAGTCACGATGCGCCTCCGGAGCCTAGGCGCGTGCTGAGGGTTAGAGAGGAGTTGGGCCGATTAATTTGCCGTACGGGTACGTCGCGAAGAAGATGAGCGAGAACGAGAACGGTTTGTTCGGGTAGTCCGGCGCTTGGCCGCTTCGGGGTGTTCTTTGAAGCATCGCTGCATGCGCTGCTTTCGCTTCTCGTCCCACTCAGCGATTTCGTCCTCATCCGTCGGTTTGAGGTCAAGTGCAACCCGGCATTTCGGGAACTCTGGGCATGCCAAGAATTCGCCCCGTCTACCGTTCCGGACAACGAGTTCAATCCCACCGTCGCAGATAACACCCGAACCGACCTCAACACGCTTTTCGACTTCAGCCGGGCCGTCAGGGTGAGTGACGTGACATTGCGCCATGCGGCGAGTGAATTCACCTTGCCACTCTTCGATCTTTTCGCCATCGGATTCATCGCTCGGTGGCAGGTCCATCGCGAACCTGCAAGAAGGGTATTGTGGACATGCCAGGAAATCGCCGCGTCTGCCGTTTCGAATGACGAGCTCCGTGCCACCTTCGCACTTGATGCCGCTGGCGACGTCGAATTCGGCGCGACGGACGCGTTGAGCATTCTGGAAGGCGTGATCCAACGCCTCGTCGAATGGGGCGTAAAACTCTTTGAGCATGGCGACGCGCTCTAAATCGCCATTGGCGATGTCATCGAGTTGCGTTTCCATGCCGGCGGTAAATCCGACGTCCACGATGTTGGAGAAATACTCCTTGAGCATCGCGCACACGGCGATCCCGCTCTTGGTTGGATGAAACCTGTTCCTTTCCCGGGTGACGTAGTTTCTTTCAACAATTCTGCCGACTATGGTGGCGTAGGTGCTAGGCCTTCCGATGCCAAGTTCCTCTAAAGTTCTGATCAGGTTGGCTTCGGTGTAGCGAGGCGGCGGCTGGGTGAACTTTTGATCGCTATTGACATTCAAAAGGTCAAGAGATTCGCCGTCAGCCAGTGAAGGCAGTCGGCGTGCGTCATCCGATTCGGAATCTTCGTCCTTTGCCTCCGTATAGAGCGACCGGAAACCATCGAAAATCATCGTCGAGCCGGTTGCACGCATCTTGTGCGTTTTGCCGATCGCCGTCTCTGCGTCGATGTCGGCACGGGTGCGTTCGTCGATGCCATCGGCCATTTGACTCGCGACCATTCGTTGCCAAATGAGCTCGTACAGTTTTCGTTGGTCATCGCCGAGGTAGCGACTTACGCGGGAAGGGGTGTTGGCGATATCGGTAGGTCGGATGGCTTCGTGAGCTTCTTGTGCGTTGCGGGTCCTAGTGCGATAGACACGGTGGCCGACGGAGTATTTCTCGCCGAATTCTCGAAGGATGAATGACTGGGCTTGGTCGAGCGCCGTGGTGGCCAAATTCGTCGAATCTGTCCTCATGTAGGTGATCAACCCGACCGGTTCTCCGTCGCCGAGAACTACGCCCTCGTAGAGGCTTTGCGCCGCGCTCATGGTGCGCTGAGCGCTGAAACGTAGGCTCCGCGCCGCTTGCTGTTGCAATGTGCTCGTGATGAATGGAGGTCGGGGCCTGACTTTGACTTGGCGTTTGTTGACCGCAGTTACCGAGAAAGTGGATGTTTTGAGTTCATCGGCGATCGCGGTTGCCGCAGCCTCGTTTCCGAGAATTTCGTTTTCGGGTTTGTTGGGGTCTCGTCTTTCACCGTGTACCCGATAGAGCCGGGCGCTGAATGGCAAAGCGTCGTTTAGTTTCTTTAGGTCAACTGAGATCAGCCAGTACTCTTTGGGTACGAACGAGTTGATCTCATCTTCACGATCGACAACCAACCTTAGGGCGACCGATTGAACGCGGCCCGCAGACTGAGCGCCGGCGACTTTGTTTCGGATGAACGGGCTGAGTTTGAATCCGACGAGACGATCGAGGATTCGCCGAGCTTGTTGGGCCTCGACTAGCTGGTAGTCGATGGGTCGTGGATCGTTGAACGCGGCATCGACCGCGTCTTTGGTTATCTCGTGGAAAACCACGCGGCGTGCCTGTTCTTCGGGTATGCCGAGTAGCTGACTCAAATGCCATGAAATGGCTTCGCCTTCACGATCCGGGTCGGTGGCGAGGTACACGTCGGTGGCGCGTTTGGCAGCCGCTTTGAGCTCGTTTACGACTTTTCGGCGGTCTGCAACGACGCTGTATTTGGGCTCGAAATCGTTTTCGATGTCGACTCCCATGCGTGATTTCTGTAAATCGCGTACGTGACCGACGGATGCCTTGACCTCGAATCCGTTGCCAAGGTAACGCTCGATTGTGCGCGCCTTGGCGGCCGACTCCACGATCACCAGATTTTCGGCCGCGGCCTCTTGTCGCCCTGCCAATTCGATTCCTGTTCTAACGCATCCCCGTTTTGCGGGGAGTAGTAATTATGCAGGTTTGCCTTCGTCGAGCAATCGAGGCGCGCTCAAAACGGCGCGTCGGTTCGACAAATCGTATAACGCGCCTTCTATGCACCGCACTGCGCCTCTCACTTCCATCATAGTAAGCGTTGACATCACTTCTGTGACAGAAGCCGAGAGCGTGCGTGCCACTTCGTCGACGTGCATCGGACCGTCGGAATGGGACAGAATCTTTGCAACAGAGTGTTCCTGATCGTTAAACGTCACGATTTCGTCGTTGCGACGATCGTTTTTGCGCGCAACTCCAGATTGGTTTGATTCCCTACGCGCGGTAACCGTGGCTTTGATTTTGGAGGCGTTTTCGCGGTGCGCAGCATTGGGATCTCGCTCGAGGTGACCGAAGAACGCGCTCAATTCCTGTAGTACGTCTTCGGCACACGTCGTGAGCTTGGCACCTTGTTGTATCAGCCAATTGGTGCCTTCGCTTTGTTTTGACGTCGCATTGCCGGGCACGGCGAAGACTTCCCGATTCTGCTCCAAGGCCCATTTGACGGTCCACGTGGCACCGCTTTTCTTGGCGGCTTCGACGACGATCACGCCCCTGCTGAGCCCGCTTATGATGCGATTTCGCCGCGGAAAATGCTCGCGCTTGGAACGAACGCCTAGTCGATACTCGCTTATCAAGTACCCGTCCTCAACGATCTGTCGAGCTAGCCCACGATTCCGTTGCGGGTACACGGAATCGAGTCCGCCAGCGAGTACTGCGATCGACCTGCCGCCAGCTTTGAGCGCGGCTCGGTGAGCCGCCGTGTCGATGCCAATCGCAAGTCCGCTGATTATGGTGATGCCGTAGCTGGCTAGTTCGCTGGAGAGCAACGATGCCATGTGCTCGCCGTACTCGGTCGCGTTTCGAGTGCCGACGATGGCGACGCTGTTGTTGTCTGCGGGGAGCATTTCGCCGCAGACATAAATGACCGCCGGGGCATCTGGTGATTCGGCGAGTTGTTGGGGATAGTCTTCGGATCGGAGGTGAATTGGCCGAATCCCGCGTTGCAACAGTCGCTCCATCTCTGAATCCGGGTCGACGCGGGCCCTTATCGCATCGATGTCCTCGGCCATCGCAGGGCCGATCCCAGCGTCGCGCAACTCCCCTCTTTTGGCACCCCAAGCGTTTTCCAAGCTGCCGAAATACGACTCCATACGGTTGAACCTTTGAGGTCCCATGCCGTTGACGCCGTGAAAAGCGACCCAATACTTCAATTCGTTCATAACTTCTCAGGGTTGTTAGCTAAGCGCGCTCGTACTTGTAGATGCGAAGTGAGCACGTCCATTATCAGCGAGTGATGCGCCGATAAACACGGTACAACACATGGCCGCGTATGTCTAAATCGGTTTGGCGAAAAAGTCGGATGTGGAGTTTGAGCGATGGCGGAGAGGACAGGATTCGAACCTGCGGTGAGTGTAAGCCCACACACGCTTTCCAGGCGTGCCCGTTAAGCCGCTCCGGCACCTCTCCGCGAAAGAAACTCGAGGATCGTCAGATTTCGCGATCCATCGTTGCAGTGGAAATGTGGCGGAGAGGGCGGGATTCGAACCCGCGATCCCGGTTGCCCGAGATACCGGTTTTCGAAACCGGCGCTTTCAACCACTCAGCCACCTCTCCGGGTTATTTCGATCTGCAAATGGCTGTGAACAATTGTAAAAGCCCCTTGGCAACGACCTATTTTCCCACACCTCACGGTGCAGTATCGTCAGCGCTACGACGTTTCACTTCCGTGTTCGGGATGGGAACGGGTGGTTCCATCGCGCTCTAATCACCAAAGGGCTTTTGCGATATGTGTTTCGACGCGTTGCGTTTAATTTGGTAGCGGGGGCAGGATTCGAACCTGCGACCTTCGGGTTATGAGCCCGACGAGCTACCACTGCTCCACCCCGCACCGAGGCTTATTGCTGCAAGATACGCCGAACGTAATTGCAATTGAATCTCGATTCCGCATTCTCTCCGAAATCGGAGCGAGCCGATTCAGGAAGATATTTAATGGTCAAGCCCTCGACCGATTAGTACCGTTCAGCTGAGCGCATTGCTGCGCTTACACCTACGGCCTATCTACCCGGTAGTCTCCCGGTGGTCTTACTCCAAAGGATGGGACATCTCATCTCAGGGTGGGCTTCGTGCTTAGATGCTTTCAGCGCTTATCCCTTCCGAACGTGGCTACCCGGCGGTGCAGCGGGCGCTACAACCGGCACACCAGAGGTTCGTCCAATCCGGTCCTCTCGTACTAGGATCAGCTCCCTTCAAATGTCCTGCGCGCACGGCGGATAGAGACCGAGCTGTCTCACGACGCTCTGAACCCAGCTCGCGTGCCGTTTTAACGGGCGGACAGCCCGACCCTTGGGACCTTCTTCAGCCCCAGGATGCGACGAGCCGACATCGAGGTGCCAAAGCTCCCCGTCGATACGATCTCTTGGGGGAGATTAGCCTGTTATCCCCGGGGTAGCTTTTATCCGTTAAGCTACGGCCCTTCCACACGGAACCGTAGGATCACTTTGACCGACTTTCGTCCCTGCTCGACTTGTTGGTCTCGCAGTCAAGCCACCTTATGCCAATACACTCTAAGGCTGATTTCCATCCAGCCTGAGGTGACCTTTGTGCGCCTCCGTTACCTTTTAGGAGGCGACCGCCCCAGTCAAACTGCCTACCAGACACTGTCCCATTTTTGGTTAGATTCAAACGCAGAAAAGGGCGGTCTTTCATTGGTGACTCCACGCAGGCTGGCGCCTGCGCTTCGAAGTCTCCCGCCTATTACTACACATCCCTGAGCTCAAACCAATGTCAAGCTGCAGTAAAGCTCCACGGGGTCTATTTGTCCTGCCGCGCGTAACCCGCATCTTTACGGGTCCTGCAATTTCACCGAGTCCATCGTTGAGACAGTGCTCAAGTCGTTACGCCATTCGTGCGGGTCGGAACTTACCCGACAAGGGACTTCGCTACCTTAGGACCGTTATAGTTACGGCCGCCGTTTACCGGGGCTTCGGTCGGAGGCTTGCACCCCCTTCCTTAACCTACCAGCACTGGGCAGGCGTCAGCCTGTATACATCAGCTTTCGCTTTGGCACAGACCTGTGTTTTTGGTAAACAGTCGCTTGAGCCGGTTCTCTGCGGCCGACAACGCTTTTCGCGGTTAACGCGTATACATCATCGGCACCCCTTATCCCGAAGTTACGGGGTTAATTTGCCGAGTTCCTTAACGATGGTTATCTCGAACGCCTTGGGGCTTTTACCCCTGTCCACCAGTGTCGGTTTGCGGTACGGTCGCCGCAGAACCTCGACGTCGGAGATTTTCTTGGCGGCATAGGATCAGCGACGTTCCTCGAGGCGTACCTTAAGGTCCCACCACCCCTCTGCTCGTCACGCGCCACGCGTTTTAACTCGTGGCGCTGGCCTACGGGTGGCGACACACCATATCCAGTGGTATGCATCGCTTACCAATCCGCGTCCCTCCTGCGTCTCAATCGGTCCTGGGGCGGGGCTGGAATTTCAACCAGCTGTCCATCGGCTTCGCCTTTAGGCTACACCTTAGGGCCGCCTTACCCTACGTCGATCAACGTTGCGTAGGAAACCTTGGACTTTCGGCGTGCCGGATTCTCACCGGCATTGACGCTACTCATGCCAGCATTCTCACTTCCCAGCACTCCACGTGACCTCACGGGCACGCTTCAACGCGGCTGGGAACGCTCCCCTACCAAGGCGCGCGAACGCGCCTTTCGCAGCTTCGGCGAAGTGCTTGAGCCCCGTTTATTTTCCGTGCGGGAGCCCTCGACCAGTGATCTGTTACGAACTCTTTAAAGGGTGGCTGCTTCTAAGCCAACCTCCTGGCTGTCTGGGCGCCCCCACCTCGTTTAACACTTAGCACACACTTAGGGGCCTTAGCTGGCGATCTGGGCTGTTTCCCTTTCGACCGTGAAGCTCATCCCACACGGTCTGACTGCCGCGCTCTAGCACTATGAGATTCGGAGTTTGACTGAGGTTGGTAAGCTGGTAAGCCCCCTAGCCCAATCAGTGCTCTACCCCCATAGCGGAACGCGCGACGCTAGCCCTAAAGCTATTTCGGGGAGAACCAGCTATCACCGAGTTTGTTTGGCCTTTCACCCCTATCCACAGGTCATCCCCCCAGTTTTCAACCTAGGTGGGTTCGGGCCTCCACGAGGTCTTACCCTCGCTTCACCCTGCCCATGGATAGATCACTCGGCTTCGGGTCTAGACCATGCGACTGTACGCCCTATTCAGACTCGCTTTCGCTGCGGCTCCGGCCTATGCCTTAACCTTGCCACATAGCACTAACTCGCCGGCTCATTCTTCAAAAGGCAGGCGGTCAGGAGCATAAGCTCCCTCCCACTGCTTGTAGGTCTACGGTTTCAGGTACTATTTCACTCCCCTCGCCGGGGTTCTTTTCACCTTTCCCTCACGGTACTTGTCCGCTATCGGTCGCCGAGTAGTACTTAGCCTTACGAGGTGGTCCTCGCAGATTCACGCCAGATATCCCCGACGCTACTCGGGATCACCGTCGGAAGACCAGTGCGATTTCGTATACAGGGCTATTACCCTCTGTGGCCAGTCTTTCCAGACTTGTTCTACTATCACCTGGCTTTGTAACTTCCTGCTGGCTCCGACGCGCCAGCTGACGGGTCCCTCAACACCGATATGGCAACGTCATCGGACTATCACACCACATCGGTTTAGGCTCTTCCCGTTTCGCTCGCCACTACTCAGGGAGTCGCTGTTGCTTTCCGTTCCTCGGGTTACTTAGATGTTTCAATTCACCCGGTTGCCTCAACCGGCCCTATGTGTTCAGACCGGAGTAACTGGGCATTACCCCAGCTAGGTTTCCCCATTCGGACACCCCCGGATCAGAGCTTGCTTGACAGCTACCCGGGGCTTTCGCAGCCTGCTACGTCCTTCATCGGCTCTCGACACCAAGGCATCCACCGTAGACCCTTGGTAGCTTGAACTTTGTAGAGTTCAAGACGATTCATGCTCGCTATGCAGTTCTCAAAGAGCACCAGGGCTCCTTCACGACTGAACAGCGTGTCCGACTATCTCTCCCCTCCGTCAAAGGAGTTCACCCTCGCGTCAACGCGTGGGGACCTCTACTTCTTCTGGATAGGAACCGATAGCCGAGTAACCAAAAGATCAACTAAGAGCGAAGAACCCGGGTGCTAGACCCCGGTGCTTCTCCTGAGGATGTCGTGATCCTCAGACTTTGAGACGTCGAGGAAGTGATCTTCTCCGCGCCTCTCGGTGCTCCTTAGAAAGGAGGTGATCCAGCCGCACGTTCCCGTACGGCTACCTTGTTACGACTTCACCCCAATCATAAACCCCGCCTTCGGCAGCTCCCTCCCTTGCGGGTTGGGCCACTGACTTCGGGTGTTGCCAACTTTCGTGGTGTGACGGGCGGTGTGTACAAGGCCCGGGAACAGTATTCACCCCGGCGTTGCTGAT
>CAYRHG010000011.1:0-7367 GCA_964424025.1 uncultured Dehalococcoidales bacterium | reverse complement strand
TTCTTAAAGACGCGCGCACGCGCGTACGCGAGGAACGCCCAATCCATACCGAGTTCTTGGTCGTAGATTGTGTGGTGGGTGAGGCATCGGCGATAGGCACCGACCGGACTCTTTGCTTGGAGGATTATGACGACCGAAACTACCATCGCAACGAACGGCAACGGGCACACCGGGTCCGCGGAGTACACGGCCGAAGACATCACGGTGATGGAGGGCTTGGAAGCCGTCCGCAAGCGTCCGGGGATGTACATCGGCACGACCGGTCCCGAGGGCGTGTTCCATCTCGTTCGTGAAATCGTCGATAACAGTGTTGACGAGGCGATGGCGGGGTTCGCGAGCACCGTAGATATTCAGATCCACGAGGACGGGTCGGTAACGGTTATTGACGATGGTCGCGGAATCCCGGTCGACACGCATGACAAGACAGGGAAGTCGGCACTAGAGACGGTGATGACGACCCTCCATGCCGGTGGGAAGTTCGGCGGTAAGGGGTACCAAGTATCGGGCGGGCTGCATGGTGTTGGGGCGTCGGTGGTTAACGCTCTCTCGGAGTGGACGGTTGTAGAGGTGCGGCGCGACGGGTATGTGTACTCGCAGCGTTTTGAGCGTGGCGTGACGATGAACGATATGACGGTGCGGAAGCAGACGTCGGCCGATCTACAAGGTGCCGGCACCAAGGTAACTTGGATGCCGGATAGCGAGGTGTTCCCGGAGATCGCTTACGACTGGGACGGCGTTACCGGTCGATTACGGGAGATGGCTTATCTGAACCAGGGACTTGCCATCCGGCTCCGAAGCGACTGGCACGAGGAGACGCACTGGCCGCACAACGATGTGACGTTCCGGTTCGATGGAGGCGTTCGCAGTTTTGTTCGGACGTTCAACCGCCGGCGTGGTGGTATCCATGACAGCGTGATCTATGCCGCAGGGACCGTGGAGGATGTTGCGGTTGAGGTGGCGTTCCAGTACAACCAGTCGTTCGTGGAGAACTGCTTATCGTTCGCCAACGTGATCCGGACTGGCGACGGGGGGACGCATGTCACTGGTTTCCGGTCGGCGTTGACCCGTGTGGTGAACGACTACGCGAAGAAGAACAATTTGCTGAACATCGGCAAGGACGGGGTGGCGACGCTGTCGGGTGAGGATGTCCGAGAGGGGTTGATGTCGGTTATCAGCGTCAAGGTGAAGGATCCGCAGTTCGAGGGTCAGACGAAGGGACGCTTGGGTAATCCGGAAGTCTCGGGAGCGGTCGCGCAGCTTGTGGGCCGGTATCTGACGGAGTTCCTTGAGGATCATCCAGACGAGGCGCGCCTCATCATTGACAAGGCATCGACCGCGGCGCGGGCGCGCGAGGCTGCTAAGAAGGCACGTGACCTCATTATTCGCAAGAATGCGATGGATGGTGGGTCGTTGCCGGGCAAACTCGCTGACTGCTCGGAGAAAGATCCTTCGCGGTCAGAACTGTACATCGTGGAGGGCGAATCGGCAGGTGGATCGGCGAAGCAGGGTCGCGATCGTCAGTTCCAAGCGATTCTGCCGTTGAAGGGCAAGATCCTGAACGTCGAGAAGGCGCGGCCGGAGCGGATGTTTGCGCACGATGAGATTACGGCGCTCATCACGGCGATTGGCGCTGGCATGGGCGAAGACTTCGACTCGGAGAAGCTCCGTTACCACCGGATCATCATCATGACTGATGCGGATATCGATGGTGCCCATATCCGAACGCTGTTGCTGACGTTCTTCTTCCGCAACATGCGGCAGCTGATCGACGAGGGTTATCTATACATCGCTCAGCCGCCCTTGTACAAGGCTTCTAAGGGGCGTCGCAGCAACTGGCTCTATGCCGATGCCGATCTTGACAGCTGGATGGCGGAGCGGGCTTTCAACGGGCTTTCTATCGCCTCTGACGATGATGAAGTTGACATCGAGGTGAAGGGCAAGTCGCTGGGCAGCACAATTACGCAGCTGCGTGAGTTCCGAGAGGCGTACGGCATCGTAGACGCGCTGGGAGTTCCCGAAGATGTGTTCTTCGACCTGTTGCGAGACCCTGAGTGGCAGAGCTTGACATTCACGCGAGATCGGTCGTCCGAGATCATCGCGGAGTTGAACGATGACCTGACGGGTGAGGATGGTCCTTTCCAGGTCGACTTGTTTAACGATAGTGTGGATGAGGATCAGGCGACCTTTACTCGTGAGGTCAACGAAGAGTCCGACGACGAGGAAGAGGGAGCTCCGGTGACGTACATGATCCGGGACTACGAACTCACGGAGGATGTGTACAACAACCCTGCGATCCGTCGAGCTAAGAGACTCTATCCGCGAGTAGCTGATTTCATCTCGGCTGACGCGTTCTCGATTAAGCGTCGAGAAAATATCGTGTTGGACGACATTAACTGGGAAGAGCTTCCAGAGGCATTAGAAGAGAACTCGGATACGAGTGGCATCAATATCCAGCGCTACAAGGGCCTTGGTGAGATGAACCCGGATCAACTATGGGACACGACGATGAATCCACAGAATCGGCTGATGTTGCAGGTTACCGCGGACGATGCGATCAGTGCTGATGACATTTTCCGGACTTTGATGGGTGAGGAAGTTGGTCCGCGGCGTGACTTCATCCGGGCGAATGCGCTTGAGGTTAAGAACTTGGATGTTTGATTACAACTGATTGAGGTACTCAAAGTTCCCTAATTCTTAGATAACAACGATAAGCACGTCAACTTCGTCGAAAGTCGGGTTGAGAAGTCGTTGTGTGAACTGAGATCGGTGCTTTTGGCGGTCGGTTGGGATGTCAATTCCCTGACGAGTTGATGTCAAGAGTTGAGGGTCTTGGCCGGGGCTTTGATCCGTTACCGGGAAGATCCGCGGTTTGGACCTGAGATGTTGACAATCTTTCGCGACTAAATCGCGGGGATGTTGACAGTGAGTTGACGATGTGGTTTAGGGAGATCGTGTTGCCCTTGGCAGTTCTCTATTTCCTTGCTGGAGATATAACCCTGTTGAGCACCTCGGATTGTGCTTCTTCGACGATGCCGAGGACTCGCTCTTCCACGCTTGTAGCGGCGTGTCTAACAGGTGCAACGCGCTCGTAAATCTGGTTAATCCGATCTGCCCGGACAAAAGTTGATCCCCGACCGCTCAGTTCATTGGCATCCCTCCAGTCTTCGATCGGGGACCTCCAGATCTCATGGGAAGCGAAGCTTTGGATTTTGCTTCCGATCACATCTCTGGTGGCATCTAGGACCTTGTTTTTGGCGTCTTTATTCGCATCGGGTGAGTACCAGTCCACTGCGCCTTCTAGCCAGTTTGAGAGCTGATTCTGGAGAAAGCCAGACAACTCGGCGACAGGGCGCAATGTGTCGTACTCATCGGTACCCAAGTCGGCTAATCTCCGATTCAGGGCTTTGATCCTCGTCCAGTGCTCCTTTTGCCCGCGAGTCGTCGGATTAGTCCCCAAACGAACATCCCAATGCCTCCGAAATTGAAGGATCCCTGCTTCTGTTGCGAGCCCGATGTCCTGGGTGTTGAGGCGAAACGTCAGGGCAAGACTCTCGTCAGCGATGGCAGACTCTTGCAGATCGGACAGAAATTCCCCCAAATTACGAATAATGCCTGAGGGTAAATTCGTTGTTTCAAGGTTCAGTCCGCCAAGGTAGTAAGTATTCGAACGCAGTCGTTCATTCAGTCGTATCCAGACAGACTCCGAGATTGAGCCCCTGAGGTTCGAGAGTGCATTGGTGATTGCACCACTGACATGGTTGATACGCTGTTGTTGGGTGTTGATGTTGTCACCATGCACTAAGTCGAAATGTGTAAATGCCACCGCCAGTTTGGCGATTTGACCACGATCAGCCACGGTGCGGAGCAAGGTCAACGGAGGCCCAACGATCGGTTGTTGGGCGTTGTCAACCAAAACTATTCGGTCAACCAAAGCGAATAATTCCGTAACGTGAGTTGAAACACTCTCTACCGAACTGACGCGATGCCCGAGACCTTCACCGTCGATGAGCACTAACTTCGGTGCCATTCCCAACTTAGGGTGTCGCGGAGCAAATGTGCCTTGAACTCTGACACCGTCAACCAATGGCGTCAGCAATCGACCGTATTGAAGATGATGATTGCTCGAAAACCAACGGACTTGTCTCAAGAATTCGTCGCGGTCATTTGATTCGTACGTCCAAACTATCGGCCAATTTTTCGAATCCGTTTCGAGTGAACCTACCTCCAACAAGTCGAATCGGTCTTGAATTCTGTCAAGGATTTGGCCGCGCAGATGCAGTACGTTAGGACTATCAGCGATGATTCGATCGAATACTGCCCACCAATCTTCATCTGGCTGACTGGCGTTACTACTTGAGAGTGAAAATCCAACTTGTGCAGATGTGTTCGCTTCTTCGGCCGTTGCTATCTGTACGACGCGATCCACCAATACCCTGAGTTGATCAGCATGTTCGCGACGCTCGTTCGGTGGGACAGATTCGTTCAGAGGCAACTCCGGTTCCGGGCTCTCAAAACCGAAATCTAAATCGTCATCGCCTTCTACCTGATCCTCGAGAGTGCCTAGAACATACGACAACCTGAAGCGCTGTTCGGGATGATTTAGCAAGGCGTGCGCCACCTCCTCCGTTGAATCCCCCTCGATAACCCCCCTGCATGCTGCTTGAATGCATTCTTCAACGTGGCCTATAACCGTTTCAAATGGCATAAACGTGATCGCTGCCGTGAATGAGCCGCTGTCCGTGGTGACTATCTCGATATCCGAGGTAGTAGTCCGCGCCGTTGAGATTGATGGAAACCGATCGTTCGTATGATCCGAGCCTATGAGATGGCGCAAAAGCGTTGTCTTCCCGGCGCCCGTAGTTCCAACGAACATGATGCGTGCGTATCCATCATCACGTCCCGGCAACGGTATCTTGCTATCTCGAATTTGGCGCGCGTCCATTGATCTGTCCTTTGTTTTAGCCGGCAATTATTCACTTGACACATCCGGCATATAGCGGATGAGTCGTTTCCGCGTTGAATCGGTTACTGATTTAAAACCTTACAGAAGTCTATGTGATATTGGCGTGACACTAGCGGATACTGGCATGGCGATGCATGTCTTAGGCACACCCTGCACCTCTCCTGCCGGGGCCCCGTTGCAACACTCTTCGTCGTTCCCGCGCAGGCGGGAACGACGGTGGTTTTACATTGATTGGCAGATGATCAGGTTCTTCACGCGGTCAGTCGAACCATTTGGCGAGTGCGATGGAATCGACTTCGACGCGGCCTTCGGGATTGCTGGTGAGGATGTTGAAGAGGGGGATGGAGCGCTGGTGTAGTTTGTCGCTGCCGCCTTGGTTGCGGTCGAGGACGCAGAGAGCGATGTCGATTTCGGAGGGAAGCGAGGCGACGGCGTCTGCGGCGTCGAGTAGTGAGCCACCGGTAGAGATCGTGTCGTCCCAGATTGCGACGCGGTCGCCTGGTGTGATGTGTCCTTCGATCTGCTTGCCCATGCCGTGTTGCTTTTGCTCTGACCGGACGAAGTAGCCTTTGAGGTCGTATCCGTTGGTGTGTGCCATAAGTGCGATTCCGCCGATGATGGGAACTGCGGCTACGGCTGGTCCACCGAACTGGTGGATGTTGCGTTTTGCGAGGATTTGAAGAAAGATCGATGAGATGATCTTGACGCTTTCGCCGTCAGTGGTCAGCAGGCGCCCGTCGAAGTAGTAGGAAGACTTTGCGCCAGATGAGAGGGTGAACTCGCCGTAGCGCAGGGCCCCGAGTTCTAAAGCACGCTCCAAGAGCCGTTCGGCGTGTGCTATGGCATCCGCGTGGTTCATCGGTAGAGACCTTTTTCGATGATAAATCTGAGTACTGATCCGGGTAGAAGATTGGCCACGTCTGCGAGGTCTCCCTGCTCGATTATGGAGCGGATTTCTGAGGCGCTGATGCTGATCATGGGGCCTCGTATGACGAACGAGTTCTTGGGTAGTGATGTCGTGTCGTCTAGAGGTGAACCGGGGCGTTCAACGACTGCGAAGGTGCATTCTTCGACGAGTTCTTCATATCGGTGCCAACGGTGGAGATCAGGGACCGCGTCTGCGCCGACGGCTAGGATGAAATCGCAGTCGAGGCCGTATCGGGGTCGGAGATCTTGGATGGTGTCGATTGAATAGGTCGTCTTGTCTCGCACGATATCGACATCTGAGACCTCGATCTGTTTTTCGTTTTCGACAGCCAGTTCGACCATTCGCAGTCGATCTTCTGGTGTGGCTATTGGAGCGTCGGGACGAAGCCATGGACGTCCGGTTGGAATCATGACGACGGAATCAGGGTCTAGTTCATCGCGCAGGCATTTGGCGATCGCGATGTGTCCGTTGTGGATCGGATCGAAGGTCCCTCCAAAGACGACGACGCGCCGCGGGCTCATTGCCACTCGAACTCCCACTCGCCGACGAGAATCACGTCGCCGTTTTTGGCGCCAGCGCGGCGAAGTGCGGTGGTGACGTTCATCCGTTCCAAGCGCTGGTGGTACTGCACCAATGCGTCCCAGTTGTCGAGGTTTGAGCCGAGTGCTAGGCGGACTGCCCTGTCGTAGACGATGCGGTAGGAGTCGGCGGCGGTACGCACCACCATCTTTGTGTCGGCCATGCGCGGTTGGAACACGGGTAGGTTGTCGTCGTCGAGGGGATCGCGGCCGTCTTGGAAATACGGCACTTGTGTTGCTTCGCTCGAGGCGGTGTCTTGTTTCCTGATGTCGGCTAGGCGATATGAGACAGTTGCAACTAGGTCGTCAATGCCGCGGCGGGTGGCGGCCGAGATGAAATGTACCGGCGTGTCTTCTCCTACCGCTTGACGCACCTCTTCATCGATCTCATCGCGGAGCAGTTCGACTTCTTCGAGGTCGAGCTTGTTGATGGCGATGATTTGCGGTGTCTGCGCGAGCCTGGGGTCGAATGCGTCTAGCTCTTGATTGATAGCGCGGATTCTCTCTCCGGGTTCGCCTTCACTGCCGTCGACGACGTGCACCAGCAAGCGTGTACGTTGCATGTGTTTGAGGAACTCGTGGCCTAGTCCGATGCCGTCGGAAGCGCCTTCGATGAGTCCTGGAATGTCGACCGCGGCGAATGCATCGATGCCGTGTTCGACGATGCCGAGTACGGGTTCGAGTGTGGTGAAGGGGTAGTCGGCGATCTTTGGTCGTGCGGCGCTGATGGCGGTGAGGAGGCTGGACTTGCCGGCGTTGGGCATTCCGACCAGTCCGACATCGGCGAGGATTTTGAGATTCAATCTCAGCTTGACGGTCTCGCCTGATTCGCCGGCTTCGGCGAGGAGGGGTTCGCGGTTTACGGCAGTAACGAATGCGGCGTTGCCTAGACCGCCTC
>CAYRHG010000010.1:0-9707 GCA_964424025.1 uncultured Dehalococcoidales bacterium | reverse complement strand
AGCATGTCCTGAACTCTGGAGCGAGTTTCGACGGTGCTGTCATCGACGGTCTTGCCAGAAGCGACGAAGCTGACACCGTCGCAGTTCCGGACCCTACGACTTGGCAAATCCTCCCTTGGCGCCCTAGCCAAGACGCCGTCGCCAGTGTGTTCTGCGACCTCAGCACACCCGATCGCGAACCGCTCCAAACCGATGGCCGGCACATCCTCCGAAAGGTGATGCAACGGGCGCGCAGACTCGGATACAACTTTTACGTAGCGCCCGAGCTGGAGTTTTTCTACGTCGACGACGTCGCTGAATACCGCAGCGGTCGGAGCGAGAATCTTCTGTCCAACGTTGCGGATTCCTTCACACCTGCAAGTCTGCCGAATCGGTTTAACCGTGCCAGCAGGTATTTCGACCAGACCTCGCCGGACCTAGGTGGCGCAGAGTTGCGCCGCGAAGTCGTGCTCGCGCTGGAAAAAATGGGAATTCCCGTAAAACACAGCCATCATGAAGTCGGTCACGGACAACACGAAATAGATCTCAGGCACACCAACGCGCTCACGATGGCCGATTCTGTCGTGACCTACCGAGTAGTCGTCAAAGAGCTGGCCGCGCGCAAAGGCGGACATGCTACGTTTATGCCTCAACCGTTCTCCGATCGGCCCGGGTCTGGAATGCATACGCATATGTCCCTGTTCAGCGGCGACGAAAACGCGTTCTACGAGGGAGAAGACGACGAATTCCATCTGTCGGAAATCGGGAAAAAATTCATCGCCGGATTGGTCAAGCACGCGCCTGAGATCACGGCGATCACCAATCAATGGGTCAACAGCTACAAGCGGCTCGTCTCCGGTTCGGAAGCGCCGATTTTCGCGACTTGGACTGCCGGCAACATGAACGATTTGATCAGGGTTCCGGCTTACCGCCCCGGGCAGGAAGCCAGCATGAGGGTGGAATACCGGGCCCCAGACGCCGCATGCAATCCTTATCTCGCGTTCACCGCCATGTTGGCTGCAGGGCTAGAAGGCATCGAGAAAGATTATCCAGTGTCGTCACCCATCGTGGAAGAATCGAACGGCGAATCTGCAACGTTGCCGAGGTTGCCCAGTTCGCTCTACGAAGCCGTTTCGATCGCGGAGAACAGCGAGTTGCTCAGGACAAACATCGGCGACAAAGCTATCGAAAGTTTTTGTCGCAACAAATACCTCGAATGGGACGAATTCAGCCGCACGGTCACCGATTTCGAAACCAACCGGTACCTTGACATCCTTTGAGGCCTTGGTTCCCGTTGTCGAATTTGAACCGAACACGAATTTAAGATTCAAATCTGACCCAAACAACGTCGCCCGTCAATGATGTCGGATATCACAACAACCGAAATGCGCAAATTGGCAGCCGAACGCGAAGCAGAATTTCGCCGGTTGGAACGGGAAGGGCTGTACCTCAAGGACCATGAGCACGATGCGTGCGGCGTCGGTGTCGTTGCAAATATCGGCGGCCATCGTTCGCACAAGATCATCCAACAAGGCCTTGAAGTTTTACGAAACCTAGGTCACCGTGGCGCGTGTGGTTGCGACCCAGAGACCGGCGACGGCGCAGGCATCCTAGTGCAAATGCCGCATCGTTTCATGGTCAAGGTCGCCGGGGAATGCGGCATCGACCTGCCCGACGCGTTGCGATACGCCGTCGCGATGTGCTTCTTGCCCCAAGACGACGAGCTTCGACGTTTCTGCATGCGAGCTTTGGAACGAAGCGCACGCGAGCATGGCGTGGAACCGTTGGGATGGCGCGATGTGCCGGTTAATCCGCACGCCGTCGGCGTTTGGGCCCGGGCGCGGATGCCTCACATCGCTCAACTGTTCATGAAAGCCCCGGAAGGCATCGGCGAAACGTTGCTCGAACGTCGCCTTTACGTCATCAGAAAATCGACGGAGAAAACGGTCAGAGATCGTATAGTCCAAATCGAAGAAAAGTCCGACGGCGACCCATCTGAGGAAGAACTTGCCATCGTAAACGCCTTGCTCAACGAGTGGTACGTCCCGTCGCTATCTGCCAGAACCATCGTCTACAAAGGCATGCTGATGGCCGAGCAAACCGACGATTTCTATCTAGACCTGACGGATCCGGATTTCGAATCTCATTTCGCGATGGTGCACTCGCGTTTCAGCACCAATACGTTGGGCTCTTGGAAGCTTGCCCATCCATATCGGATGCTGGCCCACAACGGCGAAATCAACACTGTTCGAGGCAACCGAAACTGGATGTCGGCGCGTGAACTCACTCTCGAATCTGATCTTTTCGGCGATTACATCCGAGACATCCTCCCGATTTGCGAGACCGACGAACCATCCGACACCGCATCGTTGGACAACGCGTTCGAGGCCGTCTACATGGGCGGTCGCTCGGTGTCGCACACCGCCGCGATGATGATGCCTGCGGCGTGGTACGGACACGAATCGATGCCGCAAAACGTCAAGGACTTCTACGAGTACCACGGCGGGATCATGGAGCCGTGGGACGGCCCGGCGATGATCACGTTCACCGATGGCCATATGCTGGGAGCGGTTTTGGACCGCAATGGTTTGAGGCCGTTCCGCTACTCGGTAACAAAAGACAACCTGCTCGTTATGGCGTCGGAAACCGGCGTGCTCGATATCCCAGCAGATCAGATCCTCTATCGATCTCGGCTTCGCCCCGGAAGAATGTTCTTGGTCGATTTCGAAGAGAAGCGAATAATCGAACCCGAAGAAGTCGCTGACAATCTAGCTTCCGCCGAACCGTACGGCGAATGGCTCGCGAACCAGCGTCTCGGCGTCGACGACCTCGATCCGCCGCAGAATGTGCCAAACATCGACCTCGAATCGGCACCGCTTCGCCAAATCGTGTTCGGTTACTCGCAAGAGGACATGCGGATGCTCATCGGACCGATGGGCGTGACTGCGCACCAGCCTCAAGGCTCGATGGGTAATGACGCACCGTTGGCGGTGTTGTCGGACAAACCGCAAAACTTGTTCGCCTACTTCAAACAGGACTTCGCGCAGGTCTCCAATCCGCCGCTGGACGCGATCCGAGAGGAATTGGTCACTCAAATGGCCGTGCCCGCGGGACGTCGTCCAAACCTGTTTGACGAGACCGAGAGCCATGCCCGATTGTTGCGTATCGACCACCCCATCTTGCGCAACGCTGACTTGGCACGAATCAAAGAGTCGACCAACCCGGGCGTAAAGGCGATAACAATCTCGACGCTGTTCCCGGTTGCGCAAGGTTCAGAAGGCCTGAAATCGGCGTTAGAGCGCATCCGAACGGAAGCTTCTCGCGCGATCGAGCAAGGTTTCACGATCTTAGTGTTATCGGACCGTGGCGTCGATTCGGAGAACACCTTCATTCCCTCATTGTTGGCGACCGCGGCGATCCATCACCATTTGATCCGCGAGAAGACGCGGACACAGGCCGACATACTCGTCGAATCCGGCGAACCTCGGGAAGTGCATCACTTTGCGTTGCTCTATGGCTACGGGGCGAGCGCGATCAACCCTTACCTCGCCTTCGAATCCCTCGCGTCGATCAGAGAATCGGTTGCCAGCGACGGCACGATGCCATTGCAGGACAAAGCTGAGGAAAACTATCGAAAAGCGTCCGAAGAAGGCGTTCTTAAGACGATGTCCAAAATGGGCATTTCGACGCTGCAAGGCTATCTCGGAGCCCAGATTTTCGAAGCGCTCGGGCTGTCACAAGATCTGATCGATGAGTATTTCACCTGGACGAACTCGCGCATTGGCGGTGTCGGATTGGAGGAGATCGCTGCGGATGTCATCGCCAACCACGCCCGCGCGTACCCGCAGCACGACATCCCCTCGAACTTGCGCTTGGATCTGGGCGGCTATTACATGTGGCGGGCCACTGGCGAGCCGCACATGTGGAACCCGCGCACGATCTCTCTTATCCAGACCGCGTCGACGTTAAACAGCACCACGATATACAAACAATTTGAAGATGCCGCAGACCAGGAACCTGAAGGCTTCATCGCGCTCAGGCAAATGCTGGAATTTGACGAGAGCAAGTTCCACCCGATCCCCATCGAAGAGGTCGAATCAGTAGAAAAGATCCTCCCCCGGTTCGCTACGGGAGCCATCTCGTTAGGTTCAATCAGTCGCGAGGCTCACGAAACGTTGGCGATCGCCATGAACCGCATCGGCGCTCGTAGCAATACTGGTGAAGGTGGAGAAGACGACGAGCGTTACGTGCCATTCGACGTTCCGGATTCACGCAACTCTGCGGTTAAACAAGTCGCTTCCGGCAGATTTGGTGTCACAACCGAGTACATGGTTAACGCCAAGGACCTGCAGATCAAGATGGCGCAAGGAGCCAAGCCTGGTGAGGGCGGCGAAATCCCCGGGCACAAAATCAGCGAATACATCGCATCTATCCGGCGCACGACGCCGGGCGTGGAACTGATCTCGCCACCGCCGCACCACGACATCTACTCGATCGAGGACATCGCCCAACTCATTCACGACCTAAAAAACGTCAATCCCGAAGCTCGGGTACACGTCAAACTGGTAGCGCGTTCGGGTGTCGGCATCATCGCGGCCGGAATTTCGAAGGGCAAGGGCGATGTGGTTCTGATCTCTGGTGACACAGGAGGAACGGGCGCATCTCCACTGTCGTCGATCAAACACGCCGGAATCCCATGGGAACTCGGCGTAAGCGAAACCCAACAAGTGCTGGTCGCGAATGGGTTGCGCGACCGGATCGTCGTTCAAACCGACGGTCAGATCAAAACCAGCCGCGACGTAGCCATCGCCGCACTGCTCGGCGCCGACGAATGGGGCGTTGCGACAGCTGCTTTGATCACGATGGGTTGCATCATGCTTCGGAAATGCCACCTGAACACATGTTCAGTCGGCGTTGCCACGCAAGATCCCGAACTCCGAGCGAAATTCGCCGGAACGCCTGAAGCCGTCGTCAACTACTTCACCATGCTCGCTGGAGAACTGCGTAAACGCATGGCCGAGATGGGTTTCCGAACCGTCAACGAAATGATCGGTCGTGCTGACATGCTCAAGCAACGCGACGACATCGAACACTTCAAGGCCAAAACCCTTGACCTGTCGCGCATCCTCGTCGATTCCCACCCGCTTGAAGGCGACCACTCCCACCAATGCACCGATCAGGATCATGCACTGGAATTCGCGCTCGACCACAAGCTAATCGAATTGACCGAGCAGACGATTGAGGATCGTGGAGAGACAGTCGTCGACGCCACGCTCGACATACGCAATCGAAACCGAACCGTCGGCGCCATGATGAGCGGCCGCATATCGATGAAGCACGGGCGCAAAGGATTGCCCGACGGGGCCATAAACATCACCTTCAATGGTTCAACAGGTCAGAGCTTCGGCGCATGGGTCGTCAAAGGCGTTACGTTCAAGGTGTTCGGCGATGCTAACGATTATTTCGGCAAGGGTCTCTCAGGCGGCCGATTGGTCATAGTCCCGCCGGAAGACTCGGAGTTTGTGCCCGAAGAAAACATCATCATCGGAAACGTGGCACTCTATGGTTCCACTGGTGGCGAAGCCTATATTCGGGGCATCGCCGGTGAACGTTTCTGCGTGCGCAACAGTGCTGCGCACGCCGTCGTCGAAGGAATCGGCGATCACGGCTGTGAATATATGACTGGTGGGCGCGTCGTGATCCTCGGTACCACGGGCAGAAACTTCGCAGCGGGTATGAGCGGAGGTGTCGCCTACGTTTGGGATCGCGACAACACGTTCTACGAACGTTTCAATGACGGTATGGCCGATCTGCAAGATCTGATACCAGATTCGGAAGATGCCGCCGAGGCGAAATCGCTGATCGAGAAACACTTCAAATGGACGGATAGCACGGTCGCGGCTGAAGTGCTGGACAACTGGGACGACGTGGTGCGCCAATTCAAGAAGGTCATGCCACGCGACTACGCCCGAGTATTGCGAGAACAAGCCGAAGCAGAATCGATGGCGCGATTGAACGGCGAAACACCTGAATATTCGCTGAATGGCGGTACGGTCGCGACCCCGGCACTCGCTGGCAGAGCGGTCTAAGAGCTATGGGTAGCACGAGCGGCTTCAAAGAGTTCGACCGCGTGCCGATGCAACGGCGCGACCAACATCAACGATTGAATGATTGGCGCGAGATCTATCTCAAATGGGACGAAAAGGATGCACGTGCCCAAGCCGCTAGGTGCATGGACTGCGGAGTCCCATTCTGCAACGACGGCTGCCCGCTTGGAAACCTGATTCCTGAATGGAACGATCTGGCGTACCTGGGAGATTGGCAGGAGGCGATTGCGCGGCTTCACGCCACGAACAATTTCCCGGAGTTCACGGGACGAATCTGTCCCGCACCTTGCGAGGTGGCCTGCACACTATCCATAAACATGGAACCCGTCACGATCGAGATGATCGAAAAACAGATCTCCGAACGCGCATGGCAAGAAGGTTGGATAGTCCCCGAAATTCCTGAATTTCGCACTGGTAAAAAAGTCGCAGTGGTCGGCTCAGGCCCCGCTGGGCTGGCAGCCGCTCAGCAACTCAACCGCGCCGGGCACACCGTAACCGTTTATGAGCGCGCAGAATACCTCGGCGGCCTCCTCGCACTAGGCATCCCCGAATTCAAACTCGAAAAGCACATCGTCGAACGACGTCTCCAGCAAATGCGAGACGAAGGCGTCGACTTCAAAACAAAAACCAACGTCGGCGTAGACATTACTTCGCGTGAACTGGTCGAATCCAACGACGCCATAGTCCTTGCAGGTGGATCGACCGTCCCTCGCGATTTCCCGATTCCCGGACGCGACCTCGACGGCATCCACTTCGCAATGGACTACCTCACTCAACAGAACCGCCGTCTCAGAGGCCAAGAATTCTCCCCTGAGGAAACCCTAACCGCCGAAGACAAACACGTAGTCATCATCGGCGGAGGCGACACCGGTGCCGACTGCCTAGGCACCGCGCATCGTCAATTCGCCAAAAACATCGTCCAACTCGAACTACTTCCTCGGCCGCCCGAACGCCGATCGCGAACCAACCCGTGGCCCGATTGGTCCCAGGTCTTCCGCACATCTTCAGCACACGAAGAAGGTGGAAAACGCGATTACAACATCTTGACCAAAAGCTTCGGAGGCTCGGAGGGCAAAGTCACTCACCTCGAATGCGTGCGCGTCGACTGGGTATTTGAGGATGGACAGCGTCCGCGAATGGTGGAGATACCCGGCTCCGACTTCACGATCCCGGCCGACATCGTTTTGCTCGCAATGGGATTCATCCACCCGCAACACGAAGGCCTATTGGACGACCTCGCAGTCGACTACGATCCGTTCGGTAACGTGAAGACGGGCCCATCGCTGAACAGCAGCGTCGACAAAGTGTTCGCCTGCGGCGACACGCAGCGCGGACAATCATTAGTGGTGCACGCTATCGCGAGCGGCCGCCAGTGCGCCCGCGAGGTCGACATCTACTTGTCCGGCAAATCGGCGTTACCGACTGTGCGAGGATACGCTCGCCCCGCTATCCCTGTCTATGCTTGACCATCGCTCCGGCGTACCTACCCGGCGCTCGCACTGAATCCGCAATTCAACGAGGTGACAAAGCGGAAATGCCAACTCTAAGGGTCGCCTCAGCCCAGATCAACACCATCGTCGGCGATATTTCAGGCAACTGCGAACTGATCGCCAACGCCATCGACGAGGCGCGAGGAATCGGCGCAGACATCGTAGCCTTTCCGGAGCTGTCGATCACCGGATATCCGCCCGAAGACTTGCTGCTGTCGGAACACTTCGTGCGCGTCAACCGTGAGGCGCTAGAGGGGCTCACCGAACAATGCGCCGACATCTGCGCAATCATCGGCATCGTGGATTTCGAAGAAGGCGATGACGGATCGATACGACACATCTACAACGCCGCAGCGGTCGTCGCCGACAAAAAGATCGTCGCGATCTACCACAAGAACGAACTCCCCAACTACGGCGTATTTGACGAACTGCGTTATTTTGAACCTGGCACAACCTGTCAGGTTATCGACATCAACGGCGTGCCGGTGGGCGTGAACGTGTGCGAAGACATCTGGGTAACTCCCGGCCCCTGCGATGCGCAATGCGTAGCCGGCGCCAAGCTCATACTCACACTCAACTCTTCGCCGTATGAGATTGGAAAACTGCAAACCCGGATCGACTTGGTCACCAGTTTGGCTGAACGGCACGGAGCATACGTCGTCTATACCAACCAAGTTGGCGGACAAGACGAACTAGTGTTTGATGGATCGAGCATATTCGCCGGTCCCAGCGGAGAAACCATTGCGATCGCGCCGAGATTCGAAGAAGCGGTCTTCGCCGTCGATCTTGAGATCTCAGACGCAGAACCGCCATTGTCAACTCCTCCACTATCTAGTGAGGTGACGAGATTATCCGCGCCCCGGTTTGCGCCTGTGAAACGGATGCCGTTGGATCGGATAAACCCAGATATCACCGACGACGTTTCTCAGGTTTACTCCGCGCTGACGCTCGGCACTCGCGATTACATCCACAAAACAGGTTTCGGCAAAGTCGCCATCGCTTTGTCAGGCGGCATAGATTCCTCAATCGTCGCCTGTATCGCCGCCGACGCGATCGGTCCCGAAAACATCGTAGGCGTGGCCATGCCGTCCAGATACTCTTCCGAAGGCAGCCTGATCGATGCACAGGACTTGGCGGATCGATTGGGCATCCCGCTGTGGCGCGTGCCAATCGAGCCGGCTCACACAGCGTTCGAGCAGATGTTGGCCGAGCCTTTCAATGGAACCGAACCCAATACCGCCGAAGAAAACGTGCAGTCCCGCATTCGCGGCAACGTCATGATGACTATAGCCAACAAATTCGGCTGGTTAGTCTTGACCACCGGCAACAAATCTGAGATGGCCACGGGATATGCCACGCTCTACGGTGATATGGCGGGTGGATTCGCGGTCATCAAAGACATCCCTAAGCAGTTGGTCTACGAACTTGCCGAGTATCGCAACGGCATTGATGAGAATCCGCCAATCCCGCGGTCCGTTATCGACAAACCACCCAGCGCCGAACTGCGTCCAGACCAATTGGACGTAGACTCGTTGCCTCCTTACGAGCAGTTGGACCCGCTACTAAAGGCATACGTTGAAGAACGACGCGCGAGCGAAGAGATATATTCGGATCTGGACCAGGTGGACATCCCAACCGCGAGGCGGATAATCCAGATGGTCGACCGCAACGAATACAAGCGCCGTCAATCTCCGCCCGGCGTTAAGGTGACAGGCCTCGCATTTGGCCGGGATCGAAGGATGCCAATCGCATCCCGATGGCGCCACTCCGTTCGATCGGAGTAAGCGTTGTGAGATACTGGGTTTACGCTGCCAAGCCCGTCAGTAAATCCATTTGTGACGCATAAAGCGTAATCCATCCCAAGGAAGGGCGATATTGCGGCATAGCGATCGCCAGTCCGGCTTCAAAAACCTGACATCAGTCAAGGTTCGCATCGTCGAATCATTGACAGAACACTTGAACACTCAAATGAAAAACCAAACGGCCAAAACTTTATCCGTCCTGCCCGTTCTCGCACTCGCTGTCGTAGCCCTGGCGTGCGATTCGAGCGAATCCACAAATACCCCTGCGGCAAATGCCACCGAATCGGAGTCAGCCTTCATCGAAACCGTCGAAGCCACCACCAATGAAG
>CAYRHG010000009.1:0-23083 GCA_964424025.1 uncultured Dehalococcoidales bacterium | reverse complement strand
GGGAGAGGGGAAACGCTCCCCACTCAATCCCCCGAATACATTAACCTTTCCCCCTAGATATCCATCGCTCAGATTCAGGAGCTCATCATGCGTATCCCCGTGTTTGGGATTTCTCACGAGACCAACACTTTTTCGATCGTGCCTGCAACTTACGAGGAGTTCGAAAAGACCGGCATCTTGCGGGGTCAGGCGGTCATTGATCACTTCGTCGACGCGCAGTACACGATCTCTGGTTATCACCAGGCCGCACAGGAACTCGGTTTCGAACTAGTGCCGCTGATGTATGCCAGCACCGGACCCATCGGCACGATCACGAAGGATGCATACGACCGCCTCACCGAAGAGATGTTCGGCATGCTGCGAGACCAAGGTCCGTGGGACGCAATCCTGATCTCGAACCACGGTGCAGCGGTCAGCGAGGAATTCCCGGACATGGACGGCGAGTTCTGCCGAGCCGTGCGCGAGATTGTCGGGCCAGATATGCGCATCGGCATCACGCTCGACATGCACGGCAATGTATCGAAACCTGTCGTCGAGCACACCGACGTCTGCATCGTATGGCGCACCAACCCCCACCTAGACCCCAAGGTGCGTGGTCGTAAGACAGCCGAACTCGTAGTGAGGGCCGCAAAGGGCGAGATCGACCCGGTCCAGTGGATCGAAATGCCCCCGATGTACGTCAACATCGTCAAGCAGTTCACCGGCGAAGACCCGATGAAGAGCTTCGTCGATGACGCGTTGGAAGCGAATGAGATACCCGGCATCCTCGACACCAGCGTGGCAGAGGGTTACCCGTACTCAGACGTGGATGAGATGGGCATGTCGTGGGTAGCGATCGCGGATGGCGATCTTGACCTCGCCAAGTCCGTCGCCAAAGACATGGCTGCCAAAGCCTGGGAGCGACGCGCCGAACTAAACGTCGAAGTGCCTTCGATATCCGACGCTTTAGATATGGCCCTCGCCGAGTATGTCGGCCCGCGCGATCTGAACGAGGCTGATGAGGTCGCAATCGACGGCACCGCACTAGCAATGCCAGACGACGCCGATGCGGCTCGCGAAGGCCCGATCGTGTTGATGGACGTCGGCGACAACATTGGCGGCGGTTCGTCGGCAGATTCGACGCACATACTTGAGCAGGTCGTGGAACGCGGCATCTCCGGCTTCCTGCAGACGCTTTACGATCCCGAATCAGTTGATGCATGCGTCGCAGCAGGCGTGGGTGCCACCGTCACGCTCGACGTTGGCGGCAAGACCGACGACATGCACGGCAACCCCGTAAACGTGACGGGTACCGTCCGTGCGATCACCGACGGCCATTACGAAGAGCTGGGCGCATCGCACGGCGGATTCCGGTTTTACTACTCAGGCGTGACCGTGCGGTTGGACACCGACGGCGGGCAGACGCTAGTCCTGACATCCGCACGCGCCGGCAACACCGTGCGCGCCCAGATGTACCACATCGGCATCATCCCCGAGCGCTACAAGATCGTAGTCGCCAAAGGCGTAGTCTCACCCAGACCCGCCTACCAACCCATCGCCGGAAAAGTGATACTAGTCAACACGCCCGGCGTCACCACCGCCGACATGTCCACCTTCACCTACCACCACCGCCGGGTTCCTCTGTACCCGATGGAGCTTGATGCGGAATACGGAGAAAGCTAGTTAAAGATAGTTTCTGTGTTCTGTTATTATCAAGTAGATACGTAGGAACCCTTTCCGATGACTTCTGAAGAATTATATGAGTTGCGCGCTAAGACCATCGACGGCAATAAGCGCACGATTGCCAGAATTCAAGAACTGCAAGAGCAGTTGGACCAGATCCAATTTGAAGATCCAGCGAGTACTGAAAGGATCGAGGCATTGGGTGCAGCGATCCTTGAGCGTTTGGATCGGCTAATACAACTCAACCGTGACGCGATCGCTCGCGCTAGAGGCGAAACGTAGGTGTCGGTAAATCTCGAGTTTGATATAGTGCGTTCGTGCACGTCCTCAAGCTCGGGAGTCCAGTAGATGTCTAACCCTGACGCAGGTTCCGCAAACTCGTCACGCCCTAACGTCATCGTAATAATGGTTGATGACCTCGGGTTCTCGGATATCGGATGCTACGGCGGCGAGATCAACACCCCCAATCTAGACTCCCTCGGCTACAACGGCATTCGCTTCACCCAGATGTACAACGGAGCGCGCTGTTGCCCGTCCCGCGCCGCGTTGCTCACAGGCCTACATCCGCACCAGGCGGGCGTCGGTCAGATGACGGCTGATTTGGGACCGCCCGCGTATCAGGGATATCTCAACCAGAACTGCGTAACGATGGCCGAGGTGGCGAAATCGGCAGGTTATCGCACCGTGATGTCCGGGAAGTGGCACGTGGGCGGAGGTTACGACCGCAGGAACCGCGACCAGTGGACACCCGGCGACGCGACTCATCCGCTGCCCACGCAGCGCGGGTTCGACGAATATTTCGGGTTGCTTGAAGCCGCAGACTCGTTCTGGAACCCTAAGACGTTGGTGCTACAAGATTCCTTGATCCAAGTTGAGTCGTCGGACTTCCACCTCACCGACGCCATCGCCGATCACGCCGCGAACCAGATCGACAGCGCGATGTCGGAAGGTGATCCGTTCTTCCAGTACATCGCTTTCACCGCCCCTCACTGGCCGCTCCATGCATGGGAAGAAGACATCGTTAAGTACGAAGGCAACTACATGCGCGGTTGGGATGAGATTCGAGGCTCACGCCACGAGGAGCAGAAGTCGTTGGGCATCGTGGATGAGAAGTGGCCGATCTCCGCCCGCGACGAAGACGCGCCGCCCTGGGAAGACGTCGAGAACCAAGAGTACGAAGATATCCGAATGGCCGTCTACTGCGCCATGATTGAGCAGGTTGATCGCGGCGTGGGACGAGTGATCGACAAGCTCAAGGAACACGGACAGTTCGACAACACCCTCATCATGTTCCTATCGGATAATGGTGGCTGCGCCGAGTTGTTCCAAGAAGATTCTGATTGGGGCAACCCATCCCAGTGGGAGACCGATCTCACGTTAGACGGCCAACGGGTCCGCGTCGGCGACATCCCCGAACTCCGTCCCGGTCCCGACACCACGTTCCAAGCCGTCGAACTCCCCTGGGCAAACGTCTCAAACACCCCGTTCCGGTTCTTCAAGCGCTGGATCCATGAGGGCGGCGTCTCCACGCCGTTCATCGTCCACTGGCCGGACAAAATCGCCGAATCAGCGATCATCGACAACGTCCCGATGCACATCACCGATATTTCGGCGACGGTGTACGACGCCATAGGTGCAAGCTACCCATCGGAATACAACGGCAATGAGATAACTCCCCTAGAAGGCGAGTCGATCGTGCCGATACTCGACGGTAAGGAATGGGCTAGGCAATCGCCCGTCGCAGTCGAGCACGAAGGTAACCGCGGCATTCGCATAGGAGAGTGGAAACTGGTCGCCGAGTGGGACGAGCCGTGGGAACTCTACAACATCCCCGAAGATCGCACAGAACAGCACGATTACGCCGCTTCTGAACCTGAACGTGTGGCGTCGATGATCGAGGAATACGACGCGTGGGCGGAACGAGCCGGAGTGGTCTTATGGCCCGTCCGTCCTGAATTCTTAGCCAAACGTTTCAAGGGCAAACGCGACCACATCTCGCAACATCGAGGCCCGGGAAATGTGGGGCAGCGCCGCGTCGGGTAAACCCTCAAATAACGAGGTTGGTGACGAGGATAGCGCCGTTGATGACGACCGCCGCGAGCAGCCCCGCGGCAAGATCGTCGAGCATGATGCCCCAACCGTTCGGTATCGCCTCTAAACGCCTGATCCCTAAAGGCTTTAAAACGTCGAAAACCCGGAACAGCACGAACGCGGCCAGCATCGACCACCACTCCACCGGCACCAAAATCAGACACGCCGCCAACTGCCCCGCCACCTCATCGATCACCACATTGCTAGGGTCCGGATCATCATCGCTCTTCATCCGAGCAGACACCGCCACACCGACGAAGAAAATCATCGCGATGATCGGTATCAGCAACAGATTCAGACTTAAATCACCCCAAGCGATCGCCGCATAAATGGCAACCGTGACCGCGCTCGCAAGCGTCGCCTTGGCCAAAGGCGTCAAATACGCCACGCCTAGCCCAGTGGCGAGGGCCGTAACGACGAAATTCAGCAAGGATCGAATCACAGGAATTCGCTTCCGCGGACAGTGTGCAGTCCAATCGGCAGTATCATCATATCCTCGCTCAAATGTGCATCGAACACGTAACGCTTCCTATCCAAACCGTGTCGTTCGTCCGATAAATCCATTGAACGCCCCGGCCCGACGATTGGAAATGGATGACGATTGGAGACTTTTTCGAATTTCGTTGACACGTTCGGCGAATTCGCATATGGTTTTGCAAGCCGCCAAAACGTTCTCGCGGTTAGTGAGACGTGTGCCTGGCGGTTTATGAGCACAGCTGGAGGTCATGGATGAGAGACAACTCGAATTCCAGATTCAATGCCCGAGGGTTATGGCTACGCGCCATACTGCCCTTGGCGGTGATCTCTTCAACGGTATTGATGGCGTGCGCCGGAGAACGAATCGTTGAAGTCACCGTCCAGACCGAAATCATCAGGACCGTCGAGGTCGAGGTTCCGGTCGAAGTTGAAAGGGAGGTCGTACGCGAAGTCCAAGTTGAGGTTCCGATCGAGGTCGAGAAGGAAGTCATACGCGAAGTCGAGGTTGAAAAGCCGGTCGAAGTCGTAAAGGAAGTCGTTCGGACCGTCGAGGTGGAACGGGAAGTTGCGGTTGAAGTTGAGGTGGTGAAGGAAGTCGAGGTTGTCAAGGAAGTTGAGGTGGTGAAGGAAGTCGAGGTGGAGAAAGAGGTTGAAGTCGTCAAAGAGGTTGAAGTCGAGGTCGTTAAAGAGGTCGAGAAAGAAGTCCAGGTTGAGGTTGTTGTAACTGCAACCCCGGTCCTCCCGCCGACCGCGACTCCGGTTCCCGCGGCGACGGACGCCCCGCCTTCGCTACAAGCGGCAGGCGAGTTGGTATGGGCCATAGGCGACAGTCAACGCAACTGGTCAGGTTTCAACGCCGGTAATCTCTGCTGCGGAGCGAAAGCTCTAAGCGTTGTCGAAACGCTGTTTAAGCCAATCGGCACCAACATTGCAGAAAACCTCCTCGCAGAGAGTTTCGAGTTCGACTCTGATCTGACTTACGTCGATGTAAAGCTCCGACAAGGTGTGACATTCCACAAGGGCTTTGGCGCATTGACCGCCGAAGACGTTGCTTGGTCAACCAACGACACCAACCCCAATCTTTCGTCAACCTTGGGTTCAGGCCAGACTAGCGTTACCGACGGTTCGGGTACGTGGGCCGGTTTCTTGGGCTCCAACCCGAGCGAAGCGCTTGACGACCAAACAGTACGGATTCGCTGGGAGAACTTCGACCCACGTTGGGACACTTGGTTCTTTGGTCAAGATGGACTCGGTGCCGGCATCGTAAGCAAGAGGGCTTTCGATGAAATGGGTAAGGACTGGAACAACGACAACATCGTTGGCACAGGTCCATTCGAGTTCACTAACTGGATCCGCGGCGACCGAACCGAGTACACCTCGCTCAGCGAACACTGGCGGGCAGTACCCGAGATCTCCAAGATCACACGCGTCTCGGTTCCAGACGAAAGCGTCCGGATCGTGATGCTTCAAAACGGTGAGGCCGATATCGCCGAGATCGGCACCAGCAACATTCCGACCGTCGAACGATTTGGCATGGTCCGCAATGGATCAGGTACCGCTCGCATGGTCACAGTGATGTTCGCAGGCAACCTGTGGGAGACTAACCACCCGACAACCGGCGACCCGCTTGAGATCGTGACTTACACGCACGACCTCCCGTGGCTCGGTAACCCCCACAGACCTGACGATGGCAACAACCCGGCCGGCATGGATGACATGGAACAGGCTCGATTGGTTCGGCAGGCATTGGCGGTCTCGATCGATCGACAACTGATCAATGAAGCCGTCATTGGCGGCGTTGGTTGGCCCGTCGAGATCCCGTACTTCGACATCAACCACCCGGACTGGGAAAATGACCGCTGGGGTGTCGGATACGACCCGGCGATGGCAGAGTCGCTGTTGGACCAAGCAGGCTTCCCGCGCGGCAGCAACGGAACCCGCTTCAAGATAGCGATGTTCGCGTGGCCGGTTGGTCACTTCTTCGGTGACATCGGCGACGCCGTTGCGCAGTTCTGGGAAGAGGTTGGCGTAGACGTCGACGTCCTCCACTACGAGTACACCGTCTTCCGCCCGACGTTGGTCGGTCGATCAGCGACGCAGGCATGGACTGACACCGGACCGTTGGAGAACTTCGCAACAACTCCGTGGGACTTCCCGCGCGGGATCCAAATGTCGGCTATCGCCCGCGGTGGCAAGAGCCATGGCATCGAGATACCCGAAGCTACAGCCAACTACAAGAACGTCTCAGCTGAGCCTGATCGTGCCGCGCGCATCGATTTGAACAAAGGCTTCGCAGACTTCTTACGGCACTGGATGCCAGGTTTCGGTGTTGTAGCGGTTCCAAGCCTGATCGTCTACAACCCGAACGCGATCGGTTCTTGGGACATGGAACCCGGCTTGCGCCAGGCGATCAACTCTCCCGAGAAAATCACGCTGCCTTAATTCGTTCGAAACTTCGAACGAAGCAAAAGTTCTGCCCTGTCTCTCACCCCTAGAGACAGGGTTGGGACGCATATCCCCTCCCGCGCTCGGCGCGGGAGGGGATAAAGTGATAGCAGCTAAACCCCAACCAGTTAGACGTTTGCAAAGAGATGCGCAGGTACTTAGCACGTCGTTTAGTCTTCGCAGTTTTAACCCTGTGGGGAGTGACGATTCTGGTTTTTGGACTTTCGAGGTTGGGCCCCGATCCCTTGCTCGCATACGTGCGAGACGATACCTACGGCTTGGCTGCTGACACCGTCGCCGAACTGAAAGCAAAATGGGGTTTAGACAAACCCGTGTATGTCCAGTATTTCGTATGGCTCGGCAACATCCTTCAAGGCGACATGGGCGAAAGCATCGCGACGCAGCGGTCAGTGTCCCGGACGATACTAGAAGCGTTGCCGAACAGCCTCCAATTGGCGGCGGTGGCGTGGATTTTGGGTACCATACCTGGGGTTTTGCTTGGCGTCATCTCGGCAGTCAAACGAGGTAGCGGCATCGACTACTTGGGTCGCGCAATCGCATTGATCGGGCAGGCGACTCCGGCCTTCTGGTTGGCGATATTGTGCATCTTGGTTTTCGCCGGGTATCTGCAGTGGTTACCTTCGGCAACCAAGGCTCCCGCGACCACCCCGTTGCTCACTCAAGCGAAGCACTTCATTATGCCGGCATTCGTTCTGGCGTTCGACCCGTGGGCAACTTATTTGAGATTGACGCGTTCTTCGATGCTGGAGGTCTTGGATTCCGAATTCGTGAAGCTGGCGAGAGCCAAAGGAGCTTCTACCGGTTCAGTCATAATGCGTCACGCATTGCGGAACGCGTTGATCCAACCCATCACGGTTTCGGCGTTGGTTTTAGCCGCGTTCATCACCGGTTCAGTGTTCGTCGAAACTGTTTTCGCTTGGCCGGGAATCGGACGATTGGCGGTACAAGGGGCCCTTGACAACGATGCTCCCATCGTCGCTGGCACAGCGCTGATCTTCGGCGCCGGTTACGTCGTGCTCAACTTCGTCGCCGACATGCTTTATCTCGTCATTGACCCGAGGATCCGCTATTCGTAATGAACACGACTGGCGATATCCGTTCCGCGACGAGCGAACCAAGCGTTATTGCCAGTGGCTACGCGTGGTACTCGCCGCTCGAATGGTGGCGGTTCCTCCGACGTTGGCCCCTGATCCCGATATTGGTGCTTGTGTTGGTGGTTCTCGGAGCGATATTCGCCAACCAAATCAGTCCCCATGAACCCGACAGGGGCAATTTAAGGGCGCGTGACATCCCGCCTCTGTGGTTTGAGGGCAGTTCGACCGAGTATCCCCTCGGCACAAACAACCTTGGCCAAGACATGCTAATACGCGTGTTGGAAGGTGGACGGGTGTCATTGGTGGTTGCTAGTGTAGCCGTCTTGTTCGGCCTTTTGGTGGGAACGATTACAGGGATGTTGGCCGGTTACTTCGGTGGTCTGCTGGACGAGTTGTTGATGCGTTTAGTGGACCTATGGTCTTCGCTGCCTTTGTTGATGATCGCAATCATTTGGGCGGTGAGCATCCAGCCTAGTCTGTGGTCAGTGACACTATTGTTGTCGATCTTTTCATGGTCTGCGGGAACTAGAAACATCCGCGGCGAGATTCTTTCTTTGAAAAACCGAGATTTCGTGATCGCGGCTCGGACGATGGGCGCAAGCGACCTCCGGATATTGTGGCGTCACCTATTCCCACAGATCGTGCATATCGTTATCGTGGTCACTACTTTGCGAACAGGTGCTTTGATCGTCGCGGAATCGGGTTTGTCCTTCCTAGGAGTCGGACTACCAGCATCCGTTCCGAGCTGGGGTCTGTTGATCACTCAAGGTCGAGCGTTCTTGACGACGACCAACTGGTGGATGTCGATAGTTCCAGGGTTGTTCTTGTTCTTCACGGTAATGTCTCTCAATTTCCTAGGCGATTGGTTGCGAGACCGACTGGATCCCCGTCTGCGCCAAATCGACTGACGGGCTATCGACATTCAATTGGTCCAGCGTCGCGGTTTGGTGGCGCGATAATTGAGGTCGATGGCCTCCGATGACGTCCCAACTCCTGCCTCATCCGGCATATCTGCGTTATTCTCCGACGGTTTCAAAGTAGCGATCGAGGTAGAGACTTCGCGCGGGCTCGCCATGGAAGCGGCCGCTCAACATTCCTTGGAGCTGGCGCAGGCCGCGGCCGAGGGTGGTCGTGTAGATGCTGTTTGTTTCACCGACAACCCGGGCGGCAACCCACACATAACTCCCGAGACGCTGGGACGCGAATTGTTGGACGGCGACATCGAAGTCGTCATCAACCTGTCGTGCAAGGACTACAACCGCAACTCGCTCGAAGGAAGGTTGTGGTCACTTTCCAGTCTTGGCTTCGAGAATCTGCTCTGCTTGTCAGGCGACTACCCGGTCGACGGCCTTTCCGGTCAGGCACAACCCGTTTTCGACACCGATTCGGTCGGTCTGCTCGAAATGGTCCGGCGCATGAACGAAGGTCTGCGCGTCACTTTACCGGGTCGCAGAAGCTCCGAAACTGAACTTGGACGCACCAACTTCAATGCTGGCGCGGCGGTCAATCCGTTCAAGCTGTACGAAGGTGAGTACCTTACCCAGCTCTACAAAATGGACATGAAGATCCGGACCGGCGCTCAATGGTTCGTGTCCCAGATCGGCTACGACGCTCGTAAGCATCACGAGCTAACTCGTTACCTTCATTGGAAGCACGGCGCAAAGAAACCGCCAGTGCTCGGTTCGATATATGTCTTGAGCGCCCCGGCTGCTCGATTTTTCGGACGCTGGGGCATCCCGGGCGTGGCAGTCAATTCCGATCTCGTCGAGGTTGCCAACCGCGCTGCGAAATCTAATGATCGTGGTCGTTCCTTTTTCAACGAATTGGCTGCCAAGCAGATTGCGGTCCTGCGAGGCACCGGATACAGCGGCGTGTATCTATCTGGACGCTTGACCTACAAGCGGATCGAGCAGATCTTGGACATCGCCGAACAAATCACGGGAGACGACTGGAAAGATGCGGCTGCCGAGATCGGATACTCGCAACCGGGCGAGTTTTATCTCTTCGAACCAGGAGAAACGCCGAACACTGCTTCTGCAGAGTTGAACCGCGACTATGACCAGCGTCGAAGCCGACGAGCATCTGTCTTTAGGCGCGCAATCCATCCAGACCTGCCGTATCGCATCGGACGTTTCGGCAAGCACTTCGTGTTCGACCACGACGCGCCGGCCTTCAAAGCCAGCGCCGCGATATATCGGCAGATCGAGAAGAGTAAAGTCGCCACTAAGATGGCACATGCTGCTGAGCAGATGATGAAAGTGCCTCTCTACGGCTGTCGGGATTGCGGCGACTGCTCGCTACCCGACATCGGCGAGTTGTGTCCAGAATCCCAATGCGTGAAGAACCAGCGCAACGGACCATGCGGCGGAACGCGGGCTGGCAAATGCGAGATTCTCGACAAAGACTGCATCTACCTCCGCGCCTACAACACACTCAAACTCTACGGCGAAGAAGAATCGATGCTCCAGCATCCGGTAGTATTCAAAGACTCATCGCTCCAAGGCACCGCGTCGTGGGCGAACACCTTCGCCAAGCGAGACCATTACGGACACGAATCCTAGAAGCGATCGGGTTCAACAATCGCGACTTAAGGTATTCTGCGATTCAGCAAATTCGAACCAATCGAGTGAATGGACGGTAAGACGATGCATTTCGATCTGTTGATCATCAACGGAACGGTATACGACGGGACGGGTGCGCCTGGCGAGAGAACAGATGTCGGGATCGAGGGGCGGCGGATCACGGCAACCGGCGATTTATCTGCGGCCACCGCTACTCGAGTCATCGACGCTACCGGTTTCGCTGTCACCCCGGGTTTTATCGACACGCATTCACACGCCGATGCCCACCTCCTCCGCGATGGCCAACATGCCTGCGGAATACGCCAAGGTGTAACGACCGAGATCATCGCCCCGGATGGATTAACGCTGGCACCGCTTTCGCGTGAAAACTATCTGATGTACATGCATTACCTAAGCGGAGTCTTGGGTTACGCACCCGAAGATTTGGACATGTCGACGTACGCCACAGCGATGTCCAACTACCACAACAAGACATCTTGCAACGTGGCGATGTTCCTAGGGCACGGTCCCGTTCGACTCGAAGCCGTCGGCGGCATGATCGACGAACCATTGACCGGCGACAACTGGACGCGCGCCGAGCGGATCATTCGCGAGAGTTTCGAGCAAGGGGCGTGTGGTTTCGCGACCGGACTTTCGTACTATCCCAACTCCTTCTCCGACTCGCAAGAATTGGTCAACATCATGAACGTCGTCAAGGAGTACGCCCGCCCGCTGTCGATCCACCTTCGTAACCACAACACGGATCGAGCGTTTTACGACGGTGGTGTCGAAGAGGCGATGGAGATCGGACGCCGAACTGGTGCGCAGATACACCTAGAGCACTATCGCACACAGCCAGACTCGGCAGGTGATCTGGAATCGATATTGGAGCCCGTAGAAAGGGCCAAGTCCGATGGTGTTGACGTAACGCTGGAAACCTACCCCTATCCGGTCGGTTCAAGCTTCCCGCAATCTTTCTTCCCGAGCTGGTTCCACGAAGGTGGACCCGAATCGATGCTGAAGCTCCTAGCCGATGGTGAAAGCCGCGAAGAGATCGTATCGGGCATTCTTACCGGGTCACGCGGCAGCGCTGCCGGCAACGTGTGGTCCAACATCGGTTCAGAGGCCAACAAACACCTTGAGGGAATGTCATTCGAAGATGCAGCTGCGGAGAGAGGGACGACCGTAGAAGACATGATGTGCCAAGTGATGCTAGAAGAGAGTCTGAACTGCGGATTCCGGGGCGCACCACCGGCGAGCACACGCGTATGGCAGCAGGTCGAGGCCGACATCATGGAGCTCATGCAACGCCCCGACTACATGGTCGGTTCCGACGCCATTCCCACTGGAGGCATGGTGCATCCACGCGCCTACGGATGCTTCCCCCGCATGATCGGCCGGTTGCGCCGTCGGCACAACATTCCGCTAGAGCTGATGGTGCAGCGACTGTCCCAGAATGCGGCGTTGCGATTCGGACTCAAAGACCGCGGCGAGATCGCAGAGGGCAAATTCGCCGATATCGTGGTGTTCGATCCCGATCGAATCACGGATCGCGCGACGTTCGAAGACCCCGAGCAATACCCGGAAGGTATTCCGTTCGTAGTGGTTAATGGACAGGTGGCAGTAGACCACGAGAGGCTTACCGGAGTGTTGGCCGGCGAAGCCGTTTAGGAACGAGAACCGAATTGCGACTGTTCGACGCCGCTTCCGATGTATTGAGAAGGGCCGGAGAGCTGCTGTCGCCCGCTGAAATCGTTCGGCAGATCAAATCCGCACGCATCCAGATCGATGCAAATGAACCGCTCGACGACGCATCGGTAAGGGTCGAGCTCGAACATTTCGCCTCGGGTGGGAATGAATCGTCGGGCATCATACAGACCCCTTCTGGCAGGTTCACTCTGCCGTCGATGCTGGACAAGACGATTCGAACCGGTACAACATTCGCCACCATCAACGGCACCGAGTTAGTCAAAATCGCCAAAGAGCGCGGCGCGGTTAGGGTATTAGGCTAGTAGCCGAAGTATCGGTACTGTTCGACTCCGGAATCGACCCAACCGCCCTTAGCCGGTTCAATACCCTAACGCAAACCCATCCCTACGCGGATCCGCGCCGCCCATGTAGGTCCCGTGCGATGTGCGATGGATACCATGAGCGCCTCCTACTGCGTTCGTGTACGGCGGTAGCATATCGTATTCGTAACCCATGGCACCAAGTTGTTCCAGCATCTCGGGATCGAAGCGAGATTCGAACATGAGAGCCCCAGTATCGTAGTAGCGGAATCTGGGTGCTTCGATGGATTCTTGGATGTTCTTACCGCAGTCCAGGAACTGGTGGATCATCTGGATCGTAGTGTGCAGGATGCCGTAGCTCCCAGGCGTGCCGATCGACGCGATGAATGTTCTGTCGTCTCCTGAGTAGATTTGCGACGGGGCGATGACGAAGTCAACTGCCCGGCCGCCGGCAATATCATTTGGACTGCCTTCGTTGAGGTCGAACCACTTGCCCATGTTGTTGATGAACACCCCAGTTCCTTTAGGAGCGTGGCAAGAGCCGAAACCACCGCCGAGCGTCTGCGTGACAGTGACCACGTTGCCCCACTGATCGGCAGTAGCGAAATGCGTCGTCATCGGCGATACGGCGGCAGGCGCAGGGTTCCAGACTCCGGGCAACGACGCTTCGACAACACCTCGGTTCCAACGCTCAGCAGGGAACCCGCTGAACTCGGTCATAGAAATCGTCGACCTCAACTGATCTGCATACTCTTTGGAAACGAGGCGATCGAGGGGGATATCTACGTCACGAGGATCGCCAGAATAGTGAACACGATCGTCCGCGGCTTTGAGCACTGCTTCGACGATTAGGTGCTCGGTCAACGCCGTACCGGGCTCAAGCTCGTAACCCTCCAATATGTTCAACGTCTCCAACATCTGGAATGCCGACGAGTTGGGTTTGGGAACGCGGATCTCGTATTCGCGGTAGGTCGACGACAGTGGCTCTTCCCAGCGCGGGCGGTACGCTGCGAGTTCATCGCGGTTGATAACTCCGTTAACGGCCCTCTGGCCGTTGTAAATCTCGTCGCCCAGCGAACCTTCGTAAAACTCGATCAAGCCGCCTTCAACGACACGCCTCAAACTCTCGGCGAGTTGTTGTTGGCGCAGCAAGGCTCCAGCTTCGATCGCTGAATATTCGAGCGGTGACGCAGCGTCGTCTTCGGTCAGTTCGTCGATCTTGTCAACGGTGTCAGCAATCGTTGTCGCGATCAACGGCGTCATTGGCACACCGTTCTCCGCCAGATCGATCGCGTACTCAAACACCTTGGACCGTGGAAGCGAGCCGTACTCATCGTGCATCGTCAACCAACCACCGATGTTGCCCGGCACCAGCATCGAGAGGGGACCATACTCCATGTCGTCGCGCGTCATCCCTGAAGGATCGATGTCGTTGGGGGCGTGACCGGAATAGTTGATCGTCCTAGTCTTTCCCTCGGCGGCCATGTGAACGAGCGCAATGCCTACACCGCCCATGCCAGACATGAACGGTTCGGCGACGTTTAGCCCTGATGCGACAGCTACCGCAGCGTCAACGGCGTTGCCGCCCGCTTGTAGCGCCTGTAAGCCCGCGATAGTTGCGTGCTGCGAACCCGACGCGACCATCCCGCGTCGCCCTGTGGCGGGTGGGCGAGTCGACTCGCCGTGTGGGGTCGGACCGGACTGAGCTGCCAATGCCATGGTTGATTTCTCCTATTCCACCAAAGAGGCGAGATGTTGTCGTGAAGCGATCTTCTCGTCAGGTGTTCCGTAGGCCATCGAATAGTGCCCGCGGTATCCAGCGGTCTCCAAACGGTCGAGGCACGATCGGAAATCGATGTTACCCTCGCCGGGGATCATGTGAACTTCGTAATTGCCGGTGTTGTCCGCCAGACGCACTTCACCGATCCGCTCGATACCGAAGGCATCGAGGAACCCATTCACACCTTCTGGCACCAAGTTTGCGTGGTTCACTGTGAATGCCCAACCGAGTTTGCTCGGTGGTATCGCGTCGAAGATCTGCGAACACTCCTCGATGTTGTGAGCGAGGTAGTTCACTTCGGCGTGCTCTGGCTCGTAGTTGAGGTTTTCGAGCAGTATCCGTTGCCCGGTGTCTGCGGCATACGTCGTTATGCGGTCTAATCGTGCAATCGCAGCTGCCAAACGTTCCTCAGGATCCGAAGTGAAGTGATATCCCGCGTGCACGATGGTCCACTGACAACCTAGGCGGTTAGCCAAATCGACGGAAGCGCGCATGTAGTTCTCCACACCCCGTGAGACATACGGTGACAGTTCCGCCACATTGACGCCGCTCAGCGTATGCAGTCCGATGCTGATACCAGTCCGATCACACGTGTCGCGGATTTCCGCGATACGGTCCGGCGACCATGTTTCCATGTGATTGGGACCCGTATCGGCGTTGAAGTCCACAAAATAGAAACCGTTGGCCTCCGCGAAATCCAACGCGCCTTCAAGTCGGTTGGCGCCGCCATCGAAGCCGATACGATCGAATAATGACATTTCGCTGTTTCGGAGTGGTGTTGAGCTTACCGATGCGGAGAAATTGAGTTCGCGAAGCCTTCAGTTGAACGTCAAGACGGTACGCGCCGCTTCGCCAGCCGTCATGTCATGAAAAGCTTCGTTGATCTCGTCGAGTGGTCGATACCTAGTGATCATCTCATCGAGCATCAACTTGCCCTGTTTGTTCATCTCAAGGAGCCACAAGAAGTCGACGCGCGGACGGCCATCGCCATGCCAGTTGCCAAGGATCGAACGGCCACGCAACAACTCCCATCCATCCACAGCCATCTCGGCACCGGTCGGGAAAACTCCGACCAATACTGTAGTTCCAAGCGGACGAGTCGAATTGAAGGCCTGTTTCGCGATCGCTGGCAAGCCGACGACTTCGAAAGCGTAATCCGCACCGCCGCCCGTGATCTCGAGGATGCGCGCCACCGGATCTTCCTTAGATGCATTCACGAAATGTGTCGCACCCATCTCCTCGGCCTTCTCAAGTTTGAAATCTACGGTATCAACCGCGATGATCTGGGCTGCGTTGGCGAGTCTACCGCCTTGCACCACACTGAGCCCGACCCCGCCGCAGCCAAACACCGCCATACTCGATCCTGTCGTGACCTTCGCACGGTTGACGACCGCTCCGACGCCCGTGATAACGCCGCAGGAAATCAAGCTGGCGGCTGCCAAATCGGTTTCGTCCGGCACTAACACGCACTTATCTTCCGGCGCCATCGTGTACTCGGTGAACGTCGGAGTCCTGTGGTTGATGGCTTGACCGTCTTTCGAAAAACGAGTGGTTCCGTCCGGCATCGTTGAACCGTAACTGAAATTGGTTTCGCAAAGCGAGGGATGGCCCGCGGTGCAGTTTCGACACCGACCACACATCGAATCCAACGATAGGATCACCTTGTCGCCGGGTTTCAACCAATCCACACCTTCGCCTACATCTGCGACGGTGCCTGCACCTTCATGCCCTAGGATCATGGGTGGGACCACGGTAGTGCTGTGTCCGTCAACGTGGTGGTAATCCGAATGACAAACACCGGCACCAACCATCTTCAACAACACCTCTCCTCTTCGCGGCGACGAGATGTCCAGTGTCTCCACAGAGACAGGCTGCTTTGGCACTCGGAGGACGGCTGCTTCAGTCTTCATGGTCATCGATCCGCGATGTTAGTACGTCAATGGGTATGAATGTTAGCGTTTCGAAGTCGCAATTGTGTCGCGAGTCGAGAAATACAATGCGGTTATGAACTTGGAAAGCGCAGATCAGTCTTGTTGCTCACCCAACCGGGACGACGCTCCGCATAACGCTTCTGTTCATAACCTAAATCCCGGCTCAGACCGGACGCAAAACGGTTCCAGCAATAGGGATCTGATTCAACTGCCCGGCGGCGAATTTCGCATGGGCACCGACAACCGCAGGTTCCCTGCAGACGGTGAAGGGCCTATCCGCGAAGTAACCGTTGACGAATTCGCAATCTCACCGAATCTCGTCACCGTCGCCGAGTTCGATACTTTCGTGACAGCAACTGGTCACGTGACAGATGCTGAACGATTTGCTTGGTCCTTCGTATTCAAAGATTTCGTATCCGGGGAAACCGAACGGCAAGTATCTCAAGTCGTTCAAGGTTCGGAATGGTGGTGGCGGGTCGACGGTGCAGATTGGCGCCATCCCGACGGTCCAGACTCCGACATCGCCGATCGCTCCGAACACCCAGTAACCCATGTTTCCTGGACTGACGCGGTCGCATACTGCGATTGGGTAGGCGCCCGTTTGCCGACTGAGGCCGAGTGGGAATACGCGGCTCGCGGCGGTCTAGACCAAGCCACATACGCGTGGGGCGAGGAACTAGAGCCGGATGGCAGCCACATGTGCAACATCTGGCAGGGCGAATTCCCGAACTCCAACACACTCCGCGATGGACACCACGGCACTTCTCCCGTCGGCAGCTACGAACCCAATGATTTCGGCGTATATGATGTTGCCGGAAACGTCTGGGAGTGGTGTTCCGACTGGTTCTCCCCTACATTCCACCGCAACGCCAGACGCGTGACGCGAGAAAACCCTCGAGGCCCTCGAAACGGCGCGGCCAAAGTCATCCGAGGCGGTTCATACCTCTGCCACGAGTCCTACTGCAACCGATACCGCGTCGGCGCCCGCACCTCCAACACACCGGACTCCAGCACCGGGAACATGGGGTTCAGAGTAGTGGTGACAACCTAAAGCGGAACCACTGGTAGCACTATGTGCGAGGGATGCGTAGCATCCAAATGAACCGTGTTCTCAGCGACCTGCGTCCGCGTATGCCGACCCATCGCCTCCCCGGTGTTCGGGTTGATGTCGAACCGAGGGAAGTTGCTGCTTGAGATGTCGACGCGGATTCGGTGACCGGCTTTGAACAGGTTGCTCGTCGGTGTCAACTCGACGGTGATCGGATAGACCTTGCCCGGCGACATCATCTCCGGTTCGGTCCACGAGTTGCGGTATCGGCATCGCATTATCGAGTCGCACAGGTTCATGTGGTAGCCGTCCGGGTAATCCTCGCTCGGTGGATAGATGTCCAAGAGCTTGGCGGTGAAGTCGGTGTCGGGCGAGTCCGACGAGACGAATAGATTGACTTCAATGGGACCCGTGATCTCGACATCCTCCGAAAGCGGCTCGGTTTGGAAAACGATTACATCAGGTCGATCCGACAGCAGCCCGTAAGGCTCGGAGCATGCCAACAAACCCGGTTGCTCCCGTTGATGCATCGGACCGGGGGTGACGAGAGAGTAGGAGTATTGCAGGATGTCGTCGGCTTGATGTCCCGGCGGCGGACTCTCGGTAAAGGTGGGCCCACCCTCTTCAGGCTTGTCGATCACACTGAAACCTGCGACATTGCCGCCCAAGGTTGGGACCGGATTGGCGGGATCAAATGTGTAGGTTATCGATGCATCTTGTTCGACAGGCGGTTCTACGTTCAGCGCACCGCTCCGATGGAGATATAAGTTGGTGAATTGCGTTCGGGCGAGGGGCCACTCCGTTTCGGGTCGCCAATAACCACCGTGGTTCAATCGACCGTCAGAGTTTTTCGTGCCACCGCCGCCGCCCATCACAAACAGCAGGATCGGAGGATCGTCATCGACGCCGTTCTCCTCGCCTTTGAGCCACCGATCAAACCACCGGCGCCGTATGGGATTGAACTTCGACATCCCCCACTGCGCGTCAGGTCCAAAGTCCACATCGCCCTCGTGGGTCGCATCTGTGCGCTGAGTCCCATGCGCCCAAGGTCCGAACACCATGTGGGTAAGACTGCTGTTGCGTTGCGTCAGCTCAACGAATAGGTCCGCTGTACCGCCGGCAAACGGGTCCCACCATCCGCCGGTGAGGATGACCGGAACGTCGGCGTGGCGGTCCAGATAAGGAGTCTGGTCGAGGTTTTCGTTAGCCCACCACTCGTCGTACTCACCCGCGGTGTAATAGTTGAAAAGCGTTTCTTCGAGGTGCGGAGCGTGAGACAGAGCGACTTCACCGCGTTTCCAAGGGGTTTCGGACAGGAACTCCCGCATGTTTTGGAACGTTTTGGCGACCGCGAGAACGCCTTCCGGGTTGTCGCGAAGCTCGTGCGAATCGAGTGCGTGGTTGTGAATAGCCGCCGCCATGTGGAAGCACATCGCGCCGCCCTCGCGCGCCTCGTGCGCGTAAATATTAGTCGGGGCCTGTTCCACCCACTGCGCGACGAGATGGGGAGGCCGATGGAGCGCCAACACCGTCTGAACGATGCCGCGGTGCGAACTTCCCAACGTCCCGATCTTGCCATTGCACCAAGGCTGCTTGGCGAGCCATTCGATCGTGTCGTAGCCGTCCTCGCCTTCCCATGGATTGCAGGTGTGGTAGTACCGACCGTCGCCCTCAGACCTGAAACGAGATCGCAGGTCTTGGTTGACGAATACGTAACCGTGGCGGGGATAGTATTCGCGAACGGTGTCCCATTCCGTCTTCGACTTGTCGTATGAAGTGCGAACAAGCAGGACCGGTGCGGGTTCGGTGATGCGTTCATCCTTATCATCAACTGCAAAATGCACATCCGCCGCCAGCCGAACCCCATCCCGCATCGGGATCATAACTTCCTCGTACTGCGCGTAAGGGTCGAAGCCCGAAGTGCTCCCAGCCCCTTCCGACGATGCGGGATGAGGCAGGATCATCCGAGTATCTCGTGCAACCGCCGCGAAATCTCCGCGATCTCTTCATCTTCCAACAACCGCACGTCGATGCGAACTATCTGTGGGTCCTTCGCGTGGCCCACAACGGAGATGGCAGGATCACCGTCGCGGAGCTCGCCGATGAGCCACTCGGCGTCTTTGCCTGTGGCGGGATCGACCTTGACGTGCACGTTCGGCATTGGGCGGTTGTCTTCGTCGGGGAACTCTATGTAGGAGTCGGACATCTTGGCAAGCCCGGTCAAGCTGTTGTGCAGCATCCCCGTCTTGCGGTGGTGCTCCGTCATCCGCTCTTCGTCGTCTTGTTCCACCCACCAGATGAATGAGGCGATCTGACCTACGACCTCTTCTTTCGAAACTTTCGCCACGCGGCCGATGCCATGCGACGGCGCAGACTGCATCGCTATCGAATCGATGATGTCCTGACTGCCGGCGATGATGCCCGAACCTTGCGGGCCTTGGATACCCTTGCCCCCGCTGAAGCACACGACATCGGCGCCTAGATCAATAAAACGGTAGAGGTTTTCACGCGGCGGTAGGCAGTTCGAGGCGTCGATAATCACGCGCGCCCCGTACGCGTGGGCGATGTCTATGACATCTTCCAACGCGATGTCCTCAGGCGGCGCGTATCCCACCCAATAGACCATCTTCGCGTCGGGATTGTCGATAAAAGCCTGCTCGTATTCTTCGGCGCTCACCACTTTGGTAGGGCGATCATCGGGATCCGGCTCCCCGATCTCTACAAACTTCACACCTGCGGTCTTCACAGCCATCGCGTAGCCGTGGTTGACGTACTCTTCGCCCTTGTAGTTCTTTGCCCGAGCGAACCGTTTGGCGATGCACGGCACTTGACCACCCTGAACATACGGCAGCTGCTCGATCAGCGCTTCGTCTTTGCCGGTGATGATGGCCGCGGCGGACACCATGAGCCCAGCGGCGCAACCCGAAACGATGTAACCGTCATCGGCGTGAGTAACTTCGGCGATGATGCGGCCGGTAGCTTTTTGGAGTTCCCTGAGATCGACGAAATTTTCGGCAGCGGTCCGCATTGCCCTTAAAGTCGTTTCTGGTATCAACGTGCCACCCATGTTCGTGTGGTGGCAAGTCGCGTTGATGAACTTGCGGACCCCTAACGCCGTGTAGGGATCCTGTTCGAGTTGCTCAAGCGTCGGCAGAGTCATCGCAGCCTATCCTCAGTTGAATTTCGCTGAGGTTAGGATACAACGATTTGAACGGCGGGCAAGGGTGACTTTCTACCAAGCCCCACCGATCGCAACGGTACCGGTGCCAAGGTGCGCTCCGATGGCGGGTCCCAACGTAGCAGTGATCGCCATACCGCCCGGTTTGACCGTCCCTTTCAAATCCTCGAGCACTTCTTCAGCCTCACCTTGGGAAGACGAATCAGTATGCATCACCGCCAGATTGGCGAGCGGCGCGTGCTCCTCGACCACCACCTCGATTAGCTTCGCCATAGCCTTGCGATGCGATCTGGGCCGCGCGATCACCTCGACCTCGCCATCGACTACCGCAAGGACTGGCCGAACATGCAAAATGTTCGCCATCAGTGCCCTTGCACCCTTTAATCGCCCACCTCGCTGCAGGTATTCCAACGTATCGGGAGTGCCTGCGAACTGCACGCGCGACACCATGTCGTTAGCCGTAGCCAACGCGTCCGCGGCACTTCCACCATCGTCGATGACCTTCTTGGCGGCCAACGCGATGAAGCCGGTCCCCATCGAAGCGGATCGCGAATCCACGTTGCTTATCCGCTCGCCACTCGGGTCCGACTGTGCCGCACCTGCGATAGCCGAGGCATACGTGCCGCTCAGCGAAGAGGAGATCTGGATCGATACGATCTCGTCATGTTCTTCTAACAGCGCGTCGTAGACGGCTTTGAAATCTCCCGGAGACGGTTGAGACGTAGTTGGAAATACGTCCTTGTCGCGAGCAAGCCGGGCGTAAAAATCCTCAGTCTCTATGTCTACGCCGTCCCGAAACTCTTCGTCTCCGAACCTCACGAACGCAGGGACGATGGTGATTCCTTGCTCTTCGGCGAGTTCCGAAGGAATGTCGGCTGTGCTGTCCGATACCACTGCAACGCTCACGTTATATCTCCTCCATATTGGTATTGGGTTTCAACTGTCACTTGAGACTAAGTTACACCAGCAGACGACCCAATAAGGATTTTGACGGCAGTTCTCTCATGTGAAAATTGCGGCAATCTTCGCAAATGAATAGGATTTAAATCGCCATTTATGTCACCGATACGCAACATTTTCCGGTTCCTCCACTTGCGTCGGCTAAGGAATCTGCGAGCGCGACGAAGTCGAAACTATCACGACATTGTCAAACGGCGACGAACGAAACAACTGAGACGAGGACGAGTGCGGCGGACATGCATCCGGCTCACCTATCAAGTCCCGACCGGCATATTGTTCGCGCTCGGGGTCGTCGTAATCCTTATGCACAGCGGCGACCGGCGCGTCCTGACACCTGTAGAGATCGCCACCGCAGGATACGGATATAACTTGACATCGTTCGAAGCGGGTCACCTTCCCGCGAAGTGGTTGCACATTCTTTATTCCGCATTGCCTTGGAATGATGCGGATGAACAATCCCGCCTAGCGAATTTGGAACGTTACAAGGAGTTAGCAAGCGAGTTACGAAAAGCGCGAGACAAATACAAATCATCTCTGGCGCGGAAAGACGCAACCGCCGCATCGATCGACCAAGCGCACGTCCAATCTTTGTTGCGCGAGAGAAACGCCATCCGGGATTCTGTGGAAGAACTGCTGGAGTCTGCACTGTCGACCGAACTGATATCGCTGGGTCTGCACCAAGACGGCGAATTCATCTGGCCGCCAGTCGATTTCAGGATCGACGACACTCCTCACGTATTGGTCACGTCGCCTCGCCACGTCATCGAACGAGACTCCGTGAGAATCCTGAAACCCGATCTAATCGAGGATGAAAAACTGCAAATCGAAAGCGAGATCTTCGACAACGCCAATCTCTCCGCAATCGTCCTACCCACCGGCGGACTGGCATCGTACCCAAATCTCGTGCCGTCCGACTACAGCCTCCTTCCACTCCTAGAAGTATCTGCTCACGAATGGCTTCACGCGTATCTGATATTTCACCCGCTTGGCCGGGCGTATTGGTCCAACGGCGACATGACCTCTCTAAACGAAACATTAGCTAACTTGGCCGGCAAAGAGATCGGGCGAACTGTCTACAACCAACTCACCGGCGAAGACATCGAAACCCTTGAGCCTCCGTACATACCGAAACACGAGGACGAAGAATCCGAGGAGTTCGACTTCCGAGAGTTCATGCACACGACTCGCCACCGAGTTGACGAGTTGCTCGCAGAACGGGAAATCGAAGAAGCCGAGACGTACATGGAGGATCAACGCAAGGTTCTCGTCGAGAACGGTCACAACATCCGTAAGCTGAACCAGGCCTTCTTCGCGTTCCACGGCCTATACGCCGACGGTCCAGCATCGACCAGCCCATTGGCGCGCCAGATGTGGGAATTGCGACATCAGGTCGCCAACGCTGGCGAATTGGTTAAGACGTTGCAGACAATCTCCAACCACGATGATTTTCTCGCGCTCCTGGATGGGCGAGGAATCGAACGCTGAACATCCCTAGACAATCTGAACAACGGCATTTGCGGCTGTCGCGCGGTGCTAGACTTTGTATCGCATCAACGAAATCACGCCGTTGGACGGCAATCATCAACGGAGAACCCGATGAGAATCACCGACATTAAGAACTACCCGGTTTGGATCGGGCATCGAAACCAGATGCTCGTGAAAATCGAGACCGACGAAGGCATCTACGGTTGGGGCGAATCCGGTTTCTCAAGCCGTGAGCTCGCCGTCAGCGGAATGGTCGATCACTTCCGTGAGTTCCTAGTCGGACGGGACCCGATGCAACGTGGACGCATCTGGCAGGAGATGTATCGGGGTCAGTATTTTGA
>CAYRHG010000008.1:0-22273 GCA_964424025.1 uncultured Dehalococcoidales bacterium | reverse complement strand
GATGAAGCGGACATGGGCGCGACGTTCCATTTGGACTACTACACGCGGCGCACGTACAACCTGATGTGGGCGGCGTCGAACGCTGATGTGAAGCGGGTGATCAATCTGAGCACCCTGCGCTTGATGGACGAGTACGAGGAGAACTTGGTAGTCACTGAACTCTGGCGCAGCAAGCCTTTAGCTAGCGACATCAATCTCCTGTGCGCACATCTCGTAGAAACAATCTGCAAAGAGTTCGCGCGGGACAGGATGTTTGAAGTCGTCAATCTCAGGTTAGGTTGGCCGTTGGTCGAGGGCGGGAGCGACGCGCTGGGCGACGATCCTGACATGTCGGCGCTTTCCTCGGCGGACCTCGGTCGCGCCGTTCTGTCGGCTCTGGACGCTGACGTCGATCCGTGGCAAGACATTCACGTTCAGTCACCAGTAGCGAACCAACGCTTCACCACCGCCAAAGCTGTCGAAGTGCTCGGTTTCTAGTTCCGTCTTTCCCATTCGGAGGTAATCAACGATATGAAGGTTCTCATTCTCGGAGGCTGCGGCATGTTGGGGCCTTGGGTGGTCAAGGCGCTCAAGCATCGGTACGACATCATCCTGACCGACATCAATCCGCCGGGCGATGATTTCGAAGGTGACTTTCGTGAAGTTAGCGCAGACGATCTTGACGCCGTGGTCGCAACGGCTGAAGGGTGCGACGCGATTATCAATCTTTCTGTGCTACGCGAAGACCGCAAGTTGGCTTTCGATGTCAGCACGCGCGGTAACTACAACATGATGGCCGCTGCCGTCGAACACGGTATCGAACGAGTCATCAACACGGGTCCTCATTTCCAACTCGTGGGTGAGACATATGAGAACTGGGACTTCGATCTCAATCCCGATATGCCGCCTCAGTTCGGAACCCGACTTTACGCCCACAGCAAAGGTCTAGGGCAAGAGATCTGCCGCGTTTTCAGCGAGCAGTACGGGATCTACGTCATCACGATGCTCTTCTACAACATGCGGCACACGTGGAACTGGGGCATGGGGAGAGGCGTACCGGAGGCGACCTACCACGAGGACATGACGCCGTTCACGACCGCGTGGACGGATTGCGGCACGGCGATTCAAGCCGCGCTAGAGGTCCCGCTGGAACGACTACCCTCGCGTTGCGAGAATTTCTTCACTTTCCCGGAAATTCCCCACCACAAGTTCAACAGCGAGAAGACGCAACGCATATTGGGCTGGCAACCTCGCTACCTGCTCGAGACGCTTTGGAACAAGGAGCCGATGACGCCGCCTGATCATCAGTATGGGGGTTGGTAGATCAATACCGATCATCCGACATCAGTCGCAGGTTTTGAGACGAAGGCGACCCGCGTCGCCACACCCGATTTCCTGAGCGTCCGAAACGTACTCCCCGCATCCACTTCTCCTATTTCGAGTTCGGATTGAAGAAAGACAATCAACTACCTAGATTAGGTTGTGGCCTGTTATTCGTCGTGATCGGCGTTTGGTTGCTGTTGTGGATCTTCGACATCATCACGCTGGATCCGAGGTACATCTGGATTCCTTTTGCGGTCGTCCTAGTAGCGTTGGGGTTGCGGTTGTTGCTAAGCGATCGTCGGTAAAATCCGGCGAATCAACCGGATGAACGATGGGTTTAGCCCATCAAGTCGCCTTCTTCGCTCATCACGGACATCAGGTTGCCGTCCGGGTCCTTGAAGAATGCCATCCACAATGTGTAGTTTTCGGTTTGGTGGATGATGTGAGGCTCGGATTCGAGTTCGACGCCTTTTGACTTCAACTCATCGGCGGCTTCGTGCGCCGAATCTACTGTGAAGTAGATCACCGACGATCCTGTGGCGTGGTCTGGGTTTTCGGGTTGATTTAGATAGAGCCGAGTGCCACCGCAGTCGAAGAACGCCATCGCAGGTGTGCCGGGAACTTGGAACAGGAATGGGATGTCCAGTACGTCTCGGTAGAACTCCACCGCTGCTTCGATGTCCGATACGGGAATTGATATCTGCCCTACACCGTGTACCTTCATTTCAGAATCTCCTGTCAAATTGGTGTTCTATAGCTCTTTCATCTCGGCAATCAACCCCTCTACGGAAGCGCGGGCATCGCCGAAAAGCATCATCGTGTTCTCCATGTGGAACAGCTCGTTTTCGACGCCCGCGAATCCTGATGCCATTGAACGCTTCAACACGATCGCCGAGCGTGCTTGGTCGACGTTTAGGATCGGCATTCCGTAGATCGGACTGGTCCGATCGGTTCGAGCTGCGGGGTTAGTGACATCGTTAGCACCTACGACGACGGCGACATCGGCGCGCCTGAAGTCGTCGTTGATCTCGTCTAAGTCCTTGAGCTCGTCGTATGGGACGTCCGCTTCTGCCAATAGCACGTTCATGTGACCGGGCATTCTGCCGGCGACGGGGTGAATGGCGTATCTGACTTCTGCCCCGCGCTCTTTCAACATATCGGCCAGATCGCGTACCTGGTGTTGGGCTTGAGCGACAGCGAGGCCGTAGCCGGGAACGAAGATCACGGAGTTGGCGTATCCGAGGACGATTGCAGCTTCAGGGGCGTTAACCGAGCGTACCGGCCTATCTGCGGCTGGTGCACCGGCTCCTGTCGAGTCGGCAACGCCGAATCCGCCGAACATTACGTTGCCAAGGGAGCGGTTCATTGCCCTCGTCATGATGCGCGTCAGGATCAATCCCGATGCACCGACGAGTGAACCCGCGATGATGAGCATCGGGTTGTCGATGACGAACCCGGTTGCCGCGGCGGCAAGGCCGGAGTATGAGTTCAGCAATGCGATGACGACCGGCATGTCTGCGCCGCCGATCGGGATCACGATCAGTATGCCAACTACTAGGGCGATGACGGCCATTGCGACGAGAGCCCATTCGAGGCCGGGATCGATGATCATGATCGCCGCCATCGCGATGGCTCCGATGCCCAGAATCCCGGTGACTATGTGACGCAGCGGTATCAATACCGGTTGGGTCGCGACGATACCTTGCAACTTTCCGAACGCGATTAGACTGCCTGTGAATGTCAGTGAGCCAATCAAGACTGACAACGCGACTGTGACGCTGACTACGTAATCGACATCGCCCGTGTCGTTCTGGCTCAAGATCTGGGCACCCGCGACTAAGGCGGAAGCCGCGCCCCCAAACCCGTTGAAAATCGCAACCATCTGTGGCATCGCGGTCAGCTGGACTTGCCGCGCCGCGATCGCGCCAATCAATGCGCCGACGATCATTCCGACGATGATCCACTCGTAGCTGACGATGTCGCGGTCGATCAGCGTGAACACAACCGCGATCAGCATTCCCAACGCGGAGAGCCGGTTGCCAGCGCGCGCCGTCTCCGGCGACCTCAACCAAAGAAGTCCGATGATGAACATTACGGCCGCCGTGATGTACGCGGCGAGCGTAAGGTTGTCGAGGGCTTGGGAAGAGATTTCCATAGGCACGGGTTAGCGTCGATCGTCGTCGCTGCGGTGGAACATGCGAAGCATTCGATCGGTCACTAGATATCCGCCGACGACGTTGATCGTCGCAAGCGTGACAGCGACGACGCCAAGAATTGCACCCACTAGCCCTCCGATCGATCCCGCGACGATGATCGCCCCGACGATAACGATGCCCGAGATAGCGTTGGAGCCCGACATCAACGGAGTGTGAAGCGTTGGAGGGACTCGGGTGATAGTCAGATACCCGACGAAAATCGCCAACACAAAGACCGCTAGAGATATCAACAGCTCTTCAATCGACATGTATCAACCTCCCTGTCATCGGCCGATTGTGTGCCCTCGGATCTCGCCGCCGTGAGTAATGCACATCGCGTCGATGACTTCGTCTTCGAAATCAAGAGATAGTTCGAGGTCTTCGCCGATGATTAGGTTCAACAGCGACTCCAAGTTGCGCGAATACGTCACGGATGCGTGATACGGCATAGACGATGGCACGTTAACGGGACCTTTGACGATGGCTCCGTTTACCATGACATCCTCGCCAGCAACGGTAGCTTCGACGTTACCTCCGGTCTCGGCTGCTAGATCGATCACGACGCTGCCCGGTCTCATCATCGACACTGTTTCAGTTTCGATCAGCAATGGTGCCAGGCGACCTGGTATCGCTGCGGTGGTGATCACTGCATCGGCGCGAATGATGTGTTCTGCCAAGAATTGACGTTGCCGAGCGTTTTCGTCTTCCGTTTGCTCCCGTGCGTATCCGCCTGCGGTTTCGGCGTCATCTGCTTCAAGAGGTGATATGAACTTCGCGCCTAGACTCTCGACCTGTTCTCCAGCGGCAGCGCGAACGTCAAACGCGTAGACGTCTGCGCCAAGTCGTTTCGCCGTCGCGATGGCCTGCAAGCCGGCGACGCCTGCTCCGAGCACCAACACCCGAGCGGGGGGAATCGTGCCAGCCGCGGTCATCATCATTGGGAAGAACCTGCTGAGTGTGTCGGCAGCCATTAGTACAGACTTGTATCCGGCGATCGATGCCTGTGACGAGAGCACATCCATGCTTTGCGCGCGTGCGATCCTAGGGACGAGCTCCATTGCCAAAGCTGTGATCCCGGCATTCGCGAGCGATTCCACTAGCGCCTCTTCCCTGCGGGAGTCGAGCGTCGCTGCCAAGACCGCGCCGTTTCGCATCGCGTCGATTTCGGCCTCGCTAGGTTTGCCGACGCGCAAAACCATATCAGCGGCACCGGCGACCTCAAGATCCGTCGCGGCGAGTGACGCTCCAGCTTCGCTGTATGCCTCATCGGGAAAACCGGCTGCTACACCTGCGCTTTTTTGCACGGAAACCTTGTGACCAGCAGATGTGAGTTTTGATACGAGATCAGGGGATGCGGCTACGCGGTTTTCACCAGCCGCGTTTTCTCGATTGATGCCGATGAACAAGGGAGTGGATGGATGAGTAATCGAATTCCAAATATTATGGTAATCGCAACGTGTAAGACGCGTTTTTGACTGAAAGACCGGATGTTTTGAACCACTGAAAGGCTAGCGAACTCGATGTACATGCTCCGAAGGGTCTACCAAGCCAAGTACCGCCAAGGAAAACTCGTGGCGTCATTAGTCCGTAAACAACAAGACATCTACGAATCGGCAGGTCGCTCGAAGGGCACGGTCTACTTTAATGCGGGAACAGTGCCCGGCGAACCAGACCAGGTCGTTTTAGAGTGGACCCAAGACACTTTGGGTTCGCCGTACATGTCGGGCGGCAGTATCCCTCGGGAAGCCTTGCAGGTCGGCGGCCAGGTCCGAGAACACATCGAGAGTCAGCGTATCGAGTTTTGGGAGTTGATGACGCCCGAGAAGATGGACGACGTCTAACCTTTAGGACGTTCCAAACCCGCTGCCGCCGGTACGGATCTGTGCGAAACTTCCGCGACAGGTGGCGACCGCACAATTGAACACGTAGCCCAGCCCCTCTGGATTCCGGCTTTCGCCGGAATGACGGGGTTGCGACAGTCCTGCTGTTGCCAGAATGACGGGAGGCGCGCAAACGTCACTTGGAGGCCGACATTGCGCCATAAGTGGGTCAACCTCATACTGCTCACGCTCGTTTTAGGCGAGCTAGTGACGGGCGCGATCGGCTTGATGAGCGGCAACATGCGGAACGAAATCGTTCTGCAAGCTCACAGCGTTTTGGGGTACAGCATCATTGCCGTGTTGGCTTGGAAGGCGGCACTCGCTTTGAGGTCGCTCAAGCGACCGCCAAGAGGCCGGCCGCGTAACGTCGCCGTTCTGCTGTCAGCACTGCTGCTCATCGCGCTGAGTATCGGCGTCGTTTGGAGTATTGGGGGTTTTTGGGCTGTTGAAGGCGTGACGGGCATGAGTTTGCACATCTACGCTGGCGCCGCACTCCTGCCGTTCATCGCGTGGCATGCCTGGGCATACACGGCGCGATTCAAGGTCGGATACAGTGCGGAACGACGGGAAGCGTTGAGATTCGGTTCGGTTTTGGCGGTCGGCACGGCCGCATGGATAGTGAGCGAAAACATCATCCGGGCTGTCCCTACCGCGGGTTCGACCAGACGATTCACGGGCTCTCACGAACGGCGGTCTTACGAAGGAAACAGGTTCCCTACCACATCTTGGTTGAACGACAAACCGGACGAGATCGATGTTGGTGAATGGCGATTGAGGGTTGTAGACGTCAACGGTGACGCAACCGAACTGTCTCTGCTGGACATCGAGAATGGCATGCTTGGGACCAGTTACAAGGAGTTAGACACCACGCTCGATTGCACCAGCGGTTGGTACTCGGACCAGATTTGGGGTGGCGTGATGCTGTCGGATGTTATCCAAAACGTCGGTACCGAAGCCGCGGCCCGATCATGCATAGTCCACTCCGTCACCGGGTACACCCGTCGCTACTCCTCGAGAGAATTCGAAGATCTGATGCTCGCAACGCGTGTCGGCGGCGAACTTTTGTGGCACGGGCACGGTGCTCCGATGCGGTTGGTCGCGCCGGGCAGACGGGGTTACGACTGGGTAAAGTGGGTAGATGAGATTCGGCTGACCGATTCGCCAGCATGGTTTCAGCCTTGGTTGCCGTTGCAGTAGCAGGTTATCGCACGTTCACGACAGCGATTTCGCCAACTGGAGCACGGCTCAGTCTCCCGTCTGAAGTTATCAAGTCCATCCCATATAGCTGAGCCGCCGCCAGATACAGCGCGTCGTATGCAGTTACGTTTTGGTGATAACGCCAAGCTTGCAGTACGAGATCTGAATGCGAGATGCGCAGGACGGGCCATCTGACCAACGCCTCGAGAACACCTACTGCCCGATCCGGCATTATGGTCCGTCGCAGAACGTCGCGCCTTAGCGTTGACATCACCTCAACATCAATCAACTGTGGCGCTATCAATCGCTGTCCTCGGGTGATCTCCGAGAATTTGACGCCAGCCGATGTACCAAGTAGATACTCGAACGCGATCGAGGCGTCAACGACGTAACCGTTCACTCTAATCCGGCATCCCGCAAAGTACGAGACTCGTAAACCAACTCGGATGCTTCGACTCCGGAACTGTCTTTAGGCAAACTCTTCCAGTATTCGTCCCATTCCTCTTCGCGGACCTGCCGTTCGACTGCTTCAAGAATCGTCGCCTTGATCGTAGAGTTTCGTCTTTTCGCAAGCCAACGAATACGATCATAAACTTGGTCGGGGATGTCTTTAACGTGCAACGTTGCCATAATGACTCATCCTACCACCCGTAACGTTGCCGCTGAAGATCGGGTGACACGCGGAGCTCGACCCTTTGCTATGCATAGGTTTTGATCGTTTCAATAATCTAAACCATGTCCGAATGGGAAGAGGGTGTCCTCTTCGGAGTAGCCGGGAGCGTCTGAGTCTTGGCGCAGGATGGATTCGGCGGTTTCGGCGAGCGCGAATGGTAGCTTTGCGGCGGGCGCGTGTTTGCCGGTGAGGACGTCCATCAGTGCGGCGTCGTTGGCGCCAAAGGTTGCGAGTATCGCGCCTGCTTTGAGCAACCCGCTGGTTTCATCGAGTACGAAGGGTTGGCGGAACCGTATCGCTAGGACCGTCTTTTCCGGTCCAATCTCGTCCATCACGCCGTTGATGTCGTCTAACGTCGGTCGGATCACCCACGAACTCGACGCTTCCATGTCAGAAAACGCGATCAGGTCTAGCTCTTCCGGGTCCGGGACGGGTAGGAATCCGCCGCCGATCTTGCTGTTGTTACCAACGACAACTCGGATGATCGCGTAGTCTGTGTCATGGGGGACGGCCGGTCGGCTGTCACCTTTGTTGGGATCGTAGTCGCCCGACACGACTTCAAAGTCGTTCCAGTCGGATCCACTAGCCACATCGGCGTCGATACCCATGACGTAGATCTTCTTTTCGATCCGCTCGGAAGTCGGCTTTTCATCGTCTTCACTATGGAAACCTAGAGCGGCGAACAGGTTAGGTTGTTCCTTGGGCGTTGGCGTTGCCATCGGCAACAGACTGTTCCGGTTTTGAAGAAGCACTACCGCTTTGCGTTGGGCTGCGTTGGCTCTTGTTTGCGTAATCCGGTCACCCAACACGTATCCTGCGCGATTGGGATCAACGAACGGGTTTTCGAACAGGCCAAGTTGGAACTGTTCCTTCAATAAGCGTGAAACCGCTTCATCGACGCGCGTTTCGGGAATCAGCCCTGCGTCGATGAGCTCCAGCATCTGCCTGCCGTCGCTGAAGCCTGATAGCACGTCGACGCCGGCGTTTATGGCCATCGCGACGCGCTCGCCGACGCTCTTGTCCTCCACGCCCCATGGCATCATCGTTGCGATGCCAGTATCGGAGTTGACATTCCCTTCAAACCCTAGTTCGTTTCGTAGGAGATCGGTGACGATGCCCTTGGAGAAGGACATCCCTACATCGTTCGGCAGATAACGCTGGCCGACAGGCACGCCGTAATACGGCATGATCGACGAGACACCGGCTTCAATCGCTGCGATAAAGGGTTTCAGGTGGTAGTCGAAGTTGTCGGACGGATAGGTCTGTAACTTGCCGAAAGGGAAGTGCGGGTCTGCCCCGCCCTCTTGCGGACCGCCGCCCGGAAAGTGCTTCATGGTGACCGCGACGCTACGGTGGTTGAGGGTCGGTCCTTGGATGTTCTCGACTAGCGTTCGGGCAATCTCGCTGTTGAGATCGGCGTCTTGTGTGAATGTCTCTGTAATGCGGAACCACCTAGGTTCGGTGGAAAGATCGAGGCAGTAACCGTACATTCCGCGTATACCCACAGCGACCCACTCCCGCGCGACGGCTTGTGCGAACTCGGCTATCAAATCGAGATCGCGGGTTGCTGCCAATCCGGCCTCTTTCGGCCAAGCAGAAAAAGCGCCTACAGTTGCGTCCAGTCCGCCCATCCAGCCTTCTTCAAAGTGATTGCGGGGGTTGGACTTGAATAGCGCCGGAATGCCCAGCCGCGACGATTCGCACATCTCCTGGACAGCGTTGGTGAATTGTGCCATCTCGTACGGGCTGACCTGCGCTCCAAAGAAAGGGTGGGCCACGGCTTCTTCAGGCGTGTTTGAGACGGTGTTTCGGAGGATGAAGCGGCGCATCTTCGCGTTGTTGACGAGATTTCCACCGAGTTCCGGGACTTGGCCGCCAAGATCAGCGTTCAGCTGATCGATCATCAACATACCGGCCTTCTCGGCAAGGGTCATTTGAGAAAGGAGGTCGCTGACCCGCGCTTCTACTGGTTGGCGCCAGTCTTCGTAGATGTCTAGTCGACCGTTTTGGTTGAGGTCTTTGAACGGAAGGCCACCGTCGTAGATCAACTCAACGGAACGTGCGTCTACAGCCGGGCGTTGCCCGGAGTCATTCGAATTCAACTCAAAAACCTTTTGACGGTGTCAACCGCAAGATCAAGCATCCATCATCTGGATGCAGACAGGGCCGGGGATCGAGATCATGTGTCCCGTGTGGTGCAGCTTGCCGGTGTCAGCGTCTCGCCGGAAGGTATGGATCGTGCCTGAATCTTGGTTTTCAGCCAATACCCAGGTACCTGTCGGGTCAATGGCGAAATTGCGTGGCGTGTTGCCGCGGGTCGACTCGTTGCCGATGTAGTAAAGCATCCGGGCGTACTCGTCCCATCCATATATCGCCAAGGTGTCGTGACCGCGGTTCGAACCGTAGACATGTTTACCGTCGGGCGACACATGTATGTCCGCCGTGCTATTCCCATCCTCGTACGTCACATCAGGCCGGACTGTCCCGACCCAGTGGGTCTCGGTCAATCCGCCGGATTCCTGATCAACGTCGTAGCAGCTTATCGTGAGCCCTATCTCGTTGATCGCGAATGCGTTCCCTCCGTTCGGGTGGAACGCGAAGTGTCTAGGACCGCCGCCAGGAGGTGAATCGACCGAGGCGTCTTCGTTTATAACTAGCTTTCCGCCATCGTGGTCGATGTCGTAAACCAAGACCTTGTCCAGGCCGAGGTCGCAAACGATTAGCTGGTTGTTGCCGGGTGAGACAGTTACTGAGTGGGCGTGCGGCTCGTTCTGACGGGACGGCTCCACCATGCTGCCGCCTACGTGCTGGTGGAAATCACAGGCTTCATTCAGACTTCCGTCATCATTGATTTCGAACATTGCTACGCTGCCGCCGGCGTAGTTGGCTACAAACAGGTATTTGCCGTTGGCCTCAACTATGAGGTGGCAAGGACCCGTGCCTTTGGTTGATTCCTTGTTGATGAGCGACAATTCGCCGTTTTCGCCGATGCTGTAAGCGTTAACGCCACCTGCATCGTCGCCCTCAAAGTCGTTGATCTCGGATACCGAGTAGAGGTACTTTCCGTTCGGATGGATGGTCACGAACGAAGGGTTAGGACCGCTGTCGGTAGCGACCGACAGCTCCGTCAATTGGCCTGTAGCTCCGTTGAGGTGGCAGGTGTAAATGCCCTTGGCACCGAGATTGGTGTAGGTTCCGACGAAGATTAACTGGTCTTTGGGGTGTCCCATGCTGGCGAACCGCCTTTCTAGCTAGCGTTTGCGGCGTATGGATGTTGTGCGGTGAAAATGATATTTCACATCGTCACCAAAGTCGTGCTGATACATTAGGATTCAGGCGAATCGCCGCTCAGATTCCGTTTAGATCAGCCCAAAACTTGCCTATGCGAACCGCTCCATTTAACTCCGTCAGAAGCCTCGAAGTACTCGGGCGTGAATTCTCGTATTACGACTTAGGCGTTCTCGAAGAGGCGGGATTTTGCGACGTTTCCAGGTTGCCGTTCTCGATCCGCGTCTTGCTCGAAAATGCGTTGCGCAACGCGCACATTGGACCGGCGACGGAAGATGATGTGCGACTGGTGGCTTCGTGGACCCCAGAGCAGACTCCGGCAACTGAATTCCCGTACATGCCAGGTCGGGTCACGTTGCAGGACTTTACCGGTGTTCCGGTCGTCGTGGACCTAGCCGCGATGCGAGATGCTGTGGCGGAAAAGGGAGGCGATCCGGGCGTCATCAACCCAGTTGTTCACTCCGACCTCGTGATCGATCACTCGGTTCAGGTTGACTACTTCGCTTCCGAAGGCGCTCTGGCTCGCAATATCGATCTCGAATTTGAGCGGAATGTTGAGCGTTACAAACTGTTGAAGTGGTCGCAATCGGCGTTCGACAATATGCTCGTGATTCCGCCGGGTACCGGGATTGTGCATCAGGTCAACTTAGAGTTCTTGGCGTCTGCGGTTCTCACCGCTGAAGTTGACGGCGAAACTGCCGCTTTCCCGGACACATGCGTAGGTACAGACTCGCACACGACGATGATCAACGGGCTCGGTGTCCTCGGTTGGGGCGTCGGAGGAATCGAAGCCGAAGCTGTGATGCTGGGCCAGCCTTACTACATGCTGGTTCCTGAAGTGGTCGGCGTCAAGCTTACCGGCAAGCTGGCAGACGGCGCGACTGCGACGGACCTAGTTCTGGCGATTACTGAGATGCTTCGAGGGGTCGGAGTTGTAGAAAAATTCGTCGAATTCTATGGTCCCGGACTCGCGTCATTGCCCGTGGCGGATCGCGCCACTATCGGCAATATGGCGCCCGAATATGGAGCCACTTGCGGTTTCTTCCCGATCGATGATCAGACATTGGACTATTTGCGTCGCACGGGCAGGTCTGATGAGACTGTCGCAATAGCGGAGGCATACGCAAAAGCGAACTATCTGACGCCGACAGACAACGACGATCCGCAGTACACGATTGCGCTCGAGTTTGACCTAGGCGATGTTGAACCGAGTATGGCGGGACCGAAACGGCCGCAGGACAGGGTTGTGTTGAGTGACGTCTCAACCAATTTCCGCGAGGCGTTTCCTGACGCGTCGGCAAATGGGGCCGATGTCACTGATGGTTCCGTGGTCATCGCGGCGATCACGAGTTGCACCAACACCTCGAATCCGTCAGTTATGGTCGGTGCCGGGTTGCTCGCACGCAACGCCGTCGAACGGGGTTTGGAGCGCAAATGGTGGGTCAAGAGCAGTCTTGCTCCGGGGTCTAAGGTGGTTTCCGACTATCTCGACCGCGCGGGGTTAACGGATCCGTTGGAAGCGCTAGGTTTTCAAACTGTGGGATACGGGTGCACCACATGCATCGGCAATTCGGGACCGTTGCCGCAGGAGGTTGCGGACGCGGTAAACGATCACGATCTCGCTGCCGTAGCCGTGTTAAGCGGCAACCGCAACTTTGAAGGTCGAGTCCACCCGCAAGTAAAAGCGAACTACTTAGCTTCGCCGATGCTAGTTGTGGCGTACGCCCTTGCAGGTCGGATCGACGTCGATCTGACGTCCGATGCGTTGGGGGTTGACGGCGATGGCAACGATGTGTTCTTGTCTGACATCTGGCCTAGCCAAAACGAGATCGCACAGACCGTTGAGAGCGCGGTCGGCGTGGACCAGTTCAACGATCGCTACGGCGCGGTTTACGAGGGGCCAGATCAATGGCAAGAATTAGAGGCCGCGTCTGGTGAGCTTTTCCAATGGGACCCCGGTAGCACCTACATTCAGTCGCCGCCGTATTTTGAGGGTTTCGAACTGAAACCTCAGGCGCGATCCGGTATATCCGGAGCGCGCGTACTGGTCAGCGTCGGCGATTCTGTAACTACGGACCACATCTCGCCAGCAGGGAGCATCCCGCCAAGCGCGCCGTCTGGTCAGCACTTGATTTCGAACGACGTTCCGCGACGCGCCTTCAACTCCTACGGATCGCGGCGCGGCAATCACAACGTGATGATGCGCGGCACATTCGGCAATATCCGATTGCGGAACCAGCTGACTCCAGAGCATGAGGGCGATTGGACCGTCCACTATCCGACGGGCGAGACGATGCGGATATTCAATGCCGCAGAGCGGTATCGCTCTGAGGGTGTTCCGTTGATTGTGATTGCCGGTAAGGAGTATGGGACTGGCAGTTCGCGTGACTGGGCGGCGAAGGGGCCGATGCTGTTGGGCGTTCGTGCGGTCATCGCTGAAAGCTTCGAGCGGATTCATCGCGCCAATCTAATCGGCATGGGCGTCGTACCGCTGCAGTTCGTCGACGGACAATCGGCGCTGTCTCTCGGTTTGACGGGGAAGGAAAAGTATTCGATCAGCGGGATCGGCGGTTCCGTCGAACCGGGTGCGACGTTGACTGTATCTGTGACCTCGGATGATGGTTCATCGAAGACTTTCAAGGCGCTGTGCCGCGTGGATACCGCGATCGAAGCTGAGTATTACGAGCACGGGGGACTTCTGCCCTACGTGTTGCGGCAGATGATTGCGCAAAACGGCAATTAAAGCATCAGATCGCCTCTGCAGCAGCATCAACTTTCTATTCAGGTCCGCGTCGGACTAACTCTTCTTGTAGGCACTCGCGAAGGTTTCGGTGTTCAAACTTGAACCCAGCGTCGAGGAGTTTTTCTGGGATGACGAAAGCGCTTTTGATGGCTAGTTCATCGATGTAGTTGCCGATTACGATCTTGGCGACGATTGCTGGCATCCAACCGAAGTTCGGTTTGTCTAACGCGTCGGCGATGGCTTGGCTGAAGTCTTTGTTTCTCACGACGTCGGGTGACACGACGTTTATGGGGCCTTCGAGCGATTCGTTGTCTGCTATAAAGAGCAATGCTGAGACCGCGTCGTCGAGATGGATCCACGGCGTCCACTGTCGACCGTTTCCGAGCCTTCCACCCAATCCAGATTTGAACGGCCGTGCCAATGTTGGCAACGCTCCACCGTCGGCGCTTAACACCATTCCGAAACGGGCCGTCGCTGTCCGTACTCCGAACTCGGATGCGCTTGCGGTGGTAGCTTCCCAAGGGATGGCGATTTCGGCCAGCACGCCTTCGCCGGGGTCGCTGGCTTCTGTGAGTTGCTCGTCTCCGCGGTCGCCGTATACGCCGACGCCGGACGCGGTGATCAGAACCTGGGGCGGAGAGTCCAGCCGACGACAAATCTCAACCAGGGTCTTGGTCGAAACGATGCGGCTGGCCGCGATGATGTCGATGTATTGCTTGGTCCAACGTTTGGCGACGGTAGCCCCTGAGAAGTTGAAGGCGGCGTCGATGTCACCGAGGATTTCAGCATCAACCGATTCGGCGTCGGTTGGGTCCCAACGGACCTCCTCAACTTCGGTATCAGACTTTGGTTCGCGCCTGACGAGGTGCACCACCTCATCACCACGTTCGAGCAACCTTTTCGTTAACGCCTGCCCGATATAACCGCTAGCACCAGAAATGAGAGTCCTCATACTCTCATCATAAAGCGGCTCCCCCATCGACCGTAATCATGGAGCCGGTGACTCCGCTGGCTTCGTCTGAAGCGGCGAATAGGAATGCGTTGGCGAGGTCTTCGGGCATCATCAATCGTCCCATCGGGGTGTTGGAACGTCTACCTTCGTAGTTATCCGGGTTGTCGATGCTGGTTGAAGCGTCGTTTGGACTGTAGGCGTTGTTGCCACGGATGAAGGGCGTGTCAACGTGTCCGGGAGAGATGATGACCGATCGGATGTTCTCCTTGGCGTAGCTCGCAGCGGCGGCGCGGTTCAAGCCGACCATACCCATCTTCTGCGCGGCGTAGGCTGGCGATCCACCGCCGGGCCGGATGGATGCGAGCGAACCGATGTTAAGGATCGCCCCACTGCCGGCTCGACGCATGGAAGGTACGACCGCTTTAATGCCCAGGAAGGCGCCGGTCAGTCCGGTTTCCATGATGATGTTCCACATATCGAGGGACTGATCGTCGAAGCTGACCCTGAAGTTCGCGCCGGCGTTGTTGCAAAGGATGCTTACGGGGCCGAACGCATCTTCGGTCGCGCTGACGCAATCCGCCCATCCAGTTTCGTCACGGACATCTAGTTCGTAGGCGATAGCGCTGCCGCCGTTCTCCGCGATCTCAGCACGCACCGATTCGGCTGCTTCCATGCGGAAGTCCGCAACGCATACCGCCGCGCCGTGTTCGGCGAATAGTCGGCATTGCGCTCCGCCCATCGCACCGCCGCCACCGGTAACGATGGCTACTTTGCCTTCAAGCCTTTTTCCGAAGTTTGCCGTTGACATTTGCCGTGTCCCTTGAGTCGTGAATTCCGCATGAAATGGTACACGGCATCAATCGGATTGCGGGTTTAATCGTTGGCGGGAGTCATCAGAGCGACCAATGCGCCTTGCGGATCGAAGGTCCAGGCCATTCTGCCGATGTTGGGGACGTCCCATGGGGGATCGGGCAATTCGCCGCCTTGGTTCAGCGCTCTTTGGGCTGCTGCGTCCACGTCGTCGACGTTGAAATAGACGACCCATGTCGGACTGCTGAGGCGCTTGATTAACTCGTCCGATAAACCGCCGAGGGCGTTGATGCTCATTACGGGACCGTCCTGCGTGTGAACGATGTAATTCGATGAACCGTCCGGCATTTCCATTACGTCTGTTTGCAGATGGAACACTCGCCTGAAAAACGTTGCAGCTGTATCGGGATCGGGCGTCATCAGTTCGCACCACTGCATCGAACCGTGTTCGTGCTTGATCGTGGGGCCCGACTGAAAAGCCTGCCAGACGTTTACTCGCCCTCCGGTCGGGTCCGCGACCTCCGCTCCGATACCGTACTCCCCTACCGCTGCGGGACTCTCGATTACTGAACCGCCATAGTCTGCAGCTCGGTTCGTGACATCGTCCATGTCATCAACTAGCAGTTGGACACTCCATCGCGGCTTCGCACCAGATTCAATCTCCTCTTCGTTGTATTCGGCAATGCCAGCTGTAAAACCGGAAGAGTTTTTCGCCCATGCGTAACGTCGTCCGCCAACATCCTCAGGAGGTGCCTCCTCGTAGTCCCAACTGAACAGATTCGAGTAGAACGACACTGAAGATGCGAAGTCGGGCGAATTCAGGTCGACCCAGAAGGGCGATCCATGGCTGAGGTTGGTGTACTGAGGCATTGGGGGGGCCTGCGTTCGATCTTTACCGAACGATCTTATCTTTGGTGCGGTTCGATTACGCAGAAATCGGCACCTTGCGGGTCGCGCAGCACGATGAAACGTCCGACATCGTTATTCGCAGGTTCGCCGGCCATAACCTTGCCGCCATTGGAAATCACAAATTCCAATGTCGCGTCTAGATCGTTGACCTGAAAGTAGACAAACCACATGGAAGGCGCGCCATCCGCGATCATCTCATCCGGCCATTGAAACATGCCTGCGACTGGAATATCGTCCACGATCCACATTGTGTATTCGTTTAAACTGCCTTGCGGAGCGGTTGCAGTCGCGATGCCGAGCACGTCTTTGTAGAAACGCACAGATTGCTCGAGATCAGTTGTCACGTGTTCGAGCCAGGTCAACGCCCCCGGTTCTGCTCGGATGAGACTGCCTTGAAATTCTCCCGGTTGCCAAAGGGTGGTTTGGCAACCAGTGAGGTCTTCGACTACGGCGGCGCGTCCCGCTCGATCGACGTCGGTGGTTTCAGCAAGGACGGTGTAGCCACTCCGCCGAGTGCGGTCAGTTACCGTTTCGATGTCATCGACAGAGGCGTAGACGTTCCAATTCGACTTGGAGTGAGTCCGTAACTGATCAGGACCCAATTCGTATATCGCCGCGGTCGCTACGTCGTTCACCTTTGCCATCGAGTACGCGCCGATGCCCATCTCCGGAATCTGTTCGTCGGAGTAACTCCACCCGAATAGTCCGGAGTAAAACTCTTTCGCCGCCGTCAGGTCTGTGGTTGCGAGATCGACCCAACACGGCGTTCCGTGTTGGTATTGGTCAATAAGCGGCAACGGTTGAGATGGTTGGTATCAGACAGTGGGCAACTGCTGGATGCCGAAAACCGCGCCTTGCGGATCTTGCATGACCGCGAACGTGCCTACCATCGGCAACACTTCCGGGCCGAAGTGGACCGTTGCACCCAACGATTTGGCGGTCTCAACGGTTGCCGTCGCATCGTCGACTCGGAAGTAGACCTCCCAGTGCGGAGGCACACCCATTTCGACGAGGTGGTCGGGAGAAGGCATGACGCCGGCCACGGGAACTCCGTCGACGGTCAACATGTGGTAGTCACCGCCTTCGGGAGTGGGCATAGTTTCTTTGTCAAGTTCGATGCCGAGGAGTTCGGTGTAAAAAGATCCGGCACCGTCCTGGTCCGACGTCAACAACTCTACCCACGTCAACGCGCCGTGCTCATCCCTTACTTCGCAGCCGATATTTGCCTTCGCCTGCCAGAACTGGATCATCGCGCCTGTCGGGTCTTGCGCCATTAGCATCGTTCCGGACTCGTCCTCATCGAACTCATCAACGATCACTGTTCCACCAAGATCGGAGACTTTCGAAGCGGTCGCATCAATGTCATCGACTGCCAAGTAGACCTTCCAGTGCGGCGGAACTCCAGCCTCAGATTCCTGAGCCACCTGCGTGAATATCGCTCCGGCATCTGATCCGTCAAGCTTCGCTATTGAGTAGACCTGACCTTCGCCCATCGGGATGTCTTGGTAATTCCATCCGAAGAGTTCCGAATAGAACGTCTTGGCCCCGTCCTGATCCGTCGTCGATAAATCGGTCCAACAGGGTGTTCCCTGTTTGTAGCTTTCGATCTTCAAGTCAGAATTCCTTTCTCGGTTCGACTATCCTGCCGGTGGCGACTGCACGCCGAACTGGGCGCCCTGCGGGTCTTGCATGTAGCCGATTGTTCCCATGGGGCCCAAGTCTGCTGGTCCCATATAAACCATTCCACCATTCGCGGCGGCAGCATCGCAGACTGCCTTCGCGTCGTCAACTCTGAAGTAGACCTCCCAGTGAGATGGAACTCCCATGTCGGTCAAATTCTGCGGCATGTCCATGATGCTCGCGACGGGTGCGCCGTCAACAATCAGTTGATGAACGGTACTGCCGTCGGGAGACGGCATGGAATCTCTAGCGACTTCGATGTCCAGCAATTGGGAGTAGAAATCAGCGGTCGCATTCTTGTCGGTGGTCATCACCAGCGTCCACGTCAGCGCCCCGTGCTCGTCGCGGACTTCTGCGCCGATGTGTTGATTGGGTTGCCAGAACATGACTACAGCGCCAACGGGATCTTGTGCGACAATCATGCGCCCGGCATCGAAGACATCCATGGGAGCCATGAGCACGTTTCCGCCCAAATCTGGTACTCGTTCGGCAACTGCGTCCACGTCATCTACCGTGATGTAGACGTTCCAATGCGGTGGGATGCCTTGCTGAGCTTCTTCAGGCTGTTGAGGGGCGATGGCTCCTGCGGGAGACCCGTCGATTTGGGCCATGGAGTAGATCATTCCATTACCCGTATCGTTGTCTTCGTAGTTCCATCCGAACAGCGTGGCGTAAAAATCCTTCGCCGCTGGTTGGTCCGAGGTGGATAGATCGACCCACGACGGGGTTCCCTGAGCGTATTTTTCAACTTTCGGCATGTATTGTTGGCCTTTCTCGCCTTATTTGTGTTGTCGCTTTTGGACGCGTTGAAATGACCTTCGACGCGTCGCGTCGCCAATATGTGATTACTCCATCGGGCGCAACGACATGATGCTGAACATCGAGCCCAAAGAGTCGTTGACCACTGAAAACTTGCCTGGCGGAATCTCTGTCGGCGGTACGCACACCTCCCCGCCAAGCTCCGTAACCTTCGCAGCCGACGCGTCGCAGTCTTCGACCCGGAAGTAGACCATGAAGTGCGACGCCATGTCGCCCCAGACCTCGTCCATCTCCATCATGCCGCCACGATCCGGCTCGAGACCCGGCACTTTCAACCAGAAATACTGGTACTCGACTTCGCCCTCTGCGTCCTCATCACCAGTCGGTGGTCGTGACAGATCCACGCGCTGATACCGCGAACCGAACACATGACCGACAAAGTCGTTGATCCCTGTCACATCTCGCGTGTAATACTCCGTCCAGCAAACCGCGCCCATCTCGCCATACGCCTCATTCTCAACACCTTTCTCGCCGCTCCACACGACGAGCGGCGCACCTTCAGGCGTCAGCAGTAGCGACTTCCTGCCGCCACCGGCAGGATCGTCACATGCCGGCATGATGACTGATCCGCCCTTTTCTACGGCTCGCTCCATCGCCGCGTCGGCGTCGTCGACCCAAAACGCGTTCACCCACATCAGGGGTCCATCCGGCAATGGCATCCCGTCTTGGTACGTGTACACACCGCCGACTACTTTGTCGCCCAACTGTGCTTGCGAAAACACTCCTTGTTGACTTGACATCAGGTCGTTCCATTCCCAACCCAACAGACCTGAGTAAAAAGCTTTCGTGGCGTCAAGGTCCCTTGACGCAAGGTCCCACCAGACCGGGGTTCCTTGGGCGTGCGAATGTGAACTGTTCATGTCAATCTCCTGACTTCGCGCGTCGGCCCACCGGGCTGGGCGCATAGTAAACGGAAAACTAAACTTCGATAATTATCTAACTTGAAGCTGTAATCTCAAAATCAAAGTGGCGATAAGATCTCATCCCTCAAGCCGCTGGTTGCCACAAACTGAAACGTACGCCCTGCGGATCGGTCAATGCGGCCAACGAACCTGGCGGGACGTCAATCACGCCCAACACCAAATCAGCACCTAACGAACGCGCCTTTGCAACCGCGGCGTGGATGTCGTCAGTCATGAAATAGGTCGCCCAACTGGCGGGTGTGGTTGAATCTGGCAACTCGGCGAACGCGCAGGGCATTTGTTCTCCGTTGATCGACAACATCGTCAACGTAAATTCGGCACCTGATCCGTCGTCCGCCGGCACGTTCATAGCTTCGAAGCTGGCGCCGAACACCGCCGTGTAGAATTCTTTCGCCGCGGATAGGTCATGAGTGTGGTACTCGGTCCAACACACTGAAGCGGGTTTTCCGAACACGTCGGCACCGTAGCCTTTCAGGCTTTGCCATAGGCCGAACACGGCGCCCTCCGGCGTGGCGACTGTTGCGGTTATGCCCCAACCGTCGGCGTTATGTGGCTCGGTAAGCGCGCTCCCGCCGTTCGTCTTTATACGCTGGACGGTCTCTTCGGCATCCTCGACATAGACGCTGTTGACCCACACTCCCATGATCCCGTGAATGTCATCGTTCTCGGACATACCAGCGATGTTGGCGTCGTTCCTGATCGCCATGTGGTAGGTATTGCCACCCGACATAGGCACATCCGCCCACTCCCAGCCGAATAGGCCGGTGTAGAAATCTTTGGCGGCTTGCGGATCGGGTGTGGAGAGGCTGAACCAGATCGGGTTGCCTTGGAGTTGGGGGATTCTTGGTTGAGTCATATCGATGATTCTCCTCGTAACGAAATATCACTTGTTAATCCCCCGCATCATCCCTCTCAGGTACTCGATCTGTCCGAGATGTTCCGCTTCCTCGCAGAGGAGATGGCCGAGGACCCATGCGTAGGTGATTGGATCGTAGCGGGGGTGGGTTAGCTCGATTGTCAGATCCGATTCCTGCATCTCGTTTTCGAAGTATTGGGTAGTTCCGTTGCGGACCGCTTGGTAGTAGTCCATGACCTTCGGTACATCGAACGCAGGCATAGCTCGGATGTCCTCGGCGGTCTGGCCGAATCCGTTGGTCGGCTCTTCGACGCCGCAACGCTCCGCCCAGCCGTCGCTCTCCCAAATGGAATCGGAATTTCGGAGGCGGACGTTGACCCAGTTGTCTTCGACCCGCGCCATGTGCCACACAATCCAGTCGATGGTGTTCGACTCCAGTGTGGGACGCCAATGGAGTTCGTCTTCGGTTAGGCCGTCTAGCGCCCTCTTTAACTTGTCGAAGGCCTCGTTGAGACCAGAATCGATGGCTACAAGGAATGGTCTCATCATTTGTTCAGTCCTCTCATCATGCCTCGGAGGTATTCGATCTGTCCGAGATGTTCCGCTTCTTCGCATAACAGGCGACCCAAGATTTGAGCACCCGTCCAACCCCGAAAGTTCGTATGCTCGATGACTCTCGACAGGTCATCTTCGCGCATGGTGTTAGCGAAGTAATCCGACGTCTCGTTGCGGATGGATCGATAGTAGTCCATCACGGTTGGCACATCGATCCGACCCATCGCCCTAATCTCATGCATCGTCATCCCGGCACCAGCACCAGTGTAAGCGATGCCTATGCGTTCACCCCAGCCGTCGCGTTGCCAGATTGGATCGTGATTTTGAAGTACAACATTGACCAAGTTGTCTTCGACCCGCGCCATGTGCCAAACCATCCAGTCGATGGGGTTCGACTCCAGCGTCGGTTGCCAACTAAGCTCATCCTCGCTCAACCCATCCAAAGCCCGATTCAGCTTGTCAAAGCACTCGTTGATGCCGCTGTCAATGGCCTGAAGAAAGGGTTGCATAGCTAGCCCCCTACTACCCGTCCAACCCGCGGATCATTCCGCGCAGGTACGCGATCTGCCCTAGGTGCTGAGCCTCTTCAACTAGGATATGGCCCAACACCCAAGCGCCGCTTACCGCGATCTTTCGTCGCGGGTGGTAAAACTCCTTGTCCAAATCCTCGATAGGCATCTGATCGAGATGCGCGAGCGTGACCTTCCGAGCTTCTCGGTAGTAGTCCATCATCTCGTTGATATCCGTCTTGGGCATGGCCCGCATTTTCTCTGCGGTATCTTCCCTTCCGTAGTCGTCAGGATCCATTCCGAAGCGCTTATACCAGCCGTCTTTTACCCAGATATCGTCATCTTGCCGGAGTACTAAGTTCACCCAACGGTCCTCCACTCGGGCCATGTGCCAGACGATCCACTCGATGAAGTTGGCGTGGAGAGCGGGTTGATACCGCAGTTCATCCTCGGTTAGTCCATCCAGCGCTTTTTCGAGTCCTTCCATGTACTCGATCAATCCGCTGCGGACTGCTTCCTTGAAATCTGGCATGGTTTATCTCCTATCGACCCAACTCCGCTGGATGGACGTTCCGTCCCGCGAGCGGCCGGCTTTCGCCGGAATGACGGGATCGTGTTGGGTTTGGCATCAAGCGGTCGATTGCTTAGTGACTGCTTCGATCATTGCTTGGATGTAGCCGTTGGCGAATGCCCTGCCGCGGTGACCCCACGGCGTGTCCCCGAACGTCTGCGGAACATGGTCATCGATGAAGAACGAGTCGAAACCAACTTCGTGATAAATCTGCATCGCCTTGTACATGTCGACGTGGCCGGTGTTGATGAACTCCTCACGGAATTTCGGGACGGTGCCTGAGACGTTGCGGAAGTGCACGTAGAGGATCTTCTTGCGTTCGCCGAAGTAGCGGATCATGTCGTAGATGCCGCCGTTCGCCGCGTCCTCCATCTCCGAGAAGGTGCCTTGGCAGAACTCGATACCGTTGCT
>CAYRHG010000007.1:0-11719 GCA_964424025.1 uncultured Dehalococcoidales bacterium | reverse complement strand
GGTATCGGCGTGGACTACACGATTCACGTTATCCATCGCTACCGCGAAGAGTTTGCCCGCCAGCGCGACCCGGAACGAGCGGCGATCCGGACTCTGATGACGACCGGTTCGGCACTACTTGGGTCGGCCTTGACGACGGCGTTGGGATTTGGTGTTCTTATCGCGTCGCCGTTGCTCGCGTCGCAACAGTTCGGCATCACCGCCACCATCACGATCGTCTACTCGCTGATGGTTTCCATCTTCGTAGTGCTTCCCGCGATGGTCGTCTGGGGCGCGTACCAGAACATGCGACTACGGTCTATGGTCGAGCGGGAGTGGGCGGAACTGGACGTCGCCATGGAAGGCATTTACCAGCAGTACGATCAGGAACAAAGTTCCTCGTAGGGAATTGCAAGCATGCGACTTCGCAAACTGTCCAATGACCTTAAGTCCGCATATGGCGGATCCGACGTCCGCGGTCGGGTGAACCACTTCGATGGATGGATGGACAGAGCGCATGTCGAGAACGCCGGGTCAAATGACTACGATCACGCGGCTACGGTCAAGGAATACTATGACCTTTGCAACGAGTTCATGGTTTTCGGGTGGAGCGACTCCCTGCACTTCGCGCCGTTATCGCCCCAAGAGAGCCTGGAGGATTCCCAGATCCGACATCAGCGCCTGATGATCGACAAGCTCGAGTTGCAAAAAGGGATGACAGTGATCGACGTCGGCTGCGGTACGGGCGGCCCGATGCGCCGTGTCGTCAAGGAGGCGGGCGTACGGGTGGTCGGTGTCAATATCAGTGAAGTCCAGTTGGCTAAGGCGAAATCATTGAATGCCGAAGCAGGGATCGATCACATGGTTGACTACCTTGAATGCAGTTTCATGGATATGGACAGCATCGCTGACGACACATTTGACCGGGGATACGCGATCGAATCTACCTGCCATGCGCCGGACAAGGCGGGGGCATTTGCCGAGATCTACCGGGTCCTTAAACCGGGAGCACTTTTCTGGGGTCAGGAAATGTGCATGACTGGCCAGTTCGATCCGGAGGACGAGCAGCATCTCAAGATAAAGCAGGATCTGATGTACGGCATCGCGCTCAACGACATCGCGACAATGGGCGAGGTGAATCGCGCACTCGAAACCGCGGGATTTCAAGTAATCGAGGCGAAGAATCGTGCCGCCGAGGAGAACGGTCCCACCACGCCTTGGTATCAGCCTATGGAGGCCGGGAGCAGAACGTTAAACAACGCCTTCCGCAGGATTCCACTGGGTCGCAAAGCGCTGATCGGGACGTCTAAACTGGCCGAGACACTTGGGATGTTCCCGAAAGGTTCCGCAGACGTCATCGGTTTGATGGATGGCACCGCCAGAGCCTATGTGGCAGGCGGTAAAACCGGAATATTCACGCCGTTGTACTGTTTCCTAGCTCGCAAGCCCCTTTAGACCTTTTGCCAGCCAGTCTAAATAGCAATTCCGCGGCGCGTTAGACGTTTATCTCGCGTCTCTGCTCTGTAACTAGGAACTTGAGCTTCTTGTCTACAGACAGCGACGGGAAAGGACTGATTTTGAATTTATGGTTCGCGGGAACTTCAAGAGTGAAGTAATGCGCGATCATCAGCAAGTTGACGGCTAGTTGGAGTTCCATCCATCTGGAACCGAGGCAAGTGTGCGTGCCGAGGCCGTAGGGCGCGTACCCTGGGCTGATATGCTCATTGCGAGGCGGCAAATAGCGGTCAATGTCGAATTTATGGGGATCGGGGAAGAAGTCTTCCATATAGTGGGTTGCCGCTTGGGCGATGTGGACGGGCGTGCCTTCCTCTAATTCGTATCCCTCGACGGAACACGTATTCATCACGGTTCGAAGCGACATTGGGACTATTGCGTACAGCCGCAAGGTCTCCATGACGAAGCGGCGAGTGATATCGATCGCCTCTGGGGTGAAGGCATCGTTATCCGGGTCGCCGTCTTTGAAGAGGGCGTCTGCTTCCCGTTTGATTTCGTTGTACAACTCTGGCTGCGACGCCATAGCGTAAACGGCGAAGCCGAGGCCATCGCCCAGGTATACGCTGGCTATTAAAGCTGCCGAAAACACGAACCCGAGGTTCGATTCAGGCAGGAACTGCGGATCACTGGCATGCAGGCTCAGCAAGTCATCTGCAAGGTCTCGAGGGGATCCGGCGCGCTGGGCTGGGGTATGAATGCTCTGGACCCTTTCCACAAGCTCGTAGATCTTCTTCTTTTTGCGCCTCATACCCGGTGTATTCAACAAGAACTTGGGCAGCACCTTCACCACGTGAGTGCTGAGCGCTCGTGTTTTGTATGCGATGAGATCGTCGATTAGATCCTGCGAATCGACGCTGATCATGATCGGGGACATGGCTGAATTGACCAGCAGTCGGCACGTCCGAGTTGCGGGGAGCGCATCCCCGACAGACCAACTCGACATAAATACGCGGGCTTGATGGTAGAGGGTTTCGAGGTGAGTTTCCAACCTGGCTCTGGAGTATGCCGAACTCATCGCTTTCCGGTATCGGAAATGATCCGCGCCATCTAGTGCGGGCAATATCCCAGAGGCGCCGTAGACCTTCTCGAAGTCTTGGAGGTAGTCTCTGGCTCTAAGGTAGTTGCGCCCGTGTCGATGCACCCAGTAATTCGTCTCCGCACCAGCAAGAACGGTGATGGGGCGCTTCTGAAACGGCGGTCGGATCTGATAGACCGGACCATGCTTTTTCGCGATGTCAGCGAACAACGCGTTAAGGTTGCCATCGCGAACGTGTCGATTGAACACCAATTCACGGAGGGGCACGACCGGAATCGGCTTAGATAAAGAAGGCCGTCGAAGTGCTGGCCCCACCATGTTGTGTGCAACCGCTTCGCCGATCGCGCGGGCGATCAAATCCATCCTGCAGACTTGCTCGATACGCTCTTCAGATTCCTCATCCAGTTGGAATATGAATCGAATGACATCACAGGTATTGATCAGAGAGATGATGATGATATCTCTGGGGTCAGGAATCTCGTTATTGAAGATCACATTGGTGATACGCGCCTTTACGAACTGAGTCGCGGTGCCGTCTTGGGAACCGGTCATCATCTCCGACCGCCACACTCTGCTCGACAACGTCCAGTAGTCGCCTTCGTGGTGATCTAGAATCTCTAAGTCGACCAATCGTCCCAAGACCGAATCGATAACGGCATCCGCGTGTGAAGCAAAACGCTCGATCCAGTACTGGGCGTTGTGTTGTGTTGCCTCAGAAGCTATCGCCTTAAGGAACGGGTCGAGGACTGGATCGCCGGTTTCTGTTCCGTCGATAAGGAACAGGGATTCCATATCGGTATCGATGCGAGATTGGAGCGACAGTTCAGCGAGTACGGCTCCGACGACGGCGCAGTTCAAGTCCCAGCCGGCAATTTGGCGAAAATACCCAGTCTCCTCATTAAGAAGCATGAGGATGAGTTCTTGCGGCAGAGTGAGTTGCTGGGTCGCTGTACCGTCAGTAGTGAGAGTCATCAAGTTTGCTCCGAGTGATTAGGCTTGATAGACTTGGAACACTTGGACTAGCCGCTGTTAAGGGATACTTTATCACACTGGATCAGCAGCTCTTCGGCATGCGATTCGGCGATAAACCAGAACGTCGGCATCGTACCTATCACGTCGAAGTCACTTTAGCTCTCGGGCGAAAATAACCGAACGATGGTATCTCGACATAGCGTCCGAGAGGTCACTCAGACGCCCTCTCCGTTCCCTGAAGGCTGGTACTTCATCGCAAAGCGTGAGGCCATTGAAAAGGCTACGCTCATTGCGAAAACTTGGATGGGTGAAAACGTCCTCGTTTGGTGCGACGGTGCCGGCGCAATTTGCATGTCTGAATCGGTCTGCCCCCACTTGGGGTCCGATCTTGGCCCAGAAGCAGGGGGGTGCGTACGAGAAGGCAGACTCATCTGTCCATTCCACGGCTACGAGTTCGACACGTCAGGACAGTGCGTAGCCACTCCGTTCGCTCCACCGCCCAAGACCGCCAAACTGCGCGTATATGAAACGCAAGAGGTTGCCGGTTTGGTCTTCGCATGGTGGGGGATAGATGGAAGGCCGCCACAGTGGCGACTGCCAACGGATGATCTGGATCAGGCCGATTGGAGTGATTTAAAGGTCAGTACATTACGTTTTCCAGGCCATCCCCAGAGCACGACGGAGAACTCAGTGGACCTGGCCCACCTGCGCTACGTCCATGGATACGACAACGTTGACGTCATCGTAGACGCCGACATCGAAGGCCCGCTTCTGCAGACAGCGTTCGACTTCAAAAGAACACGCACTTTAGCCCGGTTTGTGAACATGACCTTCGACGTCTCGGCCCGGACGCAGATCTATGGCCTTGGCTACTCGTTCGTCTCCATCCGTGAACATTCGATCGGCATGGACATGAGACTATGGGTGCTTGCTACACCAGTCGACGGAACTCTCATCGACCTCTCACTCGCCTCGCAGGTCCGGGAGTTGCGAAAACCTAAACGGTTATTCGCAGGTCTCGGCTTTCTTCCCACTCGATGGCGCGCGCCGTTGCTCAACAATTTCATGGCCGCTGAGCAACGCAACGATGTTCTGCAAGACATCGTCATATGGAGCCGCCAACAACACATGACTCGGCCCCGCCTCTGCCGCTCCGACGGCAAAATCATGCCATTCCGTTACTACTGCGCGCAGTTCTATCCAGAGCCAAGCGAAAACGGCGCTTCGTGAAGAGCGTCGTTACGCTTTTCGAAAGCGCGAGCCGTAAAGGATGCTTCCGTAATAGTTGAATACCCTTTTGGCTTCCGGATCATTGAAGGGATATTCTGCACCGATCTGTCTCGCGGCCGCCAGTCCAGTGATAAAGCAGGTCTCTTGGCTATTGATCAATGTGTGGGCGCCGCAATGCCAAGTGCGTCGCCTCCCTTGAACGAAGCGGAATAGATTGACGAGCAATGCGACGTGTCGCACGTCGTGGACTATGTGTCGAAACCGATGGCGTTTCAGGATTTTCCGCTCGTCGATCGGGTTGACCGCGTTATATGTAACGAGACAAGGTTTGTCTGTTCGATTAGCCCACGGTTGTTGGTTGTGCATGATGTAGGTGATTTCGTAGTTGTCCGGTATGGGACCGTATTGCTTGATGTAATTGCTCCGGGTCTCCAGAGGTCTCGTTTCGTTGCCAGGGAGAACCGAGGAGTCGTAATGAACCACCGATTCATGATGCAGTGAGGCGTCGTAACGGATCGAAGAAAGGATGTACCGTTCCAGCCGGGTCGGATCGTCGAGGATCGACAGCGTTTGGTCGGCGTAGCACGCGAGTATCACATCGTCGAACGTCTCTCGAACGCCGTCTGCGTCCTCGATCACAACCGAATCTCCGCTGCGGTAGACCTTTCGGACGGGCCGGTTCAGATAGATCTTGTCGCGGAAGTCGGCGGTGAGGTTTTCGTAGATTCGACGCGTGCCTTGATCCCAAGTCCACATCGGTGTAGCCCGTTCGATATCGAAGAAATCGAGATACCGAGCGAACAAGGCGGCCGGCATGTCGAAAACGTTGGTCGCCAATACGAAGTTGACGAACATAGGCTTGAGGATCTGGTACTTGAACTCATCCGAAAATCGTCCGAGTTTTAACAGAGCGCCCATGCTGATGTAGTTGAACGGGTTGAGGGCGTTGAAAAACTTGGACCGCGACCGGGTCAGCCAACCGATCCGGTGCAACCGCCTCAACAACCGCTGGAACTTCGCAATCTCGGATTGCAGCTCCTCCCGAATCTCAGAATCGTAGTCGTGAGCATAAATGCGTCCACCGTATTCAACGGTGTAGCTAAACCTCGTGTCGAGTAACTCGATTCCGAATTCCTGCAACAAAAGAACGATGTGTTGGTACACCGATGGTATGCATGCGGTGACTGAGATGTCGAAGGGAATCGAACTGCCATCATCCTGTGGCATGTCGACAGTAACCGCGTTGCCACCAACCTGATCTTGCGCTTCGTACAAGCGGAAGTCGAAACGATCCGGGTGATGGTGCAAGCCCCACGCCGCGCCTAAACCTGCAACACCTCCCCCGATAATGGCGATACGCCGAGGCTTTGGCGGGTTTCCACCCTGGTTCGCAGCGGATTTCATTATGACGCCACGCTGAACTACGCGTCAGCGCGGTAAATCATCCTAAAACCGCCAGCCAAGTGAACGAGCCGTTTTGCCAAAAGTGGTTCAGTGTGATGGAATCGAACGATGCAATGGAAGACTGGTGATCAGATAGTCCAATACGAGACTTGGGGCGGTGAAATCGGCACAGCGCGACCGGTGACCGTTGTGGAAGATTCGGCCGAACGGATCGCGTTTTATACCCATCCCGGCGTTCAATTCGTCACGAGGGGAATTGAAAACCGCCGTTCGATGAGTTTGTCTGAACGGATCGTTCTGTTCAACCGCGCTCTCGATCCCAACTTTGGCGATTTCAGGCCTGTGACATCTCCAGATCGGCACGTATTGGCAATATGCCAATCTGACGCTTGGCATTCGGTTATGTTGTTCTGGTCCATCGACTGGCAGTTCAAATTCTGGTACGTGAACCTCCAAACTCCGCTGCAAAAATCGCGTCTAGGCGTCGCGTCTCAAGACTGCGCGCTCGATATTGTCGTGCGACCCGACATGACATGGGAGTGGAAAGACTCTGACGAATTTGAGGAGTTGGTCGCAATGGGATTCTTCAGCCGTGAGGAAGAGTCTTCCGTCAGAGCCGCCGCGGATCGGATGATCGCGACGATCGAAAATCGGAATTCGCCATTCAATGAAGGCTGGGAAGATTGGCGACCTTGTGGGAACTGGCCAGTGCCTTGTCTACCAGACGACTGGGCGCAGGTGGGTTGACGATGATTACTGATCAGGATCGCGCAATGTTGAGAAAGACGCGTCGCGATACCTCAACGAAACCCAGTTTGGCCGCTATGTGCAAGGACGCTTCGTTGTCCTCGCCTGCGCTCCAAACCGGCGTCCGACCCAACTCTTGGATGCCGCAGCCCACAATCGACGCCGACGCGGTTGCGAAACCCATTCCTCGCCAAGCAACATCGGTGTACACGCCGATATCACCGTAGTTAACGGTCAAAGCGTTCGTGTGCGCCAGTGCAATTAACTCGCCATCCACCACAGCACCGGCAGCCAATCCATTCGATAACAGACCCTCGAAAGTCTTGAATCCCAATCTGTGAGGGTCTCTACGGAACTCAGCTAGGAGGTCAGCGTCGCGTCTCTTCAACCGACGAACCTCCGGCACCTTAAAACCGTCAACACTCCGGGTCAGCGTGTGATACGCGTCGCCGTACTGTCGGACTCGGACGTTATCTTCCCGCTGAATGAGCAAGGACAGAGAGTCAGCCAGATCCGGAGGCACGTTAGGTGACATGTCTCGTTGGCCCCAACCTGAGAGACGGCTAAGCAAATCCCAAAGAATGTAAGGGTCATTCCCAAAACACCATGGCTCCTCCAACCACGGGTGCGACTGGACAACCAACGCGTCGAATTCTGGAAGCGAACCTGCAAGGTAGACATCAGCAAGACCGCGCCGTAAAAGATGTGCCGGTATGGCGGTTTCAGGCGTGTCGCCTAGAGCATCGGCAACAAATTCGCGTTCCTTTTGCGTCTCTACGAGACTCATCGTCCCATCCTAAACTCGCCACATCGCCGCGTATAATTCGCGCACGCCATCTAACTAATCATCGTTCGGGGTAATCGACATGCCCAAACAACTGGAAACGTACCGCCCGCCCATCATGGGCACTTCCCACATGGTTTCGGCGGGCCACTACCTCGCCGCCGCCGCAGGATATCGGATATTCGAAGAAGGCGGCAACGCGATCGACGCGGGCGTCGCAGCCGGCATCGCCATCAATGTGACGCTCCCGAGCGCTACAAACTTCGGCGGCGTCGCGCCCATCGCGATTTACGACGCTGCATCTGACGAAGTCATAACAATCAGCGGCCTCGGTCGCTGGCCACGCGCCGCGAACATCGAATATTTCAACGAACACCACGATGGCCAGATCCCTATCGGCGTGTTGCGTACCGTAGTTCCGGCAGCGCCTGACGCCTGGATCACCGCCATCGAAAAATACGGCACCATGACCTTCGAGCAGGTTGTAACTCCGGCCATGGAGCTCGCGGCAAACGGCTTCCCGGTTTCCGCCTATCTCTGCGAAGGATTGCAGTCCACCGAAGACGATCACGAGGGTGGAGCAGTGCTGTGGCCGTCGACGCGCGAGATTTATATGCCCAAAGGTCGTCCGCCGCGTATCGGAGAGATTCTTGTGCAAGCAGACTTGGCACGCACATTCCGACGGTTGATTGAAGCCGAGCAGGGAGCATCGCATCTCGGTAGAGAAGCCGCATTGAGGGCAGCGCGTGACCGGTTCTACCTCGGCGACATCGCTGAAGAGATGATCGCCTTCTCCGACAGCGAGGGCGGTTGGATCACAATGGAAGATCTGGCGGAGTTCTCGGTCAAGATCGAACCGCCGGTATCAGGGCAGTTCAGGGAGTACACGGTTTACACCTGCGACGCTTGGTGTCAAGGACCCGTCGTGGCTCAAACGCTACAGATGCTGGAAGACGACGACCTTGCTGCTATGGGGCACAACTCGGCTGAGTACATCCACCTCGTATCGCAGGCACTCAACCTTGCGTACGCTGATCGACACGCCTACTACGGTGACCCCGATCTCGTTGACGTACCGATCGACGGACTGTTGTCGAAAGGCTACACGGCTGCGCGTCGGGCAGACATCGATATGATGAAAGCCTTTCCTGAAATGCCGGAACCGGGCAACCCTTGGCCGTATCAAGGCGTCTCACGCAACGGTTCCCCAGCCGTCGCCATGGCGAGTGCCGCGGGCGGCAGGATGCAGGACACGAGCTACGTCTGCGCAGTCGACCAGTGGGGCAACGCCTTCTCGGCCACGCCGAGCGATCCACTCGCTCCCAGCCCGATCGTGCCCGGTCTCGGAATTCAGATGTCGTCAAGAGGTTCCCAGACATGGCTCGACCCCGAACATCCTTCATCCCTCGAACCTTGGAAGCGACCCCGATTGACGCCCAATCCTTCGATCGCCTTCAAAGACGGAAAACTCTTGATGCCGTTCGGGACGCCGGGCGGCGACACCCAATGCACATCGATGGTGCAACTCTTCCTCAACATCGCGGTACACGGCATGAACCCGCAAAAAGCGATTGAGGAGCCGCGCTTCGCCGCTTGGAACTTCCCTAACTCATTCTGGCCACACACCTACCTACCAGGGCGTTTAGACCTCGAAGGCCGCATAGATGCGACGGTCGCCGCAGAGTTGGTCGGCCTAGGTCACGATCTCCACGTACTCGACAACTGGACCCCAACCGGAGGAGCGATGACCGCGATTATGGTGGACCACGAATCAGGCGTGCTGTCAGGCGGCGCAGACCCGCGGAGAGACAGCTACGCTATCGGTCGGTAGTAGAGCCGTTAGCACCGAGCGCGACGTATCGGCGCCGAAATGTCAGCATCAGACGTAAATCTCGCCTTTACTCCTGCAACGGAGCTATTGACTCTGATCTCTAATGGCGGGGTCTCGTCTGCCGAACTCACCGAGCTTTACCTCGCGCGCATCGAAGAACTCGATCCGCAGCTAAATGCATATGTGACCGTTACGCCCGAACTCGCGCTTGAACAAGCGGCCAAAGCCGACGAAGCGACCGCCCGCGGTGAGAGTCTAGGACCGCTGCATGGATTGCCGATATCGCTAAAGGACCTTCAGATGACGAAGGCCGTCCGAACCACCGGCGGTTCGCTGGCGTACAAAGATCGTGTCCCTACCGCCAACGGAACGAGCGTTCAGCGCATCTTGGATGCGGGCGCCGTCATGCTCGGTAAGACGAACTCCCCCGAGTTCGGGCACCTCGGGGCAACCGAGAATCGTCTCGGCAAATCCTGTTGGAACCCGTGGAATCCTGAACGGACCTCCGGCGGGTCGAGTGGAGGAGCGGCCGCTGCTGTTGCCGCTGGTCTATGCGCGGTTGCTACTGGTGGAGACGGCGGTGGTTCCATTCGCATTCCTGCGAGTTTCTGCGGAACTTACGGCATCAAACCGACGCAAGGTAGGGTCTCCAGCTATCCGGGCGTGGACGGATCACCCACCGTCAATCTGTTAGCGCAACAAGGGCCGCTATCACGAACCGTCGCAGATTCCGCAATGCTGCTTCAGGTCATGTCCGGCTACGATCCCCGCGACATCGGCTCGATGCGAGCTTCGGCACCTGATTTCATGGCTGCCCTCGAACGAGACATCGCTGGACTGAGAATCGGTTGGAGTCTCGGTTTTGGCTACGCCGCCGTAGACGCAGAGGTAGCTCAATCTGCCAAAGCTGGCGCCCAAGTCTTCGAAGAACTGGGATGCAAAGTCGACGAATCTGATCTCGCTCTGGAATCGCCGTTCGAAACTTGGATCACCTTCTTCGCTTTGAACGCAGTCGCGGCGTACGGCCATCTGTTGGAGGACCACGAAGACAAACTCACCTGGTACATCCGCTGGTCGTTAGACAGAGGAATGAAATTGAGCGCCGTCGATTATGCCCGCGCTCTTGCTGAACGAGACCGCATGATCGATCAGTTCTGGACCCAATTCGACAAATTCGACCTGCTGCTTTCACCTACGATGGCCACCACCGCATTCCCGAACGAACAATACCCAGAAGAAATCGGAGGCGAGGAACCGACGACAGTTCCATTCTGGGGATTCTTACCGCACACCCATCCGATCAACACGATCGGCTTCACCGCCGCCAGCATCCCATGCGGATTAGATTCCGACGGTATGCCCATCGGACTACAAATCATCGGCAAGCCGGGCGACGAAGAGACGGTGTTCGCAGCATCTGCGGCGTTCGAAAGAGCCCGACCTTGGGCGCATCACCGTCCGATGGTCTCGTAGACAACTCCGAGACGATACGATACTCCCTAGACCATTTGCCAGCCGCGTCACCCTCGCGGCCTAACATTCGACAACCCAAAAAGAGCCAACCATGCCAAACCTAGATGAAAACCTCGCCTTCGCACCCGCGACCGAACTCCGAGCGTTGATCGCCGACAAGCAGATCACGTCAACAGAACTCACCGAGCTATATCTGTCTCGGATCGAGTCCTTAGACGACAAGCTCCATTCATTCATCACATTGACACCAGAGATCGCTCTGGAACAGGCGGCGAAGGCAGATGCAGCTACGGCAAGGGGCGAAAGCCTCGGCCCGCTCCACGGCCTCCCCATCTCCATCAAAGACCTCCAAATGACGAAAGGCGTCCGCACCACTGGCGGGTCGCTGGCATACAAAGACCGCGTACCCGATGCCAACGCGGCATACATCGACAAAATCTTCGACGCCGGTGCTGTCATGCTCGGCAAAACTAACACCCCCGAATTCGGCCATCTCGGCACCAGTGACAACCGACTAGGCCCGCCCTGCGGTAACCCTTGGAATCCAGAGCGGACCTCCGGTGGTTCCAGCGGCGGCGCCGGTTCATCACTCGCCGCGGGTCTCTGTGCCTTAGCAACCGGAGGCGATGGCGGCGGATCAATCCGCATACCCGCCAGCTTCAACGGCATCTACGGCATCAAACCAACGCAAGGCCGTGTCTCCAGCTACTCCGGAACCGATGGCGCACCAGCCGCGAATCTCTTCAGC
>CAYRHG010000006.1:0-3652 GCA_964424025.1 uncultured Dehalococcoidales bacterium | reverse complement strand
CAATCCATGTAGTCGGGATTGTTCCCGGTCACACATTCGAAATAGATATCTTGTAGCTGTTGCGTGAGAGGTCCCATCTCGCCGTCGCCGATGTCGCGGTTGTCGATCCTGCCGACGGGTGTGAGGTGCGCCGCCGTCCCGGTCAGGAACACCTCATCGGCTAGATAGAGTTCGCTTCGGTTGATGCGACGTTGGATAACGTCGATTCCGAGTTCGTTTTTGGCCAAGGTAATCACAGAGTCGCGGGTTATGCCGAGGAGCGCGTTGGCGGTCTCGAACGGGGTGTGAATCTGGCCATCGCGGATCAGGAACAGGTTTTCGCCACTGCCCTCGGATACTGAGCCGTCGTGGTTGAGGAGGATGGCCTCGTCGAAGCCGGCCATGACGGCTTCGGTCTTGGCAAGGATGGAGGTTGTGTAAAGGCCGGTGATTTTGACGCCCGTGGGCATCATTGAGTCGTCGGGCCGACGCCATGATGAGGTTTGGCACTTGATTGCGCCTTCTGCTTCGATGTATGCGCCGAAGGGCAGGATCATCAAGGTGAAGTCGCTCGCCAAAGTGTGGAGTTTGAGGTTTGCGACGGCTTCCTCGGATTTGTAGGCGAGAGGGCGGATGTAGACGTCTTCGGCGAAGCCGTTTCGTTCGAGGAGGTCGACGGTGATTTGGCAGAGGTCGTCGACGGAGTAAGGGATCTCCATCTGGAGGATGCTGCAGCCGCGGATTAGACGCTCGTAGTGTTCTGTGAGGCGGAAGATGTAAACCTTGCCGTGTTCCTCGTTCCAGTTGCCGCGGACGCCTTCGAAAGCGGCGGTTCCGTAGTGGAGAGCGTGTGTGTCGACTCGTACCGTGGCCTCTTCCAGGGGGACTTGTCGCCCTTCGAAGAATGCCCAAGTTGTCGACGCCATTTCGATGTCTCCTGCGGATGTGGAATAGGGGGTGTGCGATTGCCCGTTGCAATTATATTAGGGCGCGTTGGGTTGGTTATTTCCAAAGATGGACGGGATGGGCGGTGGTGATGCCGTGTCCCCTCTCCCTTGATGGGAGAGGGTTAGCGTGAGGGTGAACCGGGTGGTAGACGGGTTTAGGTTGGCTGGGGTTCGAGTCTTTGGATGTCTATGATGTTGTCGAAATCTTTGTCGTAGCTGATGATCTCGGTTATGCCTTGGTGTTTCATGTGTGCTATGGCTAAGGCGTCTTCGAAGTCGAGTGCAGCCGATGAGGCGTAGATGTTTAGGGCGTCGATGTAGAGATGTTTTTGCGGGAGCTTGAGTCCGCGGAGCGAGAGTATCGGGAATAGTCTAGCGGCAATGTCGCGGCGATTGAGTTGATACCCGGCTCGGGGGGAGCTCAGCACGTAAACGACCTCGGCGACTATGGCCTCGCAGGTAACCAAGATCTCCTCTCCCCTGCTGGCTCGCTCGAACAGTTGGTAGCAGGCCTCGGCCTTCACTTCGTCGTCGCGCGTGAGGTATCGGAGGATGACGTTGGTGTCCAAGAACCTCACGACTTGCGCAGCTCACTGGCGGTCTGCTCAGCCTTTTCGTCTTTAGCGTCGCGGATTGTTTCGTCTAAGGTGCGGCCGTCAGAGACGGGTTTGACCGATCCGTACGCTGTCGCGAGGGTGAATTCGGCGGCGGTGATGGTTACGTGACCGTCGTCTTCGATGGTGAAGGAAACCTTGTCGCGTGGATTGATGCCGAGGGTCCGGCGGACTTCTGCGGGGATGGTTACTTGGTTACGTTGGGTGGTGGTTGTTGTGAATTGGCGCATGGGGAGGGTTGTTGGCGCAATGTTATATCTGGATTACATTTCTAATAATAGTCTTCATTGCACAAATGTGAAGTCATTGGCATGACGTTTTCGTCTGAACCGCTGATTGCGCTGATTTTGGTGATGGGTGTGATTGGAGTGGTGAGCCCCGATAAAATAGAACAAATGAATCGCTTTTGAGCAGTGGAAAGAGTTTGAGAGGTCAGTTCATTGGGAGCGACTTACGTTACGTGCGCGGTGCGAAATCCAGTGGATCCAGACAAGGTATGGGAAGGGTGGTTTTTGGTCGACTCTGGAGCGACGGATTGTCTTGTGCCGAGGCAGCGTTGGAGTCGGTTGGGATTGAGGCGGATGGCGAGCGGATCTATGCGCTTGCTGACGGTTGCGAACATCGGACCCTTTCAAATTGGGCAGGATCGAGTTCATGGGTGAGTGGGTAGGAGCGACGATAGTGATGGGGGGATGAGGATTCAGAACCTCTGCTGGGAGTGACGGCGTTGGAGTCGGTTGGGATTGAGGTTGATCCGCGGAATCAGGAGTTGAAGCGGTTGCCTTATGTGCGGTTGAGGTGAGGGCGTCGGATCTCCGATTAATTGGTGAAGATTGCCGACAAAAATGCGGCGATCAACCACAACATCGTGATCGCGAACGCTACTCGACAGGGAATATCAGATTTTGTCAGTTTTTCGAATTTTGATCGATCGCGTCCTTGTCTGGTCGGCCGTTGGTTTCGGACGTTTGTATTACGGGATCGTGTGGTTTGTTCATCCGGGAAAGTCGGTTTAGGGTCTTGGAGTGTGAGTTCGGTTTCAGATTTCGCCTTGAGGTCCTGCCGATAATCCCAAGGTTTTTGTATCTGTGACTCAGAAGCCCACATTCCCCTACGTTCGCGTCTTGCCTCACGCACAGCCTTCTTTGCTCCGTTCAATCTTCCGCTGTAAGGAACGTAAAACGCGTAACCCGCGCGTAGCATCTGCAAATTCAACGATTCTTCGCGATTAAGACCGCCGTAAACGATAGCGATCGTTCGACGATACGATTTTTTCCGATCCATCTTATACATATCCACACGTTCGTTAACGATGGATTCAAGATATTCCTTCGCGTCGTCGAAGTACGGTTGACCACGTTCCGGCGCGTCAATTCCGTACAACCTCACCCTGTTTTCCTCGCCGTTGACGCTCACCAATAATGTATCCCCATCAACAACTCGGAGCATCCTCGCGCCGCTGGTCAGTTTTCTTAATCGCACAGCTAAGGACCGCGTCGAAGCGTTCGCGCATCTTCCGTTTCAACGGACGCGCGGCGGGTGATTTTGGTGTCGAGTTCCGTTTTGAAGGTTTAGTAAGTGGTTTGGAGGGTTGTGCTCGCGTTGATAAGCAATTAGGTTAACCCGGTTTGCGTTTCGGGTGCCTGTTGAGGCCGAAAAACGGGCACTAGGATGCGAATTCGGTTGCGATTGATTGAGGTTACCCGCCTGCGCGGGAATGACGAACTAGTGCTCGCTGACCGTGTGATCGGCGATGTAGTCGAAGTTGATGTCTTCGCCTAGGCCGGGGGTTGTGGGCATGTGGATTTGGCCGTCGGGTCCCATGGGGTCGATTATTGTGTTTAGGTATTCGGGTGGTTGGTCGTAGTCTACGAAGGGGTGTAGGAGGCCGCGTTCGTACCATCGTCCGTTGAAGAATCCTCCGAGGACGGCGAGGTTGCCGGGGCCGCCGCCGTGGATTTCGCAGTCCATGTTCATGGCTTCGGCTAGGTGGCAGATCTTCATGGAGGGGCCGATGCCTCCGACGTCGAGGACGCCGGTTCGGAGGATGTCGGCGGCGCCGTGGATGGCCCACTCGGCGCGGGAGTGGAACTTGCCTTCGACGAATTCGGG
>CAYRHG010000005.1:0-42659 GCA_964424025.1 uncultured Dehalococcoidales bacterium | reverse complement strand
GCCTTGTGCCACTCATCGTGGTTTGAACCCCAAAACGAACATCAACTGGAGCAACTGGAAAATGCCCATTCGTGGAAATCTGAAGAAGCGACTTCAAGCCGGAGAAACCGTAGTCGGACCGTTCGTGATCGTGCCGTCCGTCACGATGATTGACACGTTGGGTTATTCCGGCATGGATTTCTGCATCATCGATACCGAACACGGTCCGATATCGCAGGAGTCGGCGACTGATTTGGTGATCGCCGCACAAGGCGTCGGCGTAGCGCCGATCATTCGTGTTGGTGACAACGACGAACGGCTGATCCTGCGCGCACTGGACATCGGATCAGAGGGTGTCCAAGTTCCGCAAATCAACTCGATACCAGACGCCGAAGCCGTTGTTCACGCGGCCAAATACGCACCACTCGGCGAACGAGGGTTATCGATCTTCACACGCGCAGGCAACTACTTCGAAAACGACGGTGAGGGTCATACCGACCGCCAAAACGACGAGACGATGACCGTGGTTCACATCGAGGGGAAGAAAGGCCTCGACAACCTCGAAGCGATCATGACTGTCGATGGCATCGATGTCCTGTTCCTAGGTCCGTACGACATATCTCAATCTCTCGGTTATCCCGGCGACGTCCGCAACCCGATTGTCGAGACGGCTCTCAGAGACGCCACCGCGAAAGCCCGGGCAAAGGGCAGGGCGGTAGGCTCCTACGCCAAAGACGTCGAAATGGGCAAATGGCTCATCGACCTAGGCATCCAGTACATCTCAATCAACGTCGATGCGATCATCTATCGGCAAGCGTGCGAAGCGATTGTCAGATCGTTAAAGGATTGATCGAATTCACAACAGCTCGTCGTTCAACTGAACACCGAACCCCGGTCTATCGTTGATCGAAAGTCGACCGGCTTCGATCGTCGGATTTCCGATCCAAAGGGCGTCAGTACCGGCATCTCGCGCACCGATAACCATTTCAGCCAGATCATCACACGCATCGTTCGCCGCAATCAAATGCAACCCCCAAACCTCCCCGCCTCTATGCGGCACCACAGGTACGCCATACCCTCGGGCTAACTCGCAGATCCTCAAACCCGCCGTAATCCCCCCGCACCATGTGATGTCTGGTTGCCAGATGTCGAATGCGCCATGATCGGCGATATCTCGGAAACCAACGACACCAAACTCGTGTTCGCCGCCGGCTAGATTGATAGGAGATATCTTGGTACGCAGCTCGCCCAAAGCTGCTACATCATCAGGCGTAAGTACGTCTTCGAACCAATAAATGTCGAATTCAGCAAGTGCATCTGCCATCTTCAGCGCGGCATCCGCGTCCCAAGACATGTAAACATCGAACATCAGCCTCGCATCGTCGCCCATAATCGCGCGCGCAGCCTCGGCTGATGCGACTGCATCGTCAGTCGTTCCGTTCCAGCGATGCGTGAGTTTCTGACCAGACACGCCAAGTTCTGCGTACCACTCTGAATCGGGTCCGGTCGCGTAAACCTTGATCTCTCGTTTGCGAATGCCACCAATGAGTTCCGCCACCGGTCGCCGTTCCGCTTTACCCAGCGCATCCTATAGAGCAAGATCGACGCCGCTCAGGGCCATCATAGCGATACCTTTTCGACCATAGGGAATCGACTCGTAGTAAAGACGATCCCAAATCCGAAACAGGTCTTCTGGAGAGTCCAAGGACGCACCACCGAGCAACTCTCTGAAATGCCCATTCACGATTGGTAACGATGCGAGGCCACCCCCACCATAGCCGTATCCTGTTACTCCCGCGTCCGTTCTAACCTCGACCACTATCTGCCATAGGTGCGTTCGCCAGGACGAGCCGACGTTGCGGTAGTTCGGATAGACAGCTTTGACAGATTCAATCTTCACCGTTCGAATTCCTTGTCACGAATGGGCGGTTTTAACGGATGTCTCGGGAGCAGGGCGTCCCGGTATCGCTGAACCGTACACGCCATCGTAACCGGGATCGACCGTCACGTTGCCATGTCTGGCGTTCATGATCGCGTCAGCGATTTCCGGTGTCTCAACAACCCGTGTGATGTCATCTACGGTTGCGCGCAACAAGACGTCGTACTCACTGCCGATCGCGTCGATTAGCGCGTCATACGCACGTTTAACGCGCTTGCTCGTCTTTCCCACAACTAACGTGTACGCCAAAATCTCAGCAAGCGGTACCAAATGGCGGTACGGTGCATACCTGCCTGAAGGATGGACAAGACGACCATCATCATCCTTGACCGGCTGGACGGCGTCTCCATCAGAGATGGATTCTGCTCGGTTCAGCACCCCCAAAGTCATCGGGCATTGACAGATCGGACAAACACCACCGACCGAGTCAGACTCGGACGGATGCATACGAACTACACATTTCCTGTGGCCGTCGTGATGGTATTTTCCGTGCTCCGGGTGAAACTCGTATGTCTCGATGATGTTCCGTTCACGCAACGATTTGATTGCGCCGTCGTAGGTCAACTCTTCAACGTCAATCATCGTCGATTCACGCCCGAGCGAGGCCACCGAATGGGCATCCGAGAACGAAACGATTGAGCGCCGTTTCGAATCAGGCACTGACCAATGCATCGATGGATCGCTAGATAACCCTGTCTCCACGGCGGCAATTTCACCGACGACATCGTCGAAACACTCTTCAAGTGAATCAAACCCAGACTTCGCGCCGAACACGCCGTACCAGGGTGTGAACACGTGGGCCGGTATGACCTCGCAACGCGGATCCGCGTCTCGAACTATCTCGAAGAGCTCCCGCGTAGAGATCTTGAAGATCGGCCGACCGTCCGACTCGAGGTTTTGCAGATCCTCGAACGATCTACACATCGTATCGACGGCTTCAAAATCAGGCGCGGCCACTAGCAAGTGAACACGCCGCGATTTGCCAGTATGTTTCCAGATACATGAGACTTCGCTCATCAACAGAAAATGTCGTCCGCGCCAGGAGTAGACGCCCGAACCGATTCCGGTTTCAGTCAACTCCGAACGCATCTCATCGCGCCACAAAGGGTGGGTAAAATCGGGTGCCGCGAGCAGGTCAATGCCGACGCGTCGTCCCGCGACTGCCAAACTCGTGAGATCGAGTGAGGGGCTGGTTGCTAGCGAATAACGGGAGTGAAGATGTAGGTCGCAGACGATGCGCATTCACGTCGCCGATCGCAAGTATTCGAAGTGCCGGAACATAGAATCATAGTATTGGACTAACGGGGAGTGGCGCAGTGGAAGCGCGCCTGCTTTGGGAGCAGGAGGTCGCGGGTTCGACCCCCGCCTCCCCGACCATACCGGCTATCCAACCGGTTTTAGCGATGCATCAGCATCTCGCCGCCGTCGACCGTAATCACTTGTCCGCGGATCATCTCTGCATCCGCAGAGCACAGCATCGCGACCACACGCGCGACGTCTGCGGGCGTCACAGTCCGTCCGGCTGGAGTAGGGCGTAGGGCGACTTCGCGGATACCCAATTCTTCAGGGAATGCGTCCAATGCGTCGGTTTCAACAAAACTGGCTGATACTGCGTTAACCGCGACCCCTTGGGCGCCTAAGTCGATCGCCATATAACGTGTGACCGCTTCGAGAGTCGCTTTGGAGACGCCGACAGGGAAATATTGAGGCAGAACTCGGTTCGAACCCGGTGAAGAGATGTTGATGACTCTCGAACCCGCTGGCATGTGATCGGAAGCGATCGCTGCGAGTCGCCACGGAGCTTTGGCGTTGATCGCTTGGGTCCAATCCCAATGCTTTTCGCTAAGTTCGCTAGATGAACGCATCACACCCGACGCGGCGTTGTTGACCAAGATATCGATCTTGGCGAAACGATCGACCGCGGCATCTACGAAACCTTGGATCGCCGAGTCATCCGCGAGATTGGCCCGGTGACGCATCGTTTGAACGCCGAGGCCCGCCAATTCGCTCTCAACATCTCGAGCGGCTGCATGGTTGCGCAGGTAGTTGAAGCATATGTTGGCACCGCGGGTCGCAAGCTCAACACAGATCGCTCGCCCTATTCCGCGTGAACCACCGGTTACCAATGCCGTCTTGCCGGATAGTGGCTTTTGCGGAGTCATCTTCGGACCCGTGGGGGGCAGTTGGAACGGTTTTGGCGCCGAGTTCGGTACGACGGATCGGATCACGCTTCACGAAGCGGTTGAACCACTAGATGGCCAGACCACCGTCGACTCTTATCACTTCGCCAGTGACGTAACGCGCTTCTTCTTTGGTGAGGAATGCAACCATCGGGACGATTTCTTCGACGTACCCAAATCGGCCCATCGGAATCAAATCGAGCAGGAACTGGCGGGCGCGGTCGGAAATAACTTCGCTCGTCGCGGTGGCCACGTAACCCGGAGCAACGACGTTGACGGTGACGTTGCGTTTCGCCAGTTCTTTCGCGACGGAATAAGTGAAACCATGGATCGCTGCCTTCGACGCGGAGTAGTTGGACTGACCGAGGTTGCCGCGCAGGCCCACGATGGACGAAATGTTGATGATCCGGCCCCATCGACCCCTAACCATGCCAGGGACCACCAATCTGGTGCAGTTGATCGTGCCCCACAGATTGGTGTTTATCGTGTGTTCGATCTGCTCGTCTTTCAGTCGAAGCAAAAGATTGTCCGATATTACACCGGCGTTATTGATGAGAATGTCGATCGGTCCGAGGGCTTCTACCGCCCCGTTTACGATCTGTTCGCAACCCTCCTTGGTCGAAACACTTCCACCAACCGCTGACGCGGTGCCGCCCGCGTCTCGGATCTCTTGGACCACTTCGAGGGCCTCGTCCCTGTGCGAGTTGTAGTTGACGGCGACCGAGTGACCCATAGATGCCAATTTGATCGCGATCCCGCGACCGATGCCTCGTGAGGCGCCGGTCACGAGTGCTATTCGTGGTTGATCAGTCAGGTCCAAGGTGTGATTTAGCCGCGGTCCGTCTTTTGGCTCGATTGAGCCTAGGCATGGAAAGCTGCCAACTCCTTCTGTTGGGCGGCCACAAAATCGTTATCGATCACGTGTTGGGCGGTTTTGATCGCGGTCGCAATGCCAGACGACTCTGCCGCACCGTGGCCAACCACGGCGATGCCATTGACGCCTAACAGCGGGCCGCCTCCGAAAGTCGCCAGTTGGTTGGTCATGGAGAAAATCTCGTCGGCGAGTTCGGCATCGCCGCGGGTTTCCTTGACGTGTTCAGATATAGCTTTCCCAAGCCCTTCGGTGAGTTTCAACACGACGTTCCCGACGAACCCGTCACAGAGCACAACTTCCGCCTTGCCGTACGGCAGATCGTACGGCTCCAACATTCCGACGAAGTTTAGCCGAGAATCTTTCAATAGCTCAGATGTTGCTTTGACGAGGTCATTGCCTTTAGTTTCTTCAGACCCCACGTTCAACAGGGCAATCCGCGGATTTTCCTGTCCGTAGACGATTCTTGCCATCACGCTGCCAAGGGTGCCAAAATCTGCGAGCTGTTGTGGTCGAATGTCGATGTTCGCGCCCAAGTCAATGATCACGGTGTTCGGTGAATATCCGATAATCGGTCCGCCTAGACACCCGCGGGCTATACCCGACATCGTTCCATAAGTGACGGTCGCCGCCGCGATCGACGCCCCGGTTGAGCCCATGCTGACGAAGCCTTGCGCTTTGCCCATCTTCACCAACCCGGAGCATACGAAAATCGACGCACGAGGTTTAGATCGGAACACCATCGCAGGATTGTCTGTTTCCTCGACTACACCGTCCGAAGCGACTACCTGCAACAGGGGATGATCGCCCGCTCCGTGTTCCGCGAGCACGCTTGTGACTGCTTCGGGATTTCCGACCAAAGCCACCGCGATTTCGCCTGTCGCGACAGCTTCGATAGCTGCTGGGACGGTAACTTTCGGGCCATGGTCGCCGCCCATAGCATCGAGCGCCACCACCATGCCGGGTCTTGTACTGGTTGCCATACCGATACACGTGAAAACGCCGCGCAAACGTGATTCGCGGCGCTCACACTAGTATATCCGTATCGCATACACCGCCTTGCGACGGCTACTTATGCGAGCGGTATCGAGGCAGAGCCAGACAATGCCTTTTCGCCGTAGGGACGCGTTACCGATACGTCACACTCGGCGAATTCTCGACCATCGATTGATCGGACACGTTTTACGGACCCGCCTACGACCACCTCTTCACCAGGCACGACAGGCGAAGTGAACCGCGTCTTTACCGTCGTCCCTTTGTCCCAAGTGGACGGATAGTTTACGGAGACCATCTCCCAAACAAACGCGAGGCTTAGCATTCCATGGGCGATGCGTTGGCCAAATCGTGTGGTTGAAGCGAATTCTTCGTCGAGGTGGATCGGGTTGTGATCACCGGAAGCGTGAGCATACGCCGTCACCCGGTCTTGTGTGACTGTTCTTCGAAAACCTGACAGTTCTTGTCCAACATTGAGTGGTGGATTCAATTCAATCAAACTCCCGCCGATCGCCGCCTACGGCATCATGATGATTGTCGAACTAGAGACAGCGACCCGTTCACCGTTTTCGCCAGTGAAAGTTGTCTCAAAAATCGCCCAGATGCTGCCTCGCCGGTTGGAGCAACTCTTCAACGTGGCGTTGGCGACTATCAAATCGCCCGGCCAAATCTGCCGGTGAACCGTCATCTGCTGTCCTGCATGCACCGTCTCGATCCGATTCTCAACTATCCCGATCTCTGCGATCAACCTGCTGAGCACGAACGCGTCGAGGTGCAACGGATGGACATGCTCGCCAAACGCATTCGGAGTGTCGTCGTCGCCCGTCGCATCAATGTACGCCTGCGAATCAGGCTGTGAAAGGTCGATCACGTAAGGGCCGAACTCCAAACCCGACTCCAAATCACTCAGTTCCATCGGCGGTCGCCCGCTCTCTGCGCGCCTCGAGCCACGTTGCATCTCGATCGCTTCATTTACCAGATGATTGGCTAAATCGAACGATGCCGGATTGTTGAAATCCAAGTCCGAAATCGCCAAAACTCGATAGAGAAGGCCAGTCGAAGCCAACACCTCTGTCGAATTTCCCGACGGCGGAACATCCACTCCCAGAGCCACAGCCATCGCCGACGCAGCGTTGATGCCCGAACTGTCCAACGCCACGCCGGTCAATACGTCATCTCGGTACGACAGCAAGACCGCATCGCTCGTCTGCTCGAACTTGACACGAAGATGAGCCCGCGGCGTTTCAAGCAACCTATAAGCTGCTTGCATCGCTCTGGACCGTTCTTCGCTATCCATTCGCGGCTCCGCTGGACGCCGAACCTTGGCGGTCGCGACGCTTAAGGCGAGATCAACCCCATTTCCGCCAGCTTGTTCCAAACCTTCTCAGCGCTCTCTTCCGGGGCCTCAAGATCTGATCGGAAAACGATCTCAGGTTCAGTCGGCGGTTCGTATGGATCGGAAACACCAGTGAAATTCTCGATCCGACCTTCAAGAGCCATCTTGTACAGGCCCTTTACATCCCGTTCGATCAACGCATCCAATTCACACGAAGCGAAAACCTCGACGAAGTTCTCATGCTGGGCTCGGACCTCGTCCCGAATCGCCTTGTATGGCGATATCGCGGCAACGATACATATCACGCCGTTGCGCGCCAGTAGTTCACTGACGAACCCGATCCTTCGGATGTTCGTGTCTCGATCTTCTTTCGAAAAACCAAGCCCAACGCTAAGATTCGTCCTGACAACGTCACCGTCCAATATCTCTGCTTTGGCACCGCCGGCGCGCAGTCGCTCCAAGATCATATCGCCGATCGTGGTCTTGCCGGCGCCAGACAGTCCGGTAAACCAGAGTGTGAAGCCCTTGTGTTGCATGTGTCACCCGTTCGAGTCTTGAGAATTCAACCTTTCGATTCTAATTCCCGCCGCCAATCCCGATCGCCGCATCACTCATCTGAGTCAACACCTCATCCAGAGACTGGGCAGTGTTCGGCCCGTTGATCTTTCGCACGATTTCACCCTCCTGATTGACGAAAAACTTTTCGGGAATGCCTCGTACGCCGAACTCCACCGCGATGCTGCCATCTTCGTCTATTGCGTTCGGATACGAGATTCCGTGTCGTTCTACGAAGGTTCGGACATCATCTTCGTTGTCCCAGATCGAAACCCCAACAAATTCGACCCCTAATTTCGACCATCGATCGTATGCCTCCACCAAAATGGGCGCTTCGGCACGGCATGGAGGACACCATGAGGACCAGAAGTCGACCATCACGATCGATCCTCTCAAATCGCTTAGTTTCAATTCGCGTCCTTCAAGGGTTGTGATGAGAAAATCTGCATTCGCGTCGGTTGAAACGGCAACCTCTCCAAGAGTGTCGTTGACGCCCGGTCGTCCGACATCCCGGCTTGATTGAAGCATTCCTATGATCAGCACCACCAAAAAGACCAACAGCGGCAATCCAACTGCCAAGATCGGTATTTTGCGGCTTGGCAACGGGCTACCTACAGTTCGTCATCGGTGCTGATGGCTTGTCGGACCAGCCTTTGACGGCGCACGAGGTATTCGTCTTCAGCGATTTTCCCCAATTCCCGCAACTCATCCAACTCGGCGATTGCGGCGATAATCGCTGATCTGTTCGGGTCGGCATCAACAACCAAGTCCGTGCTGTCAACGGCTTTAGCGGGCTTATGTCGTCGGGCGATGAGTAGGACGTAAGCCATCGCCGCTATCAACGCCAACGCTACACTGACCACCATCGCGATCCTGAACTGGACGCTTCCGAAGAAGTCCGAGACTTGAGAAGCTAGATCCGGGCTGGGTAAACCGGAGATTACCAGTCCAATGTCCGCCCGACGTTCGTAGTTGGAGCCGTCGTATTGGACATACTCCGAGTCGCCGATGGTCACGGTTTGCGACCTCGTCAATCCCAATCCCGAAACTTCGCCCGTGCCCACTGGCAAAAGGATCGATACGGATTCTGCACCGAAAGGCAATCGCAACGGGTAAGTCAGTTCGGTTCCTTCGAACGGCACGCTGTAGCTGATTACCATGCTGTACTCGCCGGGTGGCACAGGATTGGAGATGGCGAAACCAGTGTTTATCTCCATCACGTTGCCGCTCGGTAGATCAGATTCGACGTTAAGTTCTTGGTAACCGGTCGGAAGGTTGAATCTGAGCAGGTTAAACCCAGTCAGATCAGGGTCGGTGAGATCCGCCAGATATACCTCGTCGCCAGAGTTAACGAGATTGACAGCCGCCAGCACGCCGATGATCCCGCTCGCGGAATCTACGACCGGTATCACCATCGAATACGACGTCACCGCGATTTCATCCAACGACGCAGTTCGATCGAATACGGTCAGAGTTACCTCGTCGTCCGCATCTTCGGCAAGGAGGTCAACGTAGGGAGTATAGATACCGTCATCAGCGACAACGCGGTAGAACTGCCCGTCGGAAATTGCCGGTACCTCCAATGCAAAAGACCCGTCAGTCTCGGTCACCGATTCGACTCTTTCGATGATCGCTTCCGCGCCTTCATCAATGACGAGCGCAAACATCGTCAAATTCGATGGCGATTCACCATCTGCCGTGCCGTTAACGACTTTTCCCTTGATAGTCCTTGTCGCCCCTTGATCTTGAGCTGCCGCGAATTCAAAGAACGCGGCAAATGAGATCGTCACAATCGAGACAGATGTGACGTACAGGAAGAGATTGAATACGGCGGTTTTCTTCGCGCTATGCATTTTCTGCATCATCTCGCACTTCGCGGTCAGTCCGCAAATTCCTGATCCGTTGTACCTCTGTTTCGAGCGCGAGTTCCGCTTCCAACAGACGCTGTCGGTGTTCGGACCTTTCGCGCATCAAACGTGCCGCTTCGAGTCGTAATTCGCCGATTTGATCTTCGTACTCTTCGAGGGAGATGTTCCCTGATTCAAACTCGTTTCGCAACGTAACCGGTTCGCGATAAAGGAGGTGGCGCAGCGTTTCGGCAGACGCGACCCGGTTGGCACGATCTATTCCAGTCAATTCCTGCTTGTTTCGCTTGATGAACGGAAAAATCAAAACGATGAGTATCACCGCCGCCAACGCTATGCCTACGAGTGCTGACACAGTCTTCTTTCCCTAAGATTCGACGATTACCGGATCGGCGTTGACTACACGACGTTCTGACACCAACCGACTCCTCGCTGCACGTTCAAGGGTCGGGTGGGGCCACAACGCGATCGCGGTTCCTAAAAGGAATATAGGCCCGGCGATCCATAACCACATCGCAAGCGGGTTGACGCTTACCGCCAACGAAACGCGTTCCTTGTCTTCGTTCTCGTCCTTCTCCAGGAAATCCCTAGGGATTACGTAAAGGTCCTCGATCGGACTCGTTTTAATGCCCGATCGCACTGAAACTTGGTTGAAGTTACGGAAGAATTCGTGACTAGGTTCCAATCGGTCTACCAGCTCGTCGCCTGGCCTAGCGTCGGTCATGACCGTAAAGCCGGATTTGCCCGCGCTCCTAGCTGCGCCAAATTCCGCGTCGTACTGTGATGGGTCGATCTGGTAGACATCGATCTGCGCCCATTGAGCGAGACGATCAGGCCGGTCGTCAATGCGTCGATCGACGTATTCGATGCGGTAGTTGTCAATCACCAGGCTCTCTCCGAAGGTGATGGCCGCATCGTAGCGTTGGTCGAAGAACTGAGTGCCGATAACGCCTATGCCTACCGAAAGAACCGCGATGTGCACGATGTAGCCGCCATGGCGCGGCCGGTTCCCATTGATCAGACGCCACCAAGCGACTACGGGATTTTCGTTCAAGTTCCGCACGCGGGCCTTCGCACCCATCCACCACTCTTCGAATACCGCAAACGCCGCGAACACGATCGCCGCGAATCCCAAGACCGCCCAAAACTCCCAAATCCCAACAGCAACCAGTCCGATCACCGCGCCCGATGCTGCGGCCAACGGCACAACCAACCAACGTCTCAATGATCTGGTTGTGCTCCTTCGCCAAGGCAAAAGTGGTCCAACGCCCATAACTATGACCAACAGCAGCAACACAGGCCCATTGACGCGATTGAAGTAGGGCGCCGCCACACTCACGTCGACGTCTCTTGCCAAATTCGAAAAGACCGGGTAAATCACTCCCCAAAGCGTGATCGATGTCACCACGAGCAAAAGGAAATTGTTGACTAGAAACGATGCTTCTCGAGACATGAAAGACTCGATAGCGCGCTCGCTTCGTAGTCGAGGGTATCGCCAGATGAAGATCGCGAACGCGAAAACCACGCTCAGTGCCATAAACGACAAAAAAAGTAATCCGAGCGTCGATTCTGCAAAGGAATGTACCGAAACGACGCTGCCACCGCGATTAATGGACATTCCGAGCTGCGCGAGAACGAACGCGATATTGATCAGCACGATGTTCCACATCCGAAACATCCCGCGACGCCTCTGCACCATGATTGAGTGGATAAACGCGGTCAACACCAGCCAAGGCATGAAGGCAACGTTTTCTATCGGGTCCCAACTCCAATAACCGCCCCAACCGAGGATGGTGTACGCCCACCACGCGCCCAGCAGCTTGCCTACGCCCAAAATCCCCCACATGACTAAGGCGAATACCCGCGCGATATCCACCCAGTCGTCTCCGTACTCGCCAGATATCAAAGCTCCCGAAGCGAACGCGAAAGGTATCGTGATGCCGACCAGCCCCGCCATGATCAAGGGCGGATGACTGTACATCCCCGGGTGCAAAAGCAACGGATTGATCCCTCGCCCATCAGGCGGCAGGATCGTCGACGTCTCAAACGGATCGGCGAGTGTCGCCATCGTCCCGAAGAGGAAAACTAGAACAACGCCCAAAATGGCGATGGTGTACGGCATCGCCGCCGAGAAACGACGCGGCGCAAACAACACGCTAATCGTCGACATCAGTGCCAACGCCAATGTGATGTAAAGGAGCGAACCTTCATTGGCGGCATAGAAAGCAACGAGCGTGTAACCCCGCCCCATCACCAAGTTCGAGTTGTTCGCAACGTACTTGATGCTGAAGTCGTTTGTGAGGAACGCAACGATCAGCGCGACGGCGGCCACAAAAGCGGCGAGCAGCGACATATAGATCGCTCGACGACCGCTTACGATTAGTTCGGGGATCGCGGCTCTGGCACCAATGATCGAGGCAAGGGCTGCGTAAAGAGACACCGCGAAGCCGAGCCAGATCGCAGTTGTGCCAATCTGGTCCACTACTCCTTGACCTCGCACTGGGGCTCTGCAACAGGATTTGACGAACTTTCGCGCAAAGCCGATGCCATTTCATCGTCGGCGCGTTGCAGGTATTCATCGAGGTCAGCTTCGATTTCGGAAGTTCTGGGACGTTCCACACGGAGTTTGGCTTTAGGTTTACCTGCTAACCGGCCTCGCCGACGCATGTTCAGGTACGCATTACCCACGAGCAGGGCACCAGCGATGAAGATGAGCCCCGGCACTAGCCAAGCGATCATATTGAATCCCCCAGCCCCCGGAGAAGCGAGAACGATCTCGCCGTAACGATCCACGAAATATGCCCGGATCTCCGCGTTCGTCTCACCCTCCTCGATTTTGATTCGGATGACCGCCTTCATGTCCTCGGATAGCTGCGCTTGCGATTGGTCGAGCGTCTGACCGTCGCACACTGGACACATCAACTGCTGCGACAACTGGTATACCCGCTGATCTTCCGTCAAGTCGTCTTCCATAACGCAACTGATCGTGATCAAAGCGAGAGAGGCGAGTGCAACAGCCAATACATGACGAATTCCTACGGTCATGCTAGCCAGTTGGTACGCGCTCGGCGAAAACATGCTGCTTTTGGCCTTTTCAGGCGACTCTCCAATAATGTCGCCGATGACCGGAGCGCGCATCAGAGCGCTGCGCGATGTGTGAAGGTCCGATCTCAGCGACCGACGCCGGTATTCTGATCGTAGATGTAGGCTACGATTTCTCGGATGTCCTCTTCAGGAAGCAGGTTCTTAAATCTTGGCATGACGATGACGCCATTGTTGACCAAGTTGAACATCGCATCTTGGTCATACGTTGCCCGCTTTTCGATCAGATTGGCCGGGCCGACATACGGAACATCGTTCGTTGTCGCCCAATAACTGTGGGTAGCAACGATATGCGGCGAAGCCGGGCCGTCGCCAGCGCCGGACGTGCCGTGACAGACGGAACAATTGACACGGTAGAGTTCCCGCGCACGACCAGCATCATAGGGTCGCTCAGCGCGTTCTGGGACGACCAGCACTTCCTCGGTTCCGATTTGACGGAACACCACAGCATCCGCTGCTGGAGCAAGCCTCGGCGGTTCCTGCATTCGCGTCGACTGCGAGTAGTGCATCTCAGAGAAGATCTCGATCGGGTACGTGTTCGATTCCTGCACTGCGCAAGCGGACGCGCCGATAACGGCGACAATCATCGCCGACAAAGGCAAAAGCGCGCGCTTTGCGGACCGCGACAGATTCTGACCGATCAAGGATTTCACGCCTGTTTGATCTCCATCGCGCCAGCGCCGTTCAACGCCTCGATAGCGGTGTCAGCTTGGTCATCATCGGTCGTGATGACCACGCCGATCAGACCCTCAGTGATGCGCGTGTCGTAGATGCCAGGGTTGACATTTGGTAGACGCGATTCGATGACGATCCCGACAACAGTCGAGATGACAGCCGAGAGCATCGACATCTCGTAAAGAATGACCAACATCGCGAAGAGCGAAAGAATCGGCTTACCACCAGTCACTAACGGGTAGGCGATCTGCGTCGCAGCCGTAAGGAACAGCGCCAAGGTGAAGCCGATGATCGCTCCGAACGCGGGAAAGCGGAACAGACGGTGCTGTGGGACGTGCTCACCGAATGCGCCTTCCGGATACGGTGTTCCGGTCAGCACATCGAAAGTGCCCAGCGGAAAGCCAGCGCTTTTCAACGCGTCCATCGCGTCCGCCGCTTGGTTCGGATCGTTGTATAGACCAAGTACGCTCTTGCTCATATCGATAGCTTTCGCAATCCTCTGGTTTAATCGGCCTCTCGGACAATCGCCGGCACTTTGACGCGGCCGATCTTGATCGAGTCTCCAAATGTCTGACTTTCTTTCTGTTCAAATAACGGCACTAACGGGAAGAACCGTGAGAACAGCAACATCAGGAAGGTCACCCACGCCAACGACCAGAACAGGATGAACCACTCCAATCCGCTAGGCCGATACGCTTCCCACGTGTAAACGAACGGCGTCTTCCGCGCCAGTCCCGGAACGATGATCATGAACCTCTCAAGCCACATCCCGATATTCACGAATAGCGACGACCAGAACATCAGCGCAATATTGTTCCTAACGCTCTTCTGCAACCACATCCCAACCGGAATAATGTAACCCGTGAACACGAACACAACGAACAGCAAATTCCAAGGCCATTGGAATATCTGCATGTCGCGCAGCTCGATCTCGGGAGCATCCAAGCCGTAGACCGCAAAGATAAGTTCGAGGAACGTGAACGCCAACCAACCCGTAGCGACCACGATCAGCAGCCTCGCCAAAGCGTCGAAGTGCTCCGGCCTGATGAAGTCCTCCCACTTCCACAACCATCGCATCAACGCCATCATCGTCACAACCGCCGAAACGCCTGAGTGCACCGCTCCGATAACGAAGTAGGGAGCGAAGATCGTCGAGTGCCAACCTTCAACCGCTGGCGTGACAGCGAAGTCCCACGAAACGATCGAGTGCACCGAAACGAAGATCGGCAACATCAACGCCGATAGCAGTATTCCACCCACCGTCTGCAACTTCCACTGGCGCGGATTGCCTCGCCAACCTAGAGCCAAGATCGTGTAGAACGCCCTTTGCCATCCAGTCGTGCGGTCTCTCAAGTTCCCGAGGTCGGGCAGCAAAGCAATGTACAGGAACAAAGTTGATCCAGTCAGATACGTGCTGATCGCTACAGGGTCCCAGATCAACGGAGATCGAACGTTAGGCATGATCCCACGCGCGAAATCGTAGGGCAGGATGTAGTAAATGATCCGCCAAGGCCGTCCAGCGTGCATCAACGGGAAGAGCAGGGCGGTTAACAGTGAGAACACCGTCAACAGCTCTGCTGCCCGCGTCACCGGACGGCGCCATTCAGCTTGCGAAAGCCTCAAAATCGCCGAGATCATGATACCCGCGTGGCTGATACCGACCCAAAACACGAACGTGGTGATGAACAGTCCCCAATAAACCGGACGCGAGAGACCGGTGACACCTAGCCCCTTGTTCACCATGATGCCAATCAAGAAAAATCCGATCGCCACGATGATGCCAAGCGTGATTACCGTCGGGGCCCACCACTTCGGCGTGTCAAGCTGACCGTTCAGCAGGACGCGGTTGGTGTGGATCTGGTCTATTGTTCTCCGTTGTTGCATATCGGCTTAACGCGTTCTTCGCCCGCCTCGATTAGTCGGGTTTCCCAATCAGCGATACCTTCGTCTTCATATAGTCCACAGGGCGATACAGCAAGTTGAACTGCTGAACATCCCAAATACTCAGGATCGGCAACACACGCGTCGCCGCCAAAACCAACAGCACCGACGCCGCAACTGCGCCAACCATGATCAAGATGTCGAACACATCCGGATAGACCGTCCCCGGATACTCCGTCAAGAACCGCTCATGGATACGATCCTCGGGAACCGACCAAGCCGCGACGTACAGCCGCACTCTGTCTAAGAACACGCCCACCAGGATCAACGCGGCACCAATCGCCGTCCCGTTGTAGCTCCTTCGCACACGGTTCCAGATCAACCACCACCAAGGCGTGAACCAAATCAACAGCAACGCCCCGATGAACACCCAGAAGTACGGGCCAAGGATCAAGAAATCTATCCACATCTGGTCCGAACCGCTCCGGCCATACCAGAACACGATGAACGCCGAGATGAAGAAGTAGCCCCACAACAACGTGAACGCGAACATCAACCGGCCGATTGACCAGAACTGATCAAGATGCAAGTACTTGTCCAAGCCAAGGTATTTGCGAGCCGCCCAAAGCCCGATCACTGTCACTGCCAATCCCGCTTGAATCGACGAGATCGCGTGATACATCGGGAAGATCGCATCCCGCCAACCCGGCACCAAGCTCATTGCAAAATCCGTGCTCAACATGAAGTGGATGAACACGAACGTGAAGAAATACAGCGTTCCCATCATCCCGATCCGCATTCGCAACGTCCGCCACTGCACCGTTGAACCGATCCAACCACGTGCAGCCCAATCGCCGAATCGCTGCTTCCAACCCGACCCGTGATCGCGCATCGCCGCAAAGTCCGGGATCCCATACGCCCAGATCAATCCGACCGACGAGATAATCAACGTCGTCAGAGCCACGACCGCCCAGATGTGAGGCGAAACGTCGGGCCCTTCAAACCAGATCGAACGCCGTCGTGCTCCGTCCACGATGAGCATCGGTAGGTTCAAGATCATGGGGATCATCCAAATCGAGACCACGATCGAAACCAGCGAACACAGCTGAGCAAACCGCGCAACAGGGCGTACCCAGTTCGCCTTCGCAATCATCGGCGCGATCGCCACCAACGGCGCGCCGCCGAACGCGCTGAATATAAACGCCACGATCGCCGCCGTGTATCCCCATTCCGCCTGGTCGCCCCACTCGATACCCACCTTCACGCCGAACGAAACAATCCCTACCAAGGACACGATGCCGAGAATCCAAATCCAAGTCCGAACCGCGGAGCCGTTCGCCTCGGTTGTAGCGATAAGCTCAGACGTCGTCACGTCCGGCTCAACACGAGCCGGGAGCTCGTGATGCTCCTCCTCGTGCGCAGCCGCGTGCGTTCCTGAATGTGCAGCTTCGCTAGCCATGTGCTTTGCCTGCTGATCTGTCGGTGTCAATCTTCGCCAAATAAACGACGTTCGGATCGGTTGCTAGGTGAGGCAGCAGCGTGTAATGCCGGTCGTCCTCCTTCATCTTGGAGACCCTGCTGTCCTTGTCGTTGAAGTTGCCGAAAACCAGAGCGTCGGTAGGACACGCCTGAGTACAGGCAGTCTGAATTTCACCGTCAACCACTTTGCGGTTCTCGCGTTCCGCGTTCCGGACCCCGCGCCGAATCCGCTGGATGCAGAAAGAGCACTTCTCCATGATCCCACGGCTGCGCACCGTGACATCCGGGTTCAAGTGATTGCGGAACGCTTCTGGCCAAACCGGTTCCCAGTAGTTGAAGAACCGCACGATGTACGGACAACCGTTGGCGCAATATCGCGTGCCCACGCATCGGTTGTAGATCTGGACGTTGAGACCTTCGTTGTTGTGGTACGTCGCAAATACGGGACACACCGGCTCGCACGGCGCGTTCTCGCAGTGCTGACACATGACCGGTATGAATCGCGCTTTGATGTCCGGGAATTCTCCTTCCCAGTAGCGCTCGACGCGTATCCACTGCATCGCACGAGCGCGCTCGAACCTGTCCTGCAGGTTCAACGGCACGTTGTTCTCGACTTGGCAAGCCAATACGCACGCCTGACAACCAGTGCACTTGTCGACATCAACGACCATGCCCCAGCTGTAATCTCGTTTTTCGCGTTGCAGTGTCATGCGCTCAATCCACGTTCATCGTATCCGTCGAAACGGTGTTTCACGATCAGTGTTCTCCCCCCGATGCATCTTCGTCCGCACCCCCGGTTTCGGGCAGTAAGAAGCTTTGCTGATACTTGTGATGGTTGGCGATCTCGGCGTCGTGGGCGCTTTCACCCGGAGCCACGACCAAGACTGGTACGCCAGGTTCAACCGGGAAGGCGGTCACTTCGCCTTCAAATTTGGCCAACTCGCGTTTTCGTCCGGAACGGGCTACTCGCACTCGCGTAGCCGCCCACGCAAGTGATCCGCTCGCCGGTTCGACTTGCGGAGCCAGAATCTTGAATACGTTTGATCCCAAACCCTCGTCGTAACGTCCGCCATTCTCGTGTCCTAGGCCGATCGGAACGCCGATAACACCAGGGCGACCTCCCGGTGTCGGGTAGGCGAGAGCTTCGATTTCGCCATATTCCGATTTGATAAACAGCACGTCGCCTTCACGGATGCCGAGATGATCTGCTTCTTGATCGTTGATTTCCGCCCAAGTCACCCAAGCCGCGCTGGTCATCGGATCGGGGTTTTGAATCGCAAATGGCGTAGCCGACAATCTGCCTTCATACAGGCTGTTGGACAAGAACGGCACGAGATGGAAGTCCGCACCGTCACCCAATCCGTCGGTACTGGAGTAGTGAACGGCGCTATCGAGGTCAAATACGTTTGGTGGCGCGTGATCTGAAGGCGTTTCTACTTGGCCTTCGGTATCCCACCAACCGCCGCGTTGCAACACGCCTTGGCGGAACAAGCTCTTGCTGGGAGCGGACACGGAGCCACGGTTCAGATCGTAAAGTTGGTCGATCGACGCGCTGACCAGTTCTTCCATATCGTCCGCGCCGAGACCGCCGTCGCTGATGCGAAGCAGTTCGTCTCCGAAACCTCTCGCATCGGCTGCGATGCCGCCGCTGAAGAGTTCGGTCACCCCGATGACCGGCTGCTGGATCGTCACGACTTCGTAGCCCGGAGCCGGGTCCGGAATCGTGGTTCCCCAAGTCTCGAGGAAAGTCTTCTCCGGCAAAATCAGATCGCAGTTGGCCAGCGTGTCATTCATAACGCTTCCGAAACCTATCACGTTCGGGACGCCGTCCATTGCGGCGACGACATCGACCGAGTTAGGCATTCCATGGACTACGTCAGCGCCACGGATGATGACGGTCTGTACATCGCCGCTTCGCCACTGCGCAAGCTCCAATTCCCAATCGGTAAAGGAGTCGCCGCTGCACCTGCCAGTCAATCCGTCCAACGCCGACAACGGGTTGTACTTCACGCCGCCGTCGGAACCAACCGCACCGACGAGAGTGTTCAACGCATGTGTCGCAGCGATGTTGAACTGACCGTTGGTGTGTGCCCCGGCACTTCCACCCGCGAACGCCAAGCTAGGCCTGTGCTCCGCGAAGTGGCGTGCCGCCTTGCGGATTTTGTAAGCGGATACGCCGATCGTGTCCTCAATGTCTTCTGGCCTGAACCCAACTATCGAGGCGGTGGGAATTTGGTTGAAATACCGGCTGATCTCAGTTGATGAAGCCAACCGCTCTTCGACGATAACGGATGCGATGCTCATCGCCAGATGACCTTCGTAGCCCGGAATCACCGGGAGCCAAAGATCTGCGTTGGCGGCTGTCATCGACATTCTTGGTTCGGCGTGGATCAGGTATCCACGTTCGCCCTTGGATCGGAAATCGCCGTAGCGAACGGAGTATCCAACGGATGATTGCCAAGTGCTGAGCCAGTCCGCGCCAACCGACAAGATGGTGTTCGCGTTTGCGATGTCGTAGTGAGGCGGGTCTTCTTGCCCGTAGACGAACCGGATCGCGTCTTGCATAACTCCGTGCTCGGTCGGGTCGTACTTGATGTGACGTCCGCCATATAGCGCCGCGAAGTTGATCGCGACCCACTCCAAGTGTCCGCCCAACGGGTTCGTGACGACGGCCAGGTTGTCACGTCCAGCCTCGACGGAACTTTGCAACAATTGTTCGGCGCGTTGCCAAGAGATCGGGTCGTAGAGCCCTCCCTTGCTCTGGCGCAACATCGGCTCGCTGATGCGATCGGGGTGATAGGTCAGCTGGATTGCCGCATCGTGCCGCGCGCTCTGTTTCCCAAGATTCACCGGATGATCAGGATTACCCGCGATCTTCTTCGCCCGGCCCTGCATCACCCTGACGATCAAACCATCACCGCCGGGCATGTCCGGCCAAGTCGTCGCGTACCAAGCGTCTTCGCCACGCACGAGGTCCTCGGGCATGTCGACCGGGCTCTGAACGATGAGCTCGCGTTCCGGCAATCCGCAAGCGGCGAAAATCATCGTGCCCGCGGTAGCCTTTGCGCTCAGCGCCAGGAACTCTCTTCGGCTCAGTTTCATCTAGTCAGTCAGCTCGTTTCAGTCGATAAATCAGTGGTGGCATGAAGCGCAATCGGTCGGCGCGTTGTTGTCGCGGTGGCAGTTCACGCACTGTCCCATTTTCAGAGGTTCAACCTGCGTCACGGTTCCCTTCATCGACGCAACATCGCCGTGGCAAGTTGAACACACCCCAGCAGCGCCGATTTTTACACCGCTCGTAGTGTTCGTAACCGCCTGCGGGTTGGCTGTCAGATAGCGAATGTGCGGTTCGTGGACGAACCTGACATGGTCCGGCATACGATGAACCCGTTTCCAGTTGATCGGGTGTGGCTCGTCACCGATAACGCCAGCGGCCATCCGAATTTTGGTCAACGGTTCGCTTTCGTCTTTGCCGATTACTTGATGGCAATACGCACAAAACTGCACGGGCGGGATGCCAGCATTGGCCTGCGACGTCACTGTTCGATGACAGAACGTGCAATCCATACCCAAACCTTGCACTTGATCTCCTAACGAGTTCTCGTAAACTCCCGTCCCGGCATGGATCGTGTGAGAGAACGGAATCGGCTGCTCTATCTTCTGATCGAAACCCAGAACAGGTATCGGTTGTCCGAGCCAAGCAGTTATGACGAACGCTAGAACCGCCCCCACGACCGCCACAACGCCGAGTGAACCGAAGCCGAGTATCGGAATCAACACCTTCAACCACAAAGGAGTGGTGCGGTGCTTCTCACGCAAAAACTCAAGCAATGCTGCCAAGGCAGTTCAACTCCGGTGGTGCTGAGTTAATGGTCAGAGGCGAAAGATTCGCTCGAAGTTTCGCTGGCAACGTCACTCGTGTCACTGCCAGTACCTGGAATAAAGGACGTCGAGCCAGTCCAAGTTCAACGCTGCAAGGAGGAAACAGGCGATCACGCCAATCACCGCCACGATCCCCACGAAGTAAAAAACCGGACGCAAGTTGGTCCATCTGGCCGAGATCGTGTTGGTGTCGACAAGAGAAGTGATGATGGCGTGAGCGGTGAGGAGACTGAAACCCGCAACGATGGCGCATCCCAAAGCGGCCCAGAGAAACTTGAGCGCAGTCCCGATTTGCGCCCATTCGGACGGTGAAAGCGGTTGTGGGTCCATTCGCCGTTCTCTTGATCAACTAGCGGGCAGACGGTCTCGAACTGCCGGAATCATCTTTCAGTATTGCTAAACGATATTTCCAGTGGCGCTGAATCTCGCTGCGCGCTCCCATTTATCTTATTTGCGCTTGCGCGCCAGAGTCAACGCGGACATCCATTGCCAAGTAACGCATTTTAGCAACCTTTCCCAGCGGGTAGGAACTCAATCATGGTACCCGTTGGCAACAGCATGTAAGGTTCCCCAAATTCATCCCCCGAGTAAAGCGACCATTCGTCGGCGATCCGGTAGGAACGAAACCTAATCCCATGATTACCGCCATGCACCAAAATCGATTCGCCTGCGCCCGAATCACCCACCTTGACCACGCGAATGTCGCATGCCCCTTCATCCGACCAACCCACAACTTCGCACCGGCCCTCAATGTTTGTCACATCGTCCAGAACTATGCTCCGAGCAACACGTTCGACTCCGCGCGCCTCGAACGTCTGAATCGGAAAATACCCGCAATTGTCGTTGTCCTCGATGTCGATCCAGACTTGACTCATACTGAAAACTTGGGGAATGCCCTTTGCTTCAAGAACGCCGAACATCGATTGTAGTCGCGTTGTGGGCCAGTGCTTCGTTCAACGCCGCGCATTCGCACTCGCCGGGGCGTTGATGAGTCTGCTCAACTTGTAATATCAATCTCAACGAACAACAGATTCAACGGCACTCCTTAGAAGTAACGGGAAACTGCGCGATGCGAATATCTAGAGAAAAACTGCGCTGGCTATACGAAACCATGTACCGAATCCGCCGATTCGAGGAGACGATGCTTGAGCAGACTTTCCGGGGCAACGCGATGGGTGTTACTCACCCTTCCGACGGTCAAGAGGCAGTGCCAACCGGGATTTGCGCTCATCTGACCGAGAAAGACTGGATCGGCTCGACCCACCGAGGTCACGGGCATTGCATCGCAAAAGGTCTCGACACCAAAGCGATGATGGCCGAGATCATGGGCCGCTACACCGGGCAATGCAAGGGCAAGGGCGGCAGCATGCACATCGCCGACTTCTCCAAGGGAATGCTCGGCGCTAACGCGATCGTTGGTGCTTCCGTGCCGCTCGCCGTCGGTGCGGCTTTGACAGCCAAATACCGGGGCAACGAGAACGAATCCGTCGGCGTCGCTTTCTTCGGCGATGGTGCGACTAGTCAAGGCGTCGTACACGAGTCGATGAACTTGGCATCGATCTGGGATTTGCCGGTTATCTTCGCTTGCGAAAACAACCAATACGCCGAAGCCACCCCGGCATGGTACGCGGTCTCTACCGACGACATCGCCGCGCGCGCCGATTCTTACGGAATACCCGGTGTCCAAGTGGATGGCATGAACGTCTTTGCGGTCTATGAAGCTGCGGAAGAGGCAGTAGCAAGAGCTCGCGCTGGCGAAGGCCCAACGCTTCTGGAACTCAAAACCTACCGTTATCACGGCCATTTCCACGCCGACGACCCCAAGAAATACCGCAAGCCTGACGAAGAGGAGGAGTATCAGGAACGCGACTGCCTCAAGCACTTTGAGGGGCTGGTGACGCAACAGGGCGTGATGAACGAAGAAGATCTACAGTCAATTCGAGATGAAATCGAGCAAGAGATGCAAGAAGCAGTGGAGTTCGCACTGAACAGCCCGATGCCGCCCATCGAGGAACTCTATTCCGACGTTTACGTCAACTACTCGAATCCCGTCGCGGGCCTGCGTTGATCCGCAAATTGCCCATCATCACTAACCAACCTAGAGAGGCAACAAAGAGGCAATGACAACAGCCGAAGTGACACAACCAAACGTCTTGAGCGACCCCGGTGTTTTGGTCCCAGGTCCCGGATACGACGTTCCAGGTTCCGTCGTTCGTTACCGCGACGCATTCAACAAAACGCTCCGCGACGAATTGAATCGCGATGCCGACGTCTTCATCATGGGAGAGGACATCTCGGGAGGTTTCGACCGCGACACCAACGAACCGCTCGACGCATGGGGAGGCCCGTTCGCGGCCACTAAAGGGCTGGTACAAGACTTCGGACCAGAGCGTATCCGCGACGCTCCGATCTCAGAAGCCGGATTCGTCGGTGCTGCAGTCGGCGCCGCACTGACCGGCCTGCGCCCCGTCGTCGACCTTATGTATTTCGACTTCGTCACGGTCGCATATGACCAGTTGCTGTCGAACGCCGCCAAGTCGCGCTACATGTTTGGTGGGCAGACGAAAGTGCCGTTGACGCTGTTCGCCAGATCGGGAGGCGGCACAGGTCACGCCGCCCAGCACTCTGAGAGCTTCTATTCGATGCTGGCGCACATTCCCGGACTCAAGGTCGTCGTGCCCTCAGACCCGTACACCGTTCGAGGTCTGTTGGCGGCGGCGATAAGGGACGACGACCCCGTATTCCTCGTGAACGACAAGAAACTCATCAACATGGAGGGATTCTCACCCGATGAATCGTTCACAATACCGCTCGGCAAAGGTCGGTACCTGAAACACGGCGATGATGTCACGTTGATCGGGATGTCCTACACGTCGGTCGTCTGCAAGCAGGCCGCCGATCAACTCGCCGAAGAAGGGATAGGCGCAGAAGTCGTCGACATGCTCAGCCTCTCGCCTTTCGACGAAGACATCATCCTCGAATCGGTCATGAAGACCAACCGCGTCGTCATCGTCGACGAAGACACGCCTCGCGCCAGCATGGCCTCCGAGTTCGCAGCCATTGTTGCCGACAAGGCGTTCGATTACCTCGATGCACCCGTAAAACGCGTCACCGGACCGCACACACCGGTGCCGTACAACAAAGGCTTGGAGACCGCGTTCATGCCGCAACCTGAGGACGTAGTAAACACCGTCCGGACGATGTTGGGCGTTTAACGGTCGATCACGTCAGATCAAAACAACGGACCGCATCGTCCTCGCTCGCCAATCTGCGGAGCATGCGGAACGGGTAGATGCCTGTCGAATGGCCGTCGGTCCAGAGGAATTGCAGGGCGTACCTGCCCACCTCCAAATAGTCGACCGCGATCACGTCTTTTGGAACCATCGCCACGTTTAGGATCGGGCGTCCGCTCATCTCTTCGACGCACCCCGCACACGCGCACTGCAACCGTAGGTATCGATATGGGTAGACGCAGGTCTGACCGTCAGACCAAGTGATCGACACCCCTTCGCCGACCAGTTCGATCCCTTTGGCAATGATGTTGGTTTCTTCCGTGGCACTCATCGTCGAGTATTGATCGCCGAGATTTGCTCTGCTCGGCTAACCTTGTTTAAGCGTATCCGACGACAAAAACTTCGAATCAAAACTTAGGAGCCGAATCATGACCACAGATAGCGACAACATCGTAGTCGGCCTAATCGGGGCTGGCGGCAACACCACGCTCCGGCACATCCCCGGGTTGCGAGGCCAACCCGGCGTAAACATCAAAGGCGTAGTCAACCGCTCCATCGAATCCTCCCAAAGAGTTGCCGATGAGTACGAAATCCCAACCGTCTACGAAGATTGGATCGAACTTCTCGAAGACGACGACATCGACGCCGTCTGCATAGGTACCTGGCCATACATGCACGCGCCGCTGGTAATCGAGGCGCTCGAAAACGAAAAGCACGTATTGTGCGAAGCACGTATGGCGATGAACTCGGATGAAGCGTTGGAGATGCTCGACGCCTCAAAAAGGGCGCCTCATCTGGTTGCCCAAATCGTACCCGCACCGCATTCGCTGGAAATCGACAACACCATCATCCAAATGATCTCCGAGGGCTACATCGGCGACCTCGTGAACGTCAAACTACATGTCGGAACCGGCAGCGATTTCCCGAATCCTGACTTGCCATTGCACTGGCGCCATAATCGAGACCTTTCAGGCAACAACATCATGACCATGGGCATCTGGTACGAAGCAATGATGCGGTGGTTCGGCCCCGCGAGGACGGTCCAAGCCCTCGGACAAACAATCGTCAAACATCGGTTGGATGAAGACGGACGGCGTCGATCCACTACCATTCCAGACCACATCGACATCATGATGGAGATGGAATGCGGAGGGACAATGATCTACACAACGACGATAGTATCCGCATTCACTCGCGAACTGGACCTATCGATCCACGGCACCGACGGCGTCATACGAGTCGAACTTGCCGGCCCGGACAGTTCCGATGGCGCGACTTACGCAGTCAGCGGTGCCCGTCGTGGCGACAGCGCTCTTTCACCCATCGTCATCCCACCCGAAAACCGCGGCGGTTGGCGCGTCGAAGAAGAATTCATCAACGCAATCCGGGGCATCGAGCCGGTGACGCACACCAACTTCACCGACGGTTTGAAGTACATGCAGTTCACCGATGCCGTGAACGAGTCGATGAAGACCGGCAATCGCATAAACCTTCCCTTCTAACCGACAAAACCGTTCGCCATTTTGATTTGGCGTAAGTGTGTTGAGCGCGCAATAATCAACGCGTAATGCACACACGAGAAGAGTTCAACAACGTAATTGAAGAGATCGGCCAACGATCGCGATGGATAGACCCAGCCAGATTTTCATCTGACCTCGCAGAACTGGACGAATTACTACCGTTCGCGGACGTCGAGATCTCGGTCGTCCCTCAGCGCGATCTCGATTGCGCTAGTCGGGACGGATTGGAGGACGACGACTACGAAGTCGATGTCGTTTTAGGCGGTAGACCGACCAACGACGACAAACTGGAGCACACACCTCAACGCGAACGTCCGCGCGAACGCATGCACGAGTTGGGACCATCGGGTATCACCACTACGGAGTTGCTAGCGATAGTCCTAGGTTCGGGAATCCAAGGCAAAAACGTCAAGAATGTGGCGGACGATTTGCTTCGAGAGTTTGATGGCTTGCGCGGATTGAGTCGGATCAGCCCTTTCAATCTGCAGAAGGTGACCGGTATCGGGAGTATTAAGGCAGATGTGCTGACGGCTGCGTTTGAACTCGGGCGCCGAGCTGCGCAGGAACAGGTTGAGATCGGCAACGGCGATTATGGTTCCCACATGCCGAACGGCGACGCTATTGCTCACTCCGTAGCTAAGCAATTCACCGCAAAGCTGCGCGACAACGCGCAAGAAGAGATGTGGATCGTGCTTCTCGACGTGCGCAACCAGTACCGTGGCAAAGTTCGCGTTTACGTGGGTTGCTGCGACCAACTCGTCGCGAAGACCGGGGAGATACTGAACCGCGTCGTGGAGCGGAATCTGCCGCGATACGCGTTAGTCCACAACCACCCATCGGGCAATGGTGAGCCGAGCGGCGCCGACATCAGCTTCACCGAACGTTTGGTTCGAGCGGGTCAGTTATTGGACATTGAGCTGGTCGACCATATCGTTCTGGGCGAGGATCTGCACAGGTACGTCAGCATGCGGCAACGAAATCTGGTCGATTTCCTTGGCACGTCGCGCGGCAAACGGAAAATCATGGAAGACGGAGCCAATCGCGCCGATTGATCCAAGCAAACTTCGTCACGGGCCCGCCGCTCGGCAATTCGCCACCCATCGACTCACCTGAAATCGGCAATCCACCGTCCGTCAATACCTTCGCAATGTCCATCGGAGGTGTGTTTTCGGATTTACTGCCGTACGCGCCGAATGCGACTGCGCCATCATCACTGACGGCATGTCGCAGTAGATGAGACGCCAACGACGGAACCATCGATGTCGGCACTAAATCCCAGATCGCGTAAATCCATCGGAATCGCATAAGCGGTAACCAACCCCAAGCGTTCGCGACCCAAAAATGGTGCGCCAGTTCAGGAAACCTGCGAATCGCTTCTTGGAGTAACAGGGGATTGAGATCGACACCGTAGGGCTCACAAGTGAATCCGCGTTCAGAACCCCATGCCACAAGAGATTCAAGTAGGTAGCCGTTCGCGCACCCCAAATCCAGCAGTTCGCCGTCGCCGTCGATCGCGTCAAGAATCGGCGACCGTTCGGCCCGCCAGCGTTCAGTACCGCCGCTGAATCCTGATTGCCGGATCGGGTCATCGTGGGCCAGATACGCGGATTCTAGGATCCGGATCGATTCCAAGTGAGGTTCCGGCAACCTTCGATCATCGGTTAGGCGATCATTCATAAGTGTTACGATTCCTATCGTGCCAATGTGGTTGGAATCCCAGTTGATGGTACAAGGCTAGAACCGAAAACGCAGCATGTTCACGGAGCAGATCGGATGAGTAAATCTGTAGCCATCGATTTCAATGCGGACATCGGAGAGTCTTTTGCTTCCTACCGGATGGGTTTGGACGAAGAGATCGTGAAGCACATCACTTCCGCCAACATCGCGTGCGGGTTTCATGCCGGTGATCCAGATTGGATGGCCCGGACTGTTGGATTAGCGGAGGAGCACGGGGTAGGTATAGGAGCGCATCCGGCATATCCTGATTTGGCCGGTTTTGGGCGACGTGATATGAGCCTTTCGCCAGATGAAGTTGCGAATGTCGTCACTTACCAAGTGGGCGCTCTAACGGCGTTCACCAAATCAAAAAAACTCAGGCATGTTAAGCCTCACGGAGCCCTCTACAATCGTGCGGTCGCAGATGTCGACACCGCGGCAGCCGTCGTCAAAGCGATCCGCAACATCGACGATGAATTGATCCACGTGGTACTGGCCAATTCGGTTTGGGAAGATGTCGCAAGGAACGAAAACGTCCGAGTGGCGCGCGAGTGTTACGCAGATCGTGCGGTGACGCCTGAAGGGACGCTAGTTCCTCGATCGCAACCCGGTTCGGTGATCCACGATCTTGACGAAGTGACTGAACGATCGCTGCGATTGGCGATGGAAGGCAAAGTCACCGCCTCAGACGGCAACGACATCGATTTTTCCGCAGACACGATATGCCTGCACGGCGATACACCGGGTGCCGTCGAGATGGCCGCTTCGGTCAGATCGAAGTTCGAATCGAGCGGGATCGAAGTGAAAACACTTGCCGAGATCCTCGATTGACGATGCGTGCTCATCAGGCTTTTTGACCCATTTGGCAGTGCCACAATATCCGCGCATCATTCCTGCCAGCGATTCGGCGTTGCTGATCGAGTTCGGCGATACCATCGACTACGCCATCAACGATCGGGTTTATTCCCTTCAACGCGACATCGAAGCGTCGTCGGTCTCCGAAGCCGTCGAGGAGTTCATCCCATCTTATCGATCGCTGTTGGTCGAATACGATCCGGCCAAGTATGCGTACCAAGAAATACACGATCGAGTTGCGATGTTGGTCGAGAGTGGCGGCGTAACCGCGAGTAGCATCGCCCATGAGAGCGAAGACGCGCATCAAATACCCGTCGCATATGGGGGCGATTACGGCCCTGATCTCAACACAGTCGCAGAACACGCCGGTTTAACTCCTGATGAAGTGATCGAGATTCATTCCGGCACGGACTATCACGTGTTCATGTTGGGGTTTGCGCCGGGATTCCCGTATCTGGGAGGAATGGATGAACGGATCGCGTGCCCCCGATTGGCAACCCCGCGAACGCTCGTCCCTGCGGGATCGGTCGGGATCGCCGAAGCGCAGACCGGCGTCTATCCCAATGCGAGCCCAGGCGGTTGGCAATTGATCGGTCGCACTCCTATGGCGCTTTTTGATGTGAACGCTGATCCGCCGGCCGCAATGCTTCCCGGCACGAAAGTTAACTTCGTGCCGATAATGCATGACGAGTACGAGTCTCAGTTGGGCGGCGGATAGGCGAGATGTCAACCCGTCGAAAAATCGAGATCGTTTCACCGGGAAACCGCCTTACCGTTCAAGACCTAGGTCGCCGAGGGAGTCAACGGTTCGGAGTCTCCGTCAGCGGCGTGTTGGATCTGCAAGCTGCGGTGTACGCGAATCGTCTGGTCGGCAACCCGATTTCTTCTGCCGTTTTGGAATCGACATTTGGCGGCGCATTGCTTCAGTTTGATGTGGATACAAAGGTCGCAGTAACCGGCGCGGACGTCGATGTGGCGATTGATGGGTTTCCCATAACCAGTTGGGAAACGCTTATCGCGCCTGCGGGATCGGAACTGAGCGTTGCGATTCCCTCAAAAGGGCTCTACTCGTACGTCGCGGTGGAAGGTGGCATCGATGTGCCTGAAGTGCTGGGATCGAGGTCCACGCATGTCGCCTCTGGCATCGGCGGTTTCCAGGGTCGGGCGTTGAGTGAAGGTGATGAGCTTCCTTTAGGTGTCGAAATGGCATCCGAATCACGACCGCGCGCTGGGACGGCTGTAGCGTCAGATACGCCGCCAGCATGCAGGGATGATGCGCGACGAATCCGCGTCATAGCGGGGCCTCAGTTCGATGCATTCGACGATGATGCAAAGGCTAGGTTCTTTGGGTCGACATTTTCGGTCAGTAACCTAACGGATCGGCAAGGCGCCCGACTCGAGGGCGCAGAGGTCCCGGCAATCGGCGGCAAGCATGACATCGTTTCAGACCCCGCTTACATGGGCGCGGTGCAAATCCCCGCGGATGGGAAACCGATCATATTGCTCGCCGACCGCCAACCCACGGGCGGTTACGCCAAGATCGCATCCGTCATTTCGGCTGATCTGCCGGTGGTGGTTCAGAAGACGCCAAGCAGTCAGATCGGTTTCGAGCTGATAGACGTTTCCGAAGCGCAAGAATTGGCGGCGGATTTCCGACGTTCGATTTTTGAGCACCCTCTGCGCGAGCCCGAGCGCGTCCACGCTACGAACGTCGCTGTGGACGGCGAATCCTACAATGTTGAATTAGTGCATCCAAACGAGACAGAGCTCGGGGAATCCGAAGACGGCATTGTTTACGCAACCATCGATGGGGGACCCGAACTAGCCGCCAAAATCGAGTCGTCCATGTAGGAATGAGCTCGAATAAAACGAACAACTTGCATTCCCCAAAATCCTATCGATCAACAATCACCACGCCCTCAACTAGATAAGCAGCATTCGAATTGGACATTCAACCAATAATCGACGGCCTCCAAGTCAGCGGCATCGGCATGGGCATGACCAGCCTCGTGCTTGTCATTCTGGCAGTTTCGGTGCGTGCAGTTTCGTGGGCCGATGCAACGCTGCGACAACGTGAGGAGCGAAAGGCGGCCGAGGAAGCTAGCCATTCTGACGCAACCGTTGCAACCGATACGGAACCAGAGGAGGCGCAGGGAGCTGACCCTCGCGCCCGCGCGGCAGCGATCGCAGTCGCTTTAGCTCTGTCGCAGCAGTCGCAACACGGCAGAACTCTTATTGATCAGACACCGATATCCGCGCCCTCAGGTGCGGTTCACGACGCGTGGTTGACCGAAGGTAGGGCTCGGCAACGCGCTCGACGCGGGCTTGCTGGGAGTGTAAAAGACAGGCGATGACGATCCGGTACCGCATCACCATCGACGGCGTGGCCTATGACGTTGAGGTCGGCGATGTCTCTGCATCACCGGTCCGAGTATTGGTAGACGGTGTCGAATTCGAGGTTGAGATCCCCGATGCGCCTCCGGCAAGCCCCGAATCGTCTCGTCCAGATCCCAGTCCTAGGCGACGCGAGCCTCGCCCGCGTCCGGCGCAGCGTGGGCGCCCATCCGCAGCTGCGAGCGGCGACAGCGAGAACGTGATTCGCGCTCCGATGCCCGGACGGATAATTCGGGTCAACGTCTCAGCAGGGGATGGCGTGCAACGAGGGCAAGCGTTGCTGGTGCTCGAGTCGATGAAGATGGAAAACACGATCGCAGCACCGCGCGATGGGGTTGTTTCGCAAGTCCATGTCGCGGGTGAAGATTCGGTGCAACATGGCCAATCATTGGTGGAGCTCGAATAGCTGATGTCAGGCGAAGGCGTCTTAGATCAGATTCTCGCCGGGTTTGAAGCCATCGGTAACGATCCACGCCTAGTCGCGATGTGGGTCATCGCGCTCGCGCTGTTGTACGTCGGCATCGCGAAGCGGAAAGAACCGTTGTTACTGGTACCGATTTCGATGGGTATCTTGTTCGCCAATTTGCCTTTGGGAGAATTCATCAGAGAAGGTGGCGAAGGCGAACCGACCGGGATACTGAGGACTTTTCAGACCGTCGGATTGGAGTCGGACATTTTTCCGTTGCTGATCTTCTTGGGAGTTGGCACCGCCACTGACTTCTCACCAATGTTGTCCAACCCGAAGACGTTGCTGCTAGGGGCAGGTGCACAAGCAGGGGTATTCTTCGCTCTGATCGGCGCATTGGTTCTAGGCGCGCTAGGGTGGTTCGAATTCGGGCTGCTCGAAGCTGCGTCGATCGGCATCATAGGCGGCGCAGACGGTCCGACGACGATTTTCATCGCTACCCGAATGCGGGAATTGGGCGAATCGTTGCCTCACGTCGACGTTCGAGACATCGTCGGAGCCACAGCGGTGGCGGCATATTCATACATGGCGTTGGTTCCCATAATCCAACCTCCATTGATCAAACTCTTGACGACACAGAATGAACGTCGGATCCGGATGGAATACTCTAGCGAACCTGTCTCTCGCAGGTCGCTGATCCTTTTCCCGATCATCACGACGATAGTAGTCAGCGTGTTGGTGCCATCAGCTTCACCACTGATTGGAATGTTGATGCTGGGCAACCTGATCAAAGTGTCGGGCGTGGTGCCGCGTCTCGCAGACGTATCTGAAAACTCCTTGATGAACGCCACGATCGTGATACTGGGTCTGTCGGTTGGTGCAACGATGCCCGGATCAATCTTCTTGCAACCCGAAACGCTGGGGATTTTCGTGTTGGGCCTGTTTGCATTCGCGACTGCGACCATCACGGGGATTTTGCTCGCCAAGTTGATGAATCTGGTTACCAAGACGAAGATCAATCCGATGATAGGTGCCGCCGGAGTCTCTGCTGTGCCAATGGCCGCACGGGTGGTGCAAGACATGGGGCAGAACGAAGACCCTGAGAACTTCCTGTTGATGCACGCTATGGGACCTAACGTCGCGGGAGTTATAGGAACCGCAACCGTCGCCGGTGTCCTCATCGCTGTTGTACCTACGCTGATCGGTTGATCGACCTTCGTCTTCGTCGATCCCGTCGTGATGTGTAACATCAATTGCTGTAATCAACCGCGCGTTTGAACCGCACCGATCCACGGAGAAAATCTCATGCCTGACCTCACGATGCGAGGCGTTTATCCGATACTATCGACGCCTTTTGACAACGACGGAAATATCGTGTTTGACGACCTCGAAAACCAAGTCGAATGGATCATTCAGCAAGGCGTCCAAGGCATCGGAATCGCGATGGCGAGCGAAGTGTTCAAGTTCACTGAGAGTGAACGCGACGCCGTATTGAAATCAGTTGTCGCGACCGCAAACGGACGTGTGAAGGTGGTGATGAACACGGGCGCCGAGGGCACAGAAGCGACGATCCACTATTCCCAGCGAGCCGAGGAGCTTGGTGCTGACGCTCTGATGATCCGACCGACGAGTTATATCCCGACCGTCGCATCCGAGCACATAGAGTATTTCGTTCGGATCGCGGAATCGGTTGGGATACCCATATTTCTGCAAGATCAAAGCACAGCCGCGGTCCCGCCTGCGATGGCGGTTGCGTGCGCCAAGCGCCACGAAAACCTCTGCTACATCAAGGTTGAAACTCCGCCAACGATCCCGAGAATGGCCGAAGCGCAGAACTTGGTTTCCGACGGCACTAATCTGATCCTCTTCGGGGGCATGGGCGGGGCGTTTTATATCGAGGAGTTGCGACGAGGATCAGTCGGCACGATGCCCGGTTCGACGTTACCTGACAAGTTCGTCGAGATGTGGGACCTATGGGAAGCGGGTGACGAAACCGCTTCCGAGGGTGTTTTCGACCGTTACGCGTCGATCATTCGCACTTTGGCACAAGGGCAGGGACTCGCGAATTGGATATACAAGCACATCATGTGGCGACGCGGCGTATTCAGTAAAAACGGCGTATACGCACGAGGGCCCTCGTTGAGACCCGACGCGACACATCTGAAAGAGGTTGATGCCCAGTTGGATAGGTTAGGCCTATTAACGGTGACGGGTTGATTCTCCAGATTCAGGTCCGAATTGGGATTTAACGCCCATATTTTGAACCAGTGCTATAGTCGGCGCGAAGACTGCGAGTGCGACTGTCGGCGCGTCGATGCGCCGATGAAAATCACAGAAGCAAACCGACTCAACCGAGAACCGTGATGGAGTTAATTCTTGGTGCAACCACTGACTTAGCGGCTTGGCAATTAACGTCGATGGCCGTCATATCCCTCGTGGTGGGTTTGTCCGGTGGGACTGTCGGTATCGCTCTGGGTGTCGTCCGTTTGCCGATGCTCACTTTGTTCGGTATCGACCCGCTGATCGCTGCCGGCACGAATCTGATGATTAGTGTTATGGGTTCAACGATCGGCACGCTCGAAGCATTTCTCCATCAACGAGTCGTTCCGAGCGTGGTCATGGCGATGGGTGCCCCGGCGATCGTGGGCGCGTTCATCGGCGGCTATTTCGCGGACAAGGTGCCGATATGGATCTTGTTGACCGTTGTTTCGTTGTTGATGGCCTGGTCTGCTCTGTTCTTGATCGCGTGGTCGATTCGGTTGATGAGGATACGCAAGCGATATCCAAGCGTTCGCACGCGTCGCGCGTTCTCAGGCGGCGGGAGTGGTGACGGTGATCTGAAACTCGACGCTGGACAAGTTAGCCGAGAAGGCTTCGCTGGATTTGCGATTGGTGCCGTCGGAGGTGCCGTTGGACTTGCCCTAGGTGTGCTGCGCATGCCGGCGCTACTCGCAATGCATATGGATCCGCACAAAGCGGCCGGCACCAACCTTGCCATCACCGTTCTAGTCGGGATTTCGGGGTTTGTTGGTCACCTGTTGAAAGGTGGCGTCGATTGGCACCTGATCGCAATCGTAGGCATCCCAGGAGTGATCGGCATGTATGTTGGAACACGAATAGCTAACCGCATCGATGCGCCAGGCCTACGTTTGGCGGTAGGAATCGTAATACTGCTGGTCGCCCCGGCAGTGCTATTTGGTGCGTTCTGAGACTTAAACTGAACGCAAACGACGATATTCGGATCGACATCACGTGAATATCAATTTTCATGATGCAATGGCGCACGAGCAACCGTTGCAGGTGGTGGGTGTGATAAATGCGTACGCGGCCATTCAGGCGAAACAGACAGGATTTGGTGCAGTCTACCTGTCTGGAAGCGGTATCGCGACCGCGTCTTATGGACTACCAGATCTAGGGATGACGGGGTTGTCGGACGTGTTGGTTGACGTGGAGCGGATCAAATCAGTTTGCGATTTGCCCCTTCTTGTTGATTGCGACACCGGATGGGGAGCGGCGTTGTCAATCGCTCGTACGGTGCGGGAGATGGAGCGCGCCGGTGCCGCGGCGATACACATAGAGGATCAGGTGCAAGAAAAGCGGTGCGGGCATCTGCCCGGCAAAATGGTGGTCGCAACGGACGAGATGTGCGACCGCATTAAAGCCGCGGTTGACGCGCGTACGGGACAAGACTTCTTGATCATGGCGCGGACGGACGCCTTGGCAACCGAAGGCATGGATCGCACAATGGAACGGTGCGTTGCTTACGTGGAAGCAGGGGCGAACGCAATTTTCGCCGAAGCCGTGACCGAGTTAGACCAGTATCGGAAGTTTGCCACTTGCACAAACGTCCCGATTTTGGCGAACCTCACCGAATTCGGGCGAACACCGTTATTTTCTCTCGAACAATTGCGCAGCGCGGAAGTCGCGATGGCTTTATACCCACTTTCTGCGTTTCGTGCAATGAGTCGAGCCGCCGCGTCGGTGTACTCTGAAATCAGGAGTTCAGGAACACAAAACAAGGTCGTCGATGTCATGCAGACGCGGGACGAACTGTATGACACTATCGGTTACCACGAATACGAACGCAAAATTAACGAGCTGTTCGTTCAACGAAAGCGATCGGACTGAATGACATGACTATGACCGCCAAAGGATTGGCAGGCGTGATCGTAGGAGAAACCGCGATCTCCACGGTCGGGAAAGCGGGAGCGGGACTCACGTATCGCGGTTTCAGCATTGAGGATTTGGCGCGACACGCAACGTTTGAGGAGGTTGCGTACCTGCTCTTGTACGGCAAAATGCCGAATCGCGATGAACTCGACGCCTATAACGAACGCCTTGCGAGGTTGCGCGAACTGCCTTCGGAAGTTTGCGCAATGCTCGAGGCTTTGCCAATGTCGACCCATCCAATGGATGTGCTCCGAACTGGGGCCTCGATGATCGGATCGCTGGAACCCGAAGGTGAGGAGGGCAGAGGGGCTCCTTATGTCGCGGACCGCCTGATGGGCACGATGACCTCGATGCTTGCGTATTGGCACCGATACGCGCACCTCAAACAACGGATCGATACTCAGTCCGACGAAGTTGGATTGGCAGGACATTTTCTTCGGCTGCTAACCGACCAGAAACCGAAAGAGACCGCGCAAAGGGCATTGGACACCATATTGGTTCTGTACGCCGAGCACGAGTTCAACGCTTCGACATTCACCGGTCGGGTCGTGACGAGCACGCTGGCGGACACATATTCAGCCGTAGTTGCCGCAATCGGTGCCTTGCGCGGTCCATTGCACGGTGGTGCCAACGAGGCGGCGATGGAGTTGATCGCCTCGTTCGACAATCCTCAACAGGCTGAAAAATCCATCAAGCACATGCTCGATGCACGGAGGCTGATCATGGGATTTGGTCACCGTGTCTACAAAAACGGGGACCCTCGTTCGGACATCGTGAAGGAGTTGGCAAGAACGCTCGCTATCGAAGGTTCGAACACCACGTATTTCGACATCTCTGAGCGTATCGAGGAAGTGATGATGCGCGAGAAGGGCCTGCATCCCAATCTCGATTTCTTCTCCGCGACCGCTTACCATCTTTGCGGAATACCGACGGTGATGTTCACTCCTTTGTTCGCGGTCAGCCGAACGTCGGGATGGGTGGCACACGTGATTGAGCAACGCGACGATAACAGTCTTATCCGCCCAAATGCCAACTACTCTGGCCCGCCGGCGCAGGAATACGTCGAGTTACAAGACCGCTGATGCCATCTCGTTACGATGACGTGATCGCCGAAATCGCCGCGTACGCGTGTCGGCGCGACGAAGTCGGCAGCGATGAGGCTTTCGACACCGCGCGTTTGGCCTTGATGGACTCGATAGGGTGTGCATTCCTCGCTTTGGGGTTCCCAGCGTGCCGCGACTTCTTAGCGTCCGGGGAATCGTTTGGCGAATTGCCAGACGGCGTGCCGATCCCGGGGACACACTATTCCAAACCTCCTTCGGCCGCAGCATTCGATTTGACCGCCGCGATCAGGTGGCTAGATTTCAACGACACGTGGTTGGCAAATGAGTGGGGACACCCTTCTGACAACTTCGGCGCGATCCTAGCATCTGCTCATCGAGTGGCTAAAGCTAGGACTTCACGCGGAGATTCGTCGCTAACTATTCGAGATGTTCTAGAACTCGCGATCCGCGCGTACGAGATCCAAGGGGTTTTAGCTCTAGACAACGCGTTCAATCGCGTCGGGATTGACCACGTCTTGCTAGTCAAAGTGGCGTCCACCGCGGTCGCGGCGGCTCTTTACTCCGATTTTGACGAGGAAATTGTTTCGTCAGCCGTCTCTCACTCATGGCTCGACGCAACTCTTCGGACCTATCGGCATGCGCCCAACACGATGTCACGCAAGTCGTGGGCAGCCGCAGACGCCGCAGCACGCGGAGTAAACCTGGCTTCGTTCGCGGTGCGAGGCATGCCGGGATGTTACTCTGCCTTGTCCGCACCCAAATACGGTTTTCAAGACGTATGGTTCAACGGTCAAACGGTGACGTTGCAAAGGCCGTTCGCGTCGTATGTGATGGAAAACGTGCTTTTCAAGGTGAAATATCCGGCAGAATTTCATGGTCAAACGGCGGTGGAAGCGGGGGTAGCTCTTCACCCCGAAGTAGCGAACAGATTAGGCGAGATCAGTTCGATCGAGATCAAGACGCAAGAGCCGGCCATCCGAATCATCGACAAAACCGGCCCGCTAGACAATCCGGCAGATCGTGATCATTGCCTTCAGTACATGACGGCGGTAGCGCTTTTGAAGGGCAACGTGACTTCGGACGACTACGAGGATGATTCTTCTCGAGATCCTCGCATCGACAATCTGCGCCAGAAAATGGTGGTCGCCGAGCGTGCCGAATATTCTCGCGAGTACCTTGATCCCGAACGACGGTCAATTGCGAACGCCGTTCAAGTGCATTTCGACGACGGTACTTCGACCAGCGAGGTCGAGGTACGTTTCCCGATTGGTCACCGGCAACGCAGATCAGAAGCGATTCCGCTTTTGGCTCACAAATTCGCCGCGAACGTTGCTGCTACCTACGGCGAAACTGAGTTCTCGCACAAGGTAGGCGGACTTTTCGATGATCTGGAGAAGCTCGATGAGATTCCGGTTGTCGAGTTTATGAATGAATTGAGTTTGCAACCGTGCAACGGAGGGACTTCGTAACGTTGGCAAAAAAACTGACAGGCAGCGATCTTTTGAATCTTTCCCTGAAGGCCGAAGGCGTAGATACGCTCTTCGGCATCGCCGGGGATCACATTCTCGACATGCTGGACCGCATGGTTGACGAGCCGTTCCGTATGATCGACACACGTCACGAATCGGGCGCAGTGCACGCAGCTGACGCATACGCTCGTATATTGAGGCGCGCGTCGGTGGCGCTTTCTACGACACCGGGTCACGCGAATGCGGTTCCGGCATTAGCGAACGCGTTTCATTCCGAAGCGCCTGTGGTGAACATCGCTGGGAGCGCAGATTCGCCCAATTTGGGTCGTGGTGCAATGCAAGAAATCGACCAAGTGGGAATCGCGAGACCGGTGACTAAGGGAGCTTGGGAAGTACCGTCGCCCGAGCGGATTCCCGAATACGTCGCGCTAGCTTTCCGCACAGCATTGAGCAGTCGACAAGGGCCCGTGCATCTGACGATCCCTCACGACTACCAATCTGCCGAGGTCGACGCATCAGACTTCGAGCGTTACGCGCCGCGGGAATACAGCGTGCCAACAAAAGTGATGACAGACGCTGATCGAGTAAGGCAAGCGCTACAAATCTTGAATTCGGCTGAACGGCCTTTAATCATGGCAGGTTCTTCAGCCGGAGCCACGGCCGATCCGGACGAGGTGCGCAGATTTGTCGAAAGTACGCGCATCCCGTTCGTCTCTGAAGATTCCGCCCGGGCGTTAATCCCCGACTCGCATCCCTACAGCATGGGATTCGGGTATTTGCCGCTAAACCGCGCGGCGCAGCTCGTGCGCGAAGCAGATGTTGTCCTGATGCTCGGCAAGCGATTGGACTACACACTTGGGTTCGGCGGCACTCCGCCCTTCGCGCCGGATGTGCGACTGATCGTCGTAGATCCTTCACCGGCGCAAATAGGTCGTGCGAGAACCGCTGATGTCGCTGTCTTAAGCGATCTTGGCCCAGCGTGCTCCCAAATGGCAGACGAAGCGATGAAACTGAGTTGGACTGAGCGAAGCGATTGGGTTGCCCGTTTGCGCCGAGCTCATGACGAATGGCTCGCAGAGTTGTATGAGCAAGCATCGGCCTCGACCCCGATGCATCCGATGTATGTGAGCGAGACTCTTCAGAACTTCCTCGAGGAAGATGCGCACATAACTTTCGACGGTGGCGATTATTGCCACTTCCTTCGCGCTTCGATCCCACGGGAACTACCATTCAGGTTCCATAACGTGTCGAGTTTCGGCATGATCGGCGTTGGAATTGCCTATGGAATGGGTGCACAAGCGGCACTGCCCGACACACAATGCGTGGTCGCGGTGGGAGACGGCTCTTTTGGCTTCAACGGTATGGAGCTGGACACGATGGTCCGTCACAACCTGCCAGTGAAGATTTTGCTGGGCAATAACTCGATATGGGGCATCGATTGGCAGATACAGAAGGGTATCTACGGTCGACCCGTATGGACCGACCTCGCCGAAGGTACGCGATACGATTTGGTGGCGCAAGGCTTGGGAGCGTACGGCGAGTACGTTCAAACGGCGGAACAGCTGGAACCAGCCATGAAAAGAGCGTTCGCGTACGACGGGCCAGCTCTGTTGAACATTGAAGTCGACCAGATCATCAGTCCAGTCGCGGAGGCGGCGATCGACCGGAAGATGGGTTCGCACGGTTAGGCTCGAAAGAGATTCAGGAGAAAGAACGATGACGTTGAAAGTCGATAAGACGCGTGCTCCGGACGGTAGAGCGGGTTATTTCGATCCCCAGTTTGTAGAACGTCGACGTTTATTGCCCGGGGTCGATGCCCAACTGATCTGGGGCGAACGAATCATGATGGGGATCATTGATTTCGAACCTAACGCGATCGTGCCTTGGCACTCGCACCTTCACGAACAATGCGGCAGGGTGTTAGAAGGGTCTGCGTGGTTCGAATTGGAAGGCCACGAAAAAACCATGCTGGTTGCCGGCGAACACTACGTGATCCCTGGCCATGTGCCGCATCAGGTGACCGCAACGGACGAAGGATGCGTCGCGTTGGACATCTGGTCGCCGATTCGCGAAGAGTACATTTCGGACGAGATCGGGTTTTTCAGCAACGGCGAATAACGGTTCGCCGCGTTCTCGAAGCAAAAAAAATCCCGTCCGCAGGACTTTGCAATAGCCTAGCGAACGGGATCGATTTCTCGTGAGACCTTGCAGTCCGTTTAGTTCTTGGTCTCCCAGAAGATTTTGCCGATCTCTTCTAAGGCCGCTTTAAAGGCCTGGGCAGCGTCCATGTCCACGTTCTGCTTGACCTGGCTACCAAGTTTGCAGGCGTTCCAGACCAATTCGTGGAGGTTCGGGTACTGCTCGAGGTGCTCGGGTTTGAAGTAATCGGTCCAGATGACCAAGATGTCATCCTTGGCCTTCTTGGCGTGTTCTTCTTTGGCGGCCACATAACGGATAAGATTGTTACGCGCCGAGACGTCCGACATGTCGCCCGATTCCGTGATCAGCTCGGTCATCCTAATGCAAGTTTGCGCCGCTTGAATCGCGTCATGAGGGTCGTATATCCCGCACGGGATGTCGCAATGCGCATGCGCAACGCCAAACGGGGACAAGCGGTCAGCTAATCTTTTGACACTTCCTAGCATCGTGTTGGTTCCTTTCGTGTACCCGCGAGACCAACTCGCGGCAAGTCGAGGCGATAGTCGATAACAGGTTCGATCATCAACATCAAGAATAGACTACTCCGATGTTTGCTGGCGTCAAAAGGATATTACAGGCGATCATCGACGCGCCTGGGAGGTTGGCTGATCGATTCACCAGCAAATGGGTTCAGGTGATCGGTCATTCGATGCATCCGACGCTTCGAGAAGGTCAGAGAGTTCGCGTCAGCCGGCGGGCATACCGGATCGCTGAACCGGCGCGATGGGACGTGGTTTTGTTTGAGCATCCGCAACGGGAACGGTTTTGGGAGACGAAACGAGTTATCGGTCTACCGGGTGAACTGGTTCGATTGATCGGCGGGAAACTGATCGTCGACGGGCTGGAATTGAAGGAGCCGTTTCTGGAAGGAGAGCAGCCGAGATTGAAACGACTGTGGGAATTGGGAGCAGACGAGTACATCGTGATGGGAGACAACCGACGCCGATCAACGGACAGCAGGTCTTTTGGGCCCGTGTCGCGCCGAAACATCTTAGGAAAAGTGATGATCGACAGCGGTGTGTCGGATCGCGACTCAGTCGAAAATTGATCGCTACGACGTACCTGTTATTTGATGGATCAACGTGTTGACCCGCCGCGCGATTTCGTGAACCAACGGTACGATTTCAGCGTCGGCAGTCATCTTTGAAGGGTCCGGCAACCCCCAATCGTCGATTTCCTCAACATTAACGGCCGGGCAGGCGTCGGCGTCCACTTTGCAGCCCATAGTCACGATGCGCGGGTTGTTCGCCAACATCGCATCGTCCAGCCGTTTTGGCGCTTCGCGAGACGTGTCGATTTTGAACGATCTGAGAACGCGTCGAACCGCGGGATTGATTTCATCGCCGGGGTCGGTTCCGGCAGATTCTGCTCGCAGATCTAGACCGAGCTTCGAAGCGCGGTCGTTGAACAGCGTTTTGGCTGCTACGCTCCTGCCCGCATTGTGTGTGCACAGGAAAAGCACGTCGATTCGTTCGTCACTCATACCGGCTCCTCACGATCTGGACAGCATCCGGTTTGCTACCTGGCAAACCCGGTTCAATCAGCAGTTTGAAGGCTAAAGCGCCGATCGGGGCGCCAACCAACGGGCCAAGTATGTAAACCCAAAATCCAGCTTCGGGTCCAGGTATGGCTATATCGCCCCATCCTGCAAACCAGGAAACAATCCGGGGGCCAAAGTCGCGTGCCGGATTCCAACCTGCTTGCGTTATCGGAGCAAAGAGGCTGATCAGAGCCGCAACGGTAAACCCAATGAAAAACGGCACCATTCCGTTGGTCGGTATACCTGCATTACGTCGCTCAGTTAGCGCGAAGATCACCAACGCTAGTATGGCGGTGCCGAATGCCTCGACCGCGAAAGCGTACAACGGCGAAACATAGATCGTCACCCCGTCGAACATGCCTGGGTTCGGGAAATATTCGCCGAACGCCATCGCAGATTTTTGGCTGCCAATTTCACCACGAACGATGTCGTTGTCCGCTTCGAATTTATCGATGAAGGGGTTGAACAGAATCAGCACCGCGACGCCCGCGATCACCGCTCCCAACAACTGGGCGCCCCAATAGGCGAACAGACGATTAACCGGGAATTGACGGCTCCGAAAGATCGCGAAGGCCAAGCTGATAGCCGGATTCAGATGTGCTCCGGAGACAGCTCCGGTCACATATATTGCGAGCGTGACGCCGAACCCCCATACCGCAGCCACTTGCCAAAGTCCGACTTGCGCACCCGTGAAAACGGCCGCTGCTACTGATCCGATCCCAAATAGAACGAGTATGAACGTGCCCAGGGCCTCCGCCAAACATGCATTCAAAAGCGGCGTACGGGATGCGTCACCAGTACCCCGTGTGAGCAACTTCATGCGCCTTGTTCCTCGATCCAGTCGATGGCATCGATCGCGAAATAGCTGATTATGTTGTCAGCACCCGCACGTTTGATGCTCAACAACACCTCCAATGCCGTGTTCCTGAGATCGATCCATCCATTGGCTGCTGCCGCGTGGATCATGCAAAACTCTCCGCTCACGTTATAGGCGTAGAGCGGATGATCAGGGTAGGTTGCATTTGCCGCGGAGATCACATCAAGGTAAGAAAGTGCTGGTTTGACCATGATGTAATCAGCGCCCTCCGCGATGTCGGCACCGATCTCCTGCATCGCTTCTTGGCGTTGGCTGGAAGCCATCTGGTAATTGCGTCGATCACCGAAACTCGGCGTCGAACCAGCGGCGTCCCGAAACGGGCCATAGAAACCTGACGCGTACTTGGCGGAGTAGCCCAAAATCTTGACGTCTTTGTGCCCGGCGTCATCGAGCGCCGATCGGATCGCGGCCACTTGCCCGTCCATCATCGCCGACGGCGCTACCACTTGAGCCCCCGAATCCGCGTGCGACACCGCGGC
>CAYRHG010000004.1:0-6894 GCA_964424025.1 uncultured Dehalococcoidales bacterium | reverse complement strand
GCTTCGGGGGTTCCGTTCTTTTCGACCTTTTCTTTGAATTTGTGGAAGAGGTGTTCCTCTTTCGTACCGTGCGGGATTTCGAACTCTTCGCGGGTGAAGTGAGGGAGTTTGCCGGGGCCGAAGTAGCCTTTGCCTCGTAGTTCGTAGCCTTCGAGGTTGGGAGTGCCTTTGCCGAGGATTTCGCCGGTGTCGACGTAGTGTTCCATGACGGGTTTCATACCGTATCGCTGGATGGGGCAGACTTTCATGCAGACGGCGCAACCCTCGTATTTGACCATTACGGGTCGGCATCGGTCGTATACGAGCTTGTTTTTCTTTACGCCTCGGTACCAGACTTGTTCGCGTAGGAGGGCGCGGGCGGGGCAGCGGACGACGCAGACTTGGCACTCTTGGCAGAATTTGTTGATGCCGTAGTCGACCGGATCGTCGTACGACACGATTGCGTCGGTGGTGATGAGCATCAGGCGCGCCCGGGAACCGAAGTAGGGCGAGAGGAGCTGTCCGTTTGCGCCTAGTTGGCCTAGTCCGGCGTTGACGAACAGCGGGATGAAGACGCCACTGTTGTCGTTGGGGCTGTGGACTTGGGCGTGGTATCCGAGGGAGCGGATGTGTTCAGCGAGGGTGAGGGCGAGGTCGCCGGCGATCTCGTAGGTTCCGAAGTGTGCGAACTCTGCTTCGAGGCTGGGGATTGTCTGGGTCTGGTAGTAGTCCTGCTCGAGGGCGAGGCAGATTGCGTGGGTGTACTTCGCCCAGCTCTTCTTGCTGGGGTAGGTGTAACGGCGGTCGTATCTTGTGAATCCGACTTCGCCGAAGCCTAGTTCGCGTGCCTTTGTGCGGATCTCGTCAGTGACGTCCTTGCCGGGCACCGGTTCGGCGGTGGGTTCGATATCGCCAGATACGGAGGCGGCTTCGATTAGGGGTTCGCTGACTTCGTCGTGCTTCTTGCGGTAGTCGTAGACCTCTTTGATGTACTGGGTCCATCCCCACTCGCGGTCGGCGGCTTTTTCGATGGTCTGGGACTCGACGGGGTATTCGCGGCTGTAGTAGCTGACGTCGGTGTCGATGGTGGGTGATCCAGGGACCGTTACTAGATCGTCCGCGATTGGGATGTCGTTTTCCGGCTCGCCATGTTTGCGACCTGGCCTTGTTACGACGTGGTGTACTGACTTGCCCATGGTTGTTACCTAGTGTGTTGAGCGCGCGCTGTGGCGGATTATAGCGCGTTGGGAACGAGATGTCTTGAAAATCCGACGCATTCTTGCTTCGGGGGTTGTTGCGATTACGAAAACGGAAGGTGGGCTGGTGGCGGGGTGTGTTGTTGAATGCACGAGCGAAAGTCGGAAGCATGCCTCGGTGTGTTGTAATCAGGAATATACGTCTTAGTTGGATAGCACGTAGGCGTTGGTCGGTTGGAGGCTGACAACGATGATGAAACGGTTGAATAGAGCGGTGGCACTGGTCGCGGTTGGATTGATGATCGCGGTTGTGTCTTGTGCGGACGATGCGGGCGAAACGGGCGAAGTGCAAGGCAAGTTGAACGAGCTCGATCGCACGGTGGTCGCGCTTGGCAATGAGGTGGCGGACATTCGTACCGGTCAGTCCGGGCAACCTGATCTGTCGGGCGAGTTGAACGAACTTAATCGCGAAGTGGCTGCTCTGCGGGATGAGGCGGCGGACATACGTGTCGGTCAGCCCGAGCAATCTGATCTGTCGGACGGGTTGAACGAACTTAATCGCGAAGTGGCTGCTCTACGGGATGAGGTCGCAGACGTAAGGACTAGCCCGTCGGATTTGCGCGCCGCGCCGACTCTGGCACCGGCCGATTTGACGGATATATCTGATGAGATTGCGGCTATCGCGGCAGATTGGGATAGCGTGGCTTCGGAGCTTGCGGCCTTGAAACAGGTCGTCGAGAGTCAGAGGGCGAAGATAAGGGAGTTGGAGAGCGTTGGGGAGGTGAGGAATTCAGAATTCGTAGGTTTCCAAGAGGTGGTGTCGGCAGAGCTGGAACGGAATTCGACTGCGACTTCGAAGGCTGTGGAGGCTACGGACGAGGCATTGGCGGGCATTCAGGTCTTTTCCGATGAGTTGAGTGAATTGCACGATGAATCCGACCGCGGACAAGCTCAGTTAAAGATATTGCAAGATGGGTTAGAGCTTCTGTCAGTGGAGTTGGCGGAATTGTGGACCGATGTCGACGCGTTCGAAAAACGCGTCGAAGGAACGAATGAGGTTGATGAGTCAGGTTCGAACGAGTCGGGTTTCACCTTGCAACTGCTGCACGCGTCGGATATGGACGGCTCGACCGGTGCGTTGCAGAACGTGGAGAATTTCTCGGCGTTACTGGACGGATTTCGCCGCCAGTACCCGAACAATACGTTGGTCCTGAGTTCGGGAGATAACTACATCCCTGGTCCGAGGTTCGACGCGGCGGGGGACGACTCGACCGCGGATGTGCTAGGGATACCTGGAGCCGGACGAGGCGATATCGCGTTGCTGAACGCGATGGGTTTTCAAGCATCGGCGATCGGAAACCATGAGTTGGATCGCGGTACGGGTTCGTTTGCGTCTCTAGTAGCGGCGGAAGTAGGGGATGAGACGTACGTTGGGGCTATGTTTCCTTATTTGTCGAGCAATTTGAGGCTTGCGGACGATGACAATCTGCAACCACTAGTCGTTGCTGATGGGCAGGAGGTTGGACTGATAGGTGGAAGTTTGGCGCGGAGCGCGACGATTACGGTTGGCGGGGAACGTATCGGTATCGTAGGGGCTACGACGCCGTACTTGCGACGATTGACGAACGTGGGTGGGATCGCAGTGGCACCAGTAGTGGCTGGTGATTTCGGGGCTTTGGCCGCGGAGATTCAGACTGCGATCGATGCGTTACTGTCGCAGGGCATCGATAAGGTGATATTGCTATCGCACATGCAGGAGATTGAGATCGAGATGGAGTTGGCGAGTATGTTGCGGGGTGTCGATATCGTTGTCGCCGGCGGATCGAACACGATACTTGCGGATGAGAATGATCTGTTACGTGACAGGGACGAAGCATGGGGTGATTATCCTCTCGCGATGAGATCGGCGACAGGTGAGCCGGTTCTTGTTGTCAACACCGACGCTGACTACAGGTACTTGGGGCGTCTGGTGGTGGATTTCGACGAGTGGGGCGTTTTGATCCCGGAGAGTGTCAACGAGTTCGTGAGTGGGGCGTATTCGACGGAGACACAAGGGGGTCAAACTTTCTCGGGTCGTCCTATCCCTGAGGTGTCTGAGATCGTCGACGCGTTGACGTCTGTGATGCGGGAGCGCGGGGGCAACGTGGTAGGCAAGACGAATGTTTATCTGGCTGGACTGCGCCCGGACGTGCGTACGCAGGAGACGAACTTGGGCAATCTTGTCACAGATGCTTATGTTTGGCTGGCCCGCATGGTTGACCCGGACGTTGCGGTGGGATTGAAGAACAGCGGAGGTATCCGCGACCATATCGGGCTCGCCTTACAGCCTCCGGGGACGAACGATCCGAAGGACATTCAGTATCTTCCACCGCCTGCAAATGAACTGTCGGGGACCGAAGAGGGCGATATTTCACAGTTAGCCGTGCAAGGTGTGTTGCGGTTCAACAACGCGTTGGTGATACTCCCGCTGACGGCGGCACAACTGGTTGAAGCGATGGAGCACTCGATCGGTTATGAAGGTGTCGGGGAGGTTTATGCGGGCCGCTTCCCACAGGTCTCGGGGATGAGGTTCAGTTTTGATCCAGCACGGCCGAGCGGCGATCGGGTGCGGTCGTTGGCGATAGTGAATGATGAGGGAGAGGTGATCGACCGAGTGGTGGAGAACGGCGAACTGGTAGGTGACGCAGCCCGAGTCATCAAGGTGGCGACGATTAATTTCATCGCCAACGGAGGAGACGGTTACCCGTTTCCGTCTCCGCTTGAGGGGCGTGTGGACCTCGCGGGTGAGGCGGTGCAGTTCAATGCGCCGAACTCTGAGTTTCCGGATACGAACAGCAACGGCGTGATCGATGTTGCGGCGGGTGTGGATCCGGGGCTGACGGATTTCGCTGATGTAGGCACGGAGCAGGAGGCTTTGGCGGAGTATTTGGCGCACTTTTTTGGCGAGATGCCGTTTGACGAAGCTGAGACTTCGCCGTTGGATGATCGGAGGGTGCAAAACTTGGGCATCCCCGGCAAGGCGGACACAGTCTTCGAGTAGGAGTTGGTTCGAGTTTGACGGTCAACTTAGGGTTCATCTGGCTGTTTAGTTAGGACGCCGTGGTACGATGGATTATTGAAAGTAAATTCTGCGACGTTCGCTCATGGACGTAAAAGTTGTTCGGAGACAGAGGGGCGTAATGGAAACGGCATCGAATGGTCGGTCTAAGTGGGGTGGCGGATCGGTGGAACCGATAGCGATTGTGGGAATGGCGTGCCGGTTTCCTGGTGCGAACGATTTGGATGCGTTCTGGAACCTGTTGACTGAGGGAAAGAATGCTGTAACTGAGTATGTTCCCGGTGGGGATGATGGCAGGTTTGGTGAGATATTCAGGGATACTGAGGTTCCGGACGATGCGTGTCGTTTCGGCGCGTTTGTCGACGACATAGACCAATTCGACGCTGGTTTCTTCCGAATTTCGCCGGTGGAGGCGGACTATCTCGATCCGCAGCAGCGGATGATGCTGGAGATGAGCTGGGTGGCGTTGGAGGATGCGGGCATCGATCCGAATAGTCTGAAGGGCAGCCGGACGGGTGTTTACAGCGGCATCAGCAACGACGAGTATCGGATGCTGGTTCTCGATTCGACGCGGCCTTCGGAGGCTGCGAGCAGTCTGTACGCGCTTAGTGGGACCAATCTGAATGGCACCGCCGGTCGCGTCTCGTTCGTGCTGGGTCTAAATGGTCCGGCGAAAGCGGTGGATGCGGCATGTGCATCGGCGTTGGTTGCGGTGCATGATGGCGTGGCGGACTTGCAGCAGGGCAAGGCGGATCTGGCGATCGCAGGTGGAGTGCAGGCGATTCTGAATGGTCGCATCTATGAGTTGCGCGCGGAATCGATGATGCTGTCGCCTGAGGGGCAGTGTAAGACGTTCGATGCTTCAGCGGATGGCTATGTGCGCGGCGAGGGTTGCGGTGTAGTCGTGATGAAACGGTTGAGCGAGGCGGAAGCGGATGGTGACCGGATTTGGGCGGTTATCAGAGGTGCATCGGTGAACCATGGCGGTGCGAGCGCGGGTCTGACGGTGCCGCATGCTCCGGCGATGGAGAAGTTGATAGAGGCGGCGCATGCGGATGCTGGGATTCCTCCGTCGGAAGTTGATTATCTTGAGGCGCATGGGACTGGCACGGCGGTGGGAGACCCGATCGAGATCGATGCGGTGTCGAATGTGTATGGGCCGGGTCGCGATACCGACGACCCGTTGCTGATCGGTTCGGTGAAGACGAACATCGGTCACTTGGAGTCGGCCGCCGGTATTGCGGGGTTGATCAAGACTGCGCTGGCGGTGAATCATGGCGTCATACCGAAGCATCTGAATTGCCACGATCTCGATCCCAACGTCGATTGGGAGAATCTACCGATTCGTGTGACGACGGAGATGGTGGATTGGCCGCGGCGGAGTGGCAGGGCTAGATTGGCTGGGGTCAACTCGTTCGGAATTTCTGGCACGAACGCGCACGTTGTGTTGGAGGAGCACCAGAAGGGCGATGACGTTGAACGCTTTATGGATGGCACGGCGGGTTCGGGTAGAGCGATAACGGTTGGGTTGCCCGCATCTATCGGTGATGTGAGGGTTTCGGAGGATGAGGTTGGTGTGCGAGAGCGGCGTTTCTTACCGTTGTCGGGTAAATCGGATGGTGCGGTGAGGGAGTTGGCGAATCGCTACGTATCGTGGCTTGATCGACACGGATTGGGTGAGGCGGTGGATGGCGAGGCGACGAATGGGGTGTTGGCGGATACGTCGTGGACGGCGGGTGTTGGGAGGAGTCACTTCGAGCACCGTGCCGGAGTGGTTTTCGCTGATGGGACATCGTTGCGGGACGGTCTGCGCGAGATCGCAGATACCGAGGCGGGCATATTGCCGCGCTCGGCGGTTAAGGTGGCCTTTGTTTACACAGGGCAGGGTAGCCAGTGGGTAGGTATGGGGCGGTCGCTATACGAGAGCGAGCCGGTGTTTAGGGCGGTGATGGATCGTTGCGAGGAGGTGTTCACGGAGGTACGGGGGCAATCGTTGCTTGATGTGATGTGGGGTAGGAATGGGTCGTCGTCGGTTCTTGGCGATACGGCTTGGGAACAGCCGGCTTTGTATGCGTTGGGATGCGCGTTGACGGCGTTATGGGAGAGTGTGGGGGTACGGCCTAGTGTGGTGCTTGGGCACAGCGTAGGTGAGATTGCGGCGGCGCATGCGGCGGGGGTGTTCAGCTTGGAGGACGGGATGCGGTTTGCTGCGGTGCGGGGAACGTTGTTGTCGGGAACCGAGCCGGGGACGATGGCGGCGATCTTCGCGACTCCGGATGAGGTTGCGGCGGTGATCGATGAGTTGAATGCTTCGTCGTCCAGTGTCGGATTAAGTATTGCGGGTGACAATGGGGCGCATCAGGTGGTAAGTGGTCCGGCTTCGGATATTGAACGGATTGTTGAGCGTTTCGATTCGGAGGGTGTTCGAACTAGGCGGTTGAACACCGCTAAAGCGTTCCACAGCGCATTGGTGGAACCGGCTCTGGATGAATTGGAAGCGTTTTTGGGTAGCGTGTCGGTCGGGTCGCCGTCGATCAGGGTGGTGAGCAATCTTACTGGCGAAGCGGTCGAGTCGGGGATGGCGCTCGACGGTGCGTACTGGCGGCGTCACGCGCGGGAGGCGGTGGCATTTGCAAGCGGCGTGAAGTCGATGGCTGAAGA
>CAYRHG010000003.1:0-21851 GCA_964424025.1 uncultured Dehalococcoidales bacterium | reverse complement strand
GTTGGTACAGCTTCTCGAGTGCCCAATCCGTCATCTGCTGGGCGCCGAAATCGTCCAAAATCAACATTTCGCAATCTCGAACAGAGTCGAACAGCGAATAGAAAGATGATTCGTCGGAGTTGCCGTAGGTATGTCTCAGGCTGTCGAGTAAATCTGGAACTGACCAGAAGGTCGTTGAAATGCCACGTTGAACTCGGACATTGGCGATCGCTACCGCGATGTGGGTTTTACCGACTCCGGTGGGTCCGTGCAAGTACAACCACTTTTCTGGGTTGTTTGCAAAGTCGCGCGCCGCAACTACGGCAAGTCCTAGGGATGCTTTTTCGTCAGCGTTGGACGCTGGTGCACCTTCAAGATCGAAAGATTCGAAAGTCATGCGATCGAGCATCGCCTGCGGAATGTTGACGCGTCGGTCAACCACGGCAGGGCCATCTGTAGTCAACTTTGCGACTTGCGAGAGACTCGGATCGTTAAGTTTCAAGCCGACGCGTTCGGGCAATTGATCGATCGGTTTTGCGAGCGCGATGACCGTGGGAATACGGCCATTGAATCGATGCGTCAGCAATTGGTCGAGTTTGGCGTCGACCCAATTTGTTGCTTGTTGCGCTCCGAGGTCGTCGATCACCAAAACCGGCGCGTCGAGCAACGCCGAGAAGGAAGTGCCCGTTTCTGCATCATCGAACCTCTCATCGCGGATCAGATCGGGTAAATCGAGTGCGGTGAGGTATTTGGCAGGCGAACCGCGTTCGATGATCGTGTTAACGATGGCTGCCGCGAGGTGAGTCTTACCAGTTCCGGTAGAACCCTCGAACACTAACCATCCCTCAGGTTTCTCCGCGAATTCCTTCGCCGCATCGACTGCCGCGCGGAACAATGCCTCGTCGGCGCGTCCACGCCTGCCTTCGGGCAGCAAAGCATCGAAGGTCATCCGCTCCAAGTATCCCAGCTGCGAGTAGGTCTTCAGTTGGGATTGGGAGTCTCGAGCCGCAGATTGACAGTTGCACGGCACGACCGTCACAACTTCGGCATCCGTATTCGACGCCAAGACCCACAGCGAGTCGTTGCAACGCGCGCACTCAGGCTCAACTTCAGAGGTTAGACTGTCGCCGTTACGACGTGCTGGAGCGACTCCGTTGCCGTTGTTCATCCAGGTACTTGCGGAGCTCAGTTTCCGAAACGCGTCCTCGGTCGGTTGTTCTTCCGGATTGTCCGTCTCTTCGTTCATGGGGTACGCCATCTCTCAACCAGCGCCGAAGCACACCGGCAACGAAAGACCAGCTACGGCTCTCGTTCTCAACTGCGATTCTAACGGCGTGAGTTATGTCTTCATCGGTGAAATCTTCCAAAGCGGACAGGATGTTTTCACGGATCATAGGCGAAAGCACGCCGATGTTTTCCTCGTATGCACGGAATGCGTCCGGAGGCGATGTCGAAGCCGTGGGAGTGTCCCAACCATCGGAGTCACCATCCGACGTTACCGCCGGATCGAAAACTTCGAGCGACGCTCGCCTCGCCGATTCCGTGTTGAGCATCAGCCATTGGGCATCGTTCGCTGAAACTTCCAGCAACACGCCATGCGCTATCGCCGACGCTAACGACGTCGCGAACTCCGGACCATCGTCGAAAACAGTGACCAAAACACGGTCGCGACGAAGATCATCGGCCGAGATGTATCTCGGGAACCCGCGTTGACGCTCCAACAACCAGATCGCTCGCAAAATCAACTTCAATGTTTTTGGATCCTCGAGTTCCGCCAACACTCGTCCAAGAACCAAATTAGGCACCCGCGTCGTGCCGTAATCGTCTGAGAGAGGAAATCCTTTGATCGGTCGGTCGGACACGAACCAACCCTCAATCAATGCCGGGTTCAGTCACCGAGGAGAACAGCCCCCACTCGTCGCGGACAGACATTTCCAAGCTCGCGGTGGGACCGTGGCGATGTTTGGCGATGATGATTTCCGTGAGTCCACGGGGGTAGACCTGTGTCGGATTACGGCGGTTCCACTCTTCTTCCGACATGTTCTTGTCGTCGCGGTGGATGAACATCACAACGTCTGCGTCCTGCTCGATCGAGCCAGATTCGCGCAGATCAGCGAGTCGAGGCTCATGAGTTTTTCGCTGTTCGACGGCTCGGCTAAGCTGCGAAACTGCCAAGACGGGGATGTGGAGGTCGCGCGCTATCGCCTTTAAGTAGCGGGAGATTTCGCTCACCTCTTGGACGCGGTTGGCTTCCCGTCCAGTAGAAGACCCGCTGATCAACTGCATGTAGTCGACGACCAAGAAATCCAAACCTGTCTGCATCTTCAACCTACGCGCTTTAGCACGAAGCGCACTTGCGGTCTGAAGCGCCGCGTCATCGACATAGATCCGCATATCGCTTAGATACCCATAAGCGTCGCTCAAACGATCGCGTTCCTCAGGTCTCAGATTGTCGTTGCGGATGTTCTGGATATTGATGCGGGCGTGGGCAGCCGCCATACGATGCGCAACTTGGTCGATACCCATCTCGATGCTGAATATGCCCACGGTTTTGCCGTTTTTGGCGGCATTCAACCCGATGTTTAAGGCCAAAGTAGATTTTCCGAAACCGGGGCGGGCGGCCAAGACGATCATGTCCGAACGGTGGAATCCGCCAAGCATCCGGTCGAGCGTTTCGAACCCCGTCATAATCGGTTGATTCGACTCGTCGGCTAATTCACTCTCAGGCCGCGGGTCGAAAAACTCCGCGATAGAAGGCGCTTCTCGGAGCAGCGAGAAGTCAGTCGCGTCGTAGGTCTGACCGATTTGAAAGATGATCTCTTCGGCTTGTTTGACGGCCCTATCGACATCCCTGGTGTTCGAGTAATCGAACCCGATGTCGCGAATCAACTCTCCAGCCTCTCCGAGTTGACGGATAACGAAGGCGTTTCGAACCACACGGGCGTAGTCTTCGATGTAGAACGAGTGCGGCGTCTGCGCGACTGCGGCGCTGAGATAAGCGTCGCCTCCAACGGCTTCCAGCAACTCTTTCGCGATTAGCCGGTCGCGAACCGTTTCTTGGTCGATGCCCGTCGACTCCATAAAGAGTTCATGGCACGCGGTGTAAATCTCCGCGTTTTGCTCACCGAAGAAGTGTTCTGGTTTGAGGAAGGGCTCGATCCGCAGAATGGCATCGCCGTCGATCAACAAAGACCCGATTACCGCGACCTCGGCCTCAAGGTTCGACGGCGGATTACCGTCTGATGGGAGCGTAGCGGGTTCTTGCATCAACTTCGTGTCTTGCGAGCGGAACTGGGAGGTTTGAGGCGCGGTGAATCGAATCCTATCCCGACGCAACGCAATTTGCGCGGTCCGGGAACCGTGGAATTGGACAGTTTTGCTAGGTACCCGTGAGCGACGAGTTGACTAGCTAACCGTGAACCAAGACACCGATTCCAAGCTGTCCGCGTCGGTATCGCCGTCGGTTCTGCCAGGTCCCCAAAGGATGACCGTGCCTTCAGTCTTCATTTCGTCGAGGCGATTGCGAACGGCTTGGCGGAGAGTTCCTTCTCCTTTGCCGTGGATCACGCGGAACTGAGCGATATTGCGGGCCAAAATGCGACCTGCGATGAGACCCAGCGCGTCTACAGCTTGAGGCTCTTCCCATCCGTGCATATCGATCTCGCCGCTGGCAAGAATCTCATCGGTCACCGCGTATTGGTCGGTCCCACCTTCTTCATCTTCCGAATCGACCACGTCGTCCGAAACGACCTTCAAGGTGATAGTCGCATCGATCTCGTCCATGAAACGGACGGGGAGTCTGTATTCGCCGACGATCCGGATCTGTTCCTGCAAACGGACGCGTTTACGCTCGATTAATCTGCCAGTGAGTTCAGACAATCGCGCGGCGATTATCGTGTTCGTGACCGAACCGTACAGACGACCAGTCGGTCCAGTCCGGACAGTCAACTCAACGGGATGCTCTTCTAGCTCCGCCGCGATATCGCGCCATTCGTTTAACTCACGCAGTCGGCGTTCTTCTGCTTCTGCCCGGAGCTTTTCAGCTCGCCGAAGTTGATGTTCCGTGGCCAACACCGCGATACCGCGCGGGATCAGGTAGTTGCGAGCGAAACCGTTCTTCACCTCACGTATATCGCCGGCGCGGGCGGTCGGCAACTCGTCTTCTAGAAACAGGACTCTCATGATTTACGTGTCTCGGTAGATTGCTGTTTGACCACACCCATTTGGCAAACCAACGCGTGGCCTAGATTGCTTCCAACGATTCTATAACCCGACATCCGGCGTCAGATCGATGGCAAACATGCGAAGATAATTCTCAGGCGGTAAGATACCCGCATAACGGGGTTCAACCAATAATAGACACACGCATTGGGAGCAAGGGACTTGGATTTCGAACAGATCAATAAAGCGGCAGTAACCGATCCCGCACTGGAACCGAACCTCACCGACTACGGTTCAACACGCGCGGATTTCGATTGGTGGCGGGACGCTTTTGAGCACATGGACTGGTTGCCCGGCGGCGGTCTGAACAACGCCTACGAAGCTGTCGATCGACACGTCGCCCACGGACACGGCGACAAACTCGCCATGATCTGGGTCGGCAAGAACGGTGAAGAAGAACGATACACCTACGCCGAATTCAAACGGGAATCGGATCGCTTTGGCGCGGTTATGCAGAACCTCGGCATCGAATTGGGCGACCGAGTTTTCATCTTCATGGACCGCCTACCCGAGCTTTACATCGCCGCGATGGGCGTTCTAAAAGCTGGAGGCGTTATCGCTCCGCTATTCTCCGCTTTCGGCCCTGATCCAGTTCGGGATCGAATGCTCGACGCCGGAGCAAAATACCTCATCACTAGTCCCGACCTCCGCGGGAAGATCGCCAGTATTCTGCCGGATATCGAAACCCTCAGAGAGGTCATCATCGTCAATAAGGATGGGCGTTCCGACGACCCGCCGGTCGAAGGCGATCTCGATTATTACGACCTGATGGCTGCCGCCGACCCCGACGCCTTCAACATGGCGGAGACAACGCAGTACGACTTCGCCATCATGCACTACACCTCAGGTTCGACAGGCAAGCCAAAAGGTGTGCTGCACCGCCACCAGGCAGTCATCCAGCAGTGGATTACAGGACACTGGGCACTTGACTTCAAGTTCGACGATATTTACTTCTGTACTGCAGACCCCGGGTGGGTCACCGGCACTTCGTATGGCATGATGGCACCGTGGACCAACGGTGTCACCCAGATAATCTATGAAGGCGGCTTCAGCGCGTCGGGTTGGTACAAGGTCATCCAGGACTACAACGTAACCGTTTGGTACACCGCTCCCACTGCCATCCGCCTCCTGATGCGAGCCGGTGGCGATGTCGTCGACCAGTACGACATGTCATCGCTCCGTTTCATCGGATCTGTCGGTGAACCGCTCAATCCTGAAGCCGTAGTCTGGGGCAATCGGCATTTCGACATGCCGATCCACGACAACTGGTGGCAGACCGAGACCGGCGCAATCATGTGCGCTAACTTCCAATCGATGGCCGTCCGTCCCGGCTCGATGGGTCGACCATTCCCCGGCATAACAATGGGCGTATTGGACGATCAGTTCAACGAGTTAGGTCCCGGAAACGCTGGCAGCCTAGCCGTCCGACCCGGCTGGCCGTCGATGATGTACACGTATTGGCAGCAGGACGAGATGTACAACTCCCGTTTCAAGAAGGGCTGGTACATCACCGGGGACCAAGCGAGCATCGACGAAGACGGCTACTTCTGGTTCCAAGGCCGGGCTGACGACGTTATCAATACCGCCGGCCACCTAGTGGGACCGTTCGAGGTCGAATCTGCATTAATTGAGCATGAGGCGGTCGCAGAAGCCGGTGTGATCGGTAAACCAGATCCGATCGCGATGGAGATCGTGAAGGCCTTCGTTACGCTTAACCCGGGTTACGAAGCCGGGACTCAGTTGCGACGCGAGTTGATGCGGTTCGCCCGTGATCGTTTGTCAGCAGGGGTCGCACCGCGTGAGATCGATTTCATCGACATCATGCCCAAAACAAGGTCCGGCAAAATCATGCGTCGCCTGCTCAAAGCGCGTGAACTCGGCCTACCCGAAGGCGACACCTCAACCCTAGAAGACGACTAATCACTAACCAGTCGCCTCAAATAAATCGACACGAAAGGCGAGAAACCATGCCAGACGCAGCAGTATTTCAAACGGTCAACGAACCACTTACCGTCGAGGACATATATGTAGATGATCCCGGTCCGTACGAGGTTCTCGTCAAAACGATGGCCACTGGGGTGTGCCACTCGGACCTCCACTTCGTCGAAGGGCTATATTCGATGGAAACGCCCGCCGTGATGGGCCACGAAGGGGCGGGCATCGTCGAGAAGGTGGGCGACCTCGTTCAGGATGTCGCACCAGGCGACCACGTCATCCTATGCCTGTCCGTCTACTGCGGTAGGTGCAGACATTGCATAACTGGACACCCCGCCCGCTGCCAGACCAAACCGATGCGAGGCGAAAACGAAGCACCCCGTATTTCGTGGAAGGGTGAACCCCTCGTACAGATGGCCAACCTCGCAACCTACGCCGAGAAGATGCTCGTGCACGAAAACAGCGTGGTCAAGATTCGGGAGGACATGCCTTTCGAAGGTGCCGCCCTGATCGGATGCGGCGTCACCACCGGTGTCGGTGCCGCACTCAACACAGCCAAAGTTGAACCGGGCTCGACAGTCGCAGTCTTTGGCGCAGGCGGTGTCGGGCTCGGCGTTATTCAAGGCGCGCGCATTGCAGGCGCGTTGCGGATCATCGCCGTTGACATCTCGGAAAACAAACTCAAGACCGCGATGGATTTGGGCGCGACCGACATCGTCGACGCTTCCGACAGCGACCCGGTTGAGGCCATCATCAACCTCACCGAAGATGGCGCCGACTATACCTTTGAAGCTATCGGCCTTAAAGACGCGGCTGAAGCATGTTGGGACGCCTTGGGAACTGGTGGTACGGCGACGTTGATCGGAATGATCCCAGAAGGCACCAAGATTGAGATTCCCACGACCGGCATGCGCGAACGCAAGATCCAAGGTTGCAGCATGGGATCAAACCGGTTCAAAGTCGACATGCCCAGATATGTCGAGTTCTATAGACAAGGGCGCTTGCTCTTGGACGAAATGGTGACTCGACGACTCGAACTCTCTGACATCAACGAAGCGTTCAGGGCCATGAAGGCGGGCGAAGTGGCGCGCTCAGTCATCATGTTCTAGTGGATCGGTTGTCCCAAGGGTCGATTCGCAAGTGAATCTCCAGCGATTGGTAGGTCGGTTTGCGGAACTAAACGCGTAGCGGCCAAACGCTGAAATGTGAGGACGACTATTGAAACGTGCAATTGCCAGCGCGACGGTCATCGCAGTTCTAGCGGTGTCAGCGATCACCACGCAGGAAAACACCGCGCATGCCGCAACCGCGTTCCAGTTAACGGTCCGTAACTTAACCGCACAACAACCGATCACACCCCCAGTCGTCGTCGTACACGACGCAAATACCGTACTGTTGCCCGCCGCCGCTGAACGGCTCCCCGGCTTGGAGGCGTTAGCTGAATCTGGTGCGCAACCAGATCTCATCGAATCATTTTCGGAACGCACCGGCGTAAAAGACATCAAACGATTCGGCGGCATCATCAAACCTGGAGGAGCGGCCACAATCTTGAACGTGAACGCCGAGCCTGGAGACCACGTGAGCGTTGTTGGCATGTTGGCGTGCACCAACGATGCCATCGCGGTCGGGAGCGTTGTGGTGACGGAGGCGGGAGCGCCGGCATTCGGCTCTGGCGTGGTCCTAGATGCAGGGACAGAGGAAAACGAGGAGACCCGCGCAACCGTACCTTGTCTCGATGGCGAAGGTGTTTCAGCCGGTGACACGCACGACGGCGAAGGGACTGTCGAACCCCATCCCGGGATCGCTGGAATCGGCGATCTAGGTGAGGGATTTGGTTGGCATGGTGAAGTTTTGCACCTGGTCCTCGATGAGGCTGGCAACGCTGCACCCGAGTACGTCGACGTAGGCGTCACCCTGCACAACCTCACCAATGGGCAGCCAATCACGCCACCGGTCGTCATCGTCCACGACCCCAACGTAAACGCTATTTCTTACACCAGACCGGCAGAACTTGAAGGTATCGATGATCTTTCTGAGGCAGGCATCAACGAAGACTTGATCGCCACCTTGACCGGCGTGCCGGGAGTGGTTTCGGTCTCCCAATGGGATATTTCAGGGCCGATACCGCCAAGATCAGGACATCGCGACATCGTAAGCGCCATCGACGGAACCGCAGTTACCATCGTCGGCATGTTCGCGTGCACCAACGACGCCTATATCGTGGCCACGGCACGCGTGGTGGTGGCCGATGGTTTGATCCACGACACATCCGGGATCGTTTCAGTATTCGATTCCGGTTCCGAAAACAATGACGAGACCGCAACCACGGTTCCATGTCTAGGCGGACCTGACGCCGGATTGTCCGAAGGATTCGGTGAGAATGAGCGCATGGAACACCCGGGCATCACCGGGTCCGGCGATCTAGACCCGGCGATCCACGCGTGGCGCGCCGACGCAACTACGGAGCTATCAATCAGCGCGTCCATTGATGATTCGGACGTCGGGCGCGTTTCGACACGATTGCCAAGGACGGGCGGCGCTGCGCCCACTGCGAACTGGTTGCTGTTGCTCGGGTTGGCTGGAGTGATGGTCGTCGGAGCTGGCGGTGGCGTTGCACTGGTTACGACACGGCGTTAAACCTTCGCCCCGGACGCAAGGGTGCGTTTTGATCGGTTAGCATTCGCCCAAATGTTGTAGCCTAAAATCCAGACGATCGCAGACTCTTGTCTGCGATTGGTTCGTATTTGTTGGGTAGGACAACCTCGCTTCTTGGAAAAAGCGCAACAATCGAGGTGAATTCTTGAAACGTCTAATCGCCGGGATACTGATTTTGGCCGCTGTTGTGGCCGTCGGCTCATCCTTCGAATATCCCTCCGTTACGGCCCAGTCCACGGATTTCCAACTCACAGTAAGAAACATCACCGGACGGCAACCTTTATCGCCGCCCCTCGTTATCGTTCACGAGAGCAATGCGGTTTTATTGCCGTCTGCCGCGGGTCGGCTCGACGGGTTGGAGGAGTTCGCCGAATCTGGGGCGCATGAAGCGCTGATGGAATCGCTGGGCCGTCGCTCAGGCGTCAAAAGCGTCAGCCGATTCGGCGGCACAATCAGTCCCCAACAGCAATTCACGCTTTTGAGAGTCTCGGCTGCCCCGGGTGACCACATCAGTGTCATGGGCACGTTGGAGTGCACTAACGACGGAATTGCCATGGGAACGGTGATCGTACCAGAAGATGCGGGAAGGGCATTTGGTTCCGGAGTGGTTTGGGACGCGGGCACCGAAGAGAATGACGAATCGCGCGCCAACGTCCGATGTCTCGGAGGCGAAGGGTACTCAGACGGTGGCCCTTCCGATACGGACGTCCGAATACACCGGCATCCGGGCATCGCGGTAATTGGGGACTTAGGTGAAGTATTCGGATGGGACCGCACGGTGTTCCAAGTCGTGATCGACCAACGCGGAACGCAACCAGTCCGTTCATTCGAGGTAGGTGCTACTCTCGAAAACAAAACCAATAGACAACCAATAACACCGCCGGTCGTAGTCGCACACGACAAAAACGTTGACATTATCAACTACACGCGGCCGCGTGAATTGGCTGGTATCGCAGCACTATCTGAGATCGGCGATGGCGCTGAGTTGATGGATACGCTCTCATCGAGACCGGGAGTGGTTTCGGTTACCCAGTGGAGGACTGGTGGGCCAATCGAGCCTGGAGATTCTTACAGCGGCAACGTGCGCGCGTTCGCCGGAAACAAGATCACTGTCCTTGGGATGTTCGCCTGCACAAATGATGGTTACATCGTCGCCTCGGCCGAAGTTGAAGGATCGTCGCTAAGTGTTTCGAGTACACCTAGCCAAGCGATGGTGTTCGACTCTGGCGCCGAAAACAACGACGAGACGGCCGAAACTGTGCCGTGTCTGGGTGGCGCATCCGCGGGTTTATCAGAAGGGCCTGGAGAAAATCAGCGAAGCGAACATCCGGGGATTGCCGGAACGGGCGACCTGCAGACCGCGATTCACGGCTGGAGTGTTGACAACACAGCAGTTTTGACGTTGCACAACAGGGTGGAGGTAACCCCAGAACCGATTCCGGTTGAAACACCCGAACCCACGCCGGAACCTACACCTGAACCGAGTCCAACGCCAGAAATCCCAGAAACCGGCGGAGAAACGCTAACCACCAACTGGACGATAGTTGCTTTGATGCTAGGAGTTTTCCTAGCGTTGGCCGGAGCGTTATTGTTGCGGCGCGGAAATCACCGAGGGTTCAGTTCGTAAAGCACCGGCCGCGTCGCTGTTTTTACGCCCCATTCGTCCGCAAGAACCACTCGACGGTGGCGAGGAAATCTTGTGGGCAAGACGCAGGCGCTTGGCTGCCACAATTTTCGAGTTCTACTAATCTGCATTTGCTTCCAAGCGCTGACCGAGCCCTCACCGTCTGCTCGTGGTCCGCGACGTCGCTTTGGCGGCCGCGGACGAGGGCTAAGGGACAAGTGATCGACGCGAAAGTAGGTGACTCGCCGTCGTCCAGGCCGTAGTCAACGAGAACTAGCCCGCGCACGGCTCCTTTACCCAGTTTGGCGGCAGTTAAAGCTGTTTCGCAGGATTCCCTACCTTGTGCAACTACTGACGCGGGTTCACCAATTGCCCAAATGGTCTGAATCAACGTGTAAGGAGTGACATCCCAGATCGCGTATACCTCACCAGAATCCGAAGCAGCATCCGCGAACTCGCTCCATTGGCTGGCATCTGATTCACCAGAAACCAATAACAAGGGCGCGTTCTTCGAGGTCGCGCCGTTGCTAGGTTCCCATTGCGTCGCAGCAACTTTTGCTTCGGTAACCAATGTGATCTCGGTTGCGTCGGTCAGCATTTCAGCCAGTACCCCGTTCCAGTGATGTCAATCGCAAGTGTCCCGCTAATCGCGAGTTTCTGCGAACGGTGTGTTTTCAACAAATCAACGTTAGAATACAAAATCGACAAACCGCCTATGAGCGATGGAACGTGTGGTTTGCGACATTGACCCAACTTGGAGGTTGAAAATGGTTACAACCGAATGGGGGGCCATCTACAAAGAGCTTGGAGCTCGGCCCGTCATCAACGCGACCGGAAGTGTGACTTTGCTGGGCGGTTCTACGCCCGTGCCAGAAGTCAAAGAGGCGATGGAACGCGCCGACAGCGCGTTCATTCCCTTGATCGAGCTGGAAAAAGCTGCCGGTGACGAAATCGCCAGACTTTGCGGGGTTCCCGCAGCCTGGATCACGTCAGGCGCCGGTTCCGCACTGACTTTGGCGGCCGCAGCTTTTATGGCGGGCGGCGACGACGATTTGATCCAACAACTCCCTGATACCACAGGGTTGAAAGACGAGATCGTAATTCAACACCGAGAGCAATACTGGTACGACCGTTGTCTCCAGTTCTCCGGTGCGAAGCTAGTCTTGGCTGGCGACGAAAACGGGACGAGCGAAGACGATATTCGGGCCGCCATCACAGACAAGACGTGCGCGCTCCATGTACCGGTTGTCGAACAGGCACCCAAGGACCCGAACGTCGTTCCGCTCGATAAGGTTATCGAGATCGCGAAAGATGTCGGAGTATACGCATCTGTCGATGCCGCGGGTCAAATATTCCCGCTCGAGAATTTCGGCAAATACGTCCGAATGGGCGCTGATTTCCAGTGCATCGCTGCTAAGTACATGGGCGCACCGCATTCAACCGGACTAGCCCTTGGTACTGAGGACATCATCGAAGCGATCGGCCGGCATTCATTCGTCGGGTACGAAGGGCGACGGATCCGAGGTCTAGGTCGTCCCCACAAGGTAGACCGACAAGAAATGATGGGTTGCGTAGCTGCGGTCCAGCGATGGTTCAAACTTGATCACGAAAGCCGACTCGCAGCGGCCGAGCAGGAGAGTTTAGAGATCATCAAGCCACTCCGAGGCATCCCCGGCGTTACGGCCGAGTTGATCGACAACATCATTGCACACCAACCCTTTGGCGTGTCTATAGGCGTTGACGAGGACGTCGTTGGTTTCAACAACGAGGATCTTGTCGACAAGCTCAAGGCAATGGATCCGCCGGTGTGGACGCGTACGATGGACAACGCTCCACTCACGATCCACGTGTTCGGTCTTAACCCAGGTGAAGCGCGTCTAGTAGGCGCGTCTATCGCCGCCGCGGTTACCGGTTAACCAGCACTTTCCGCACCCCTTCCAACTAGTCGGGAGGGGTGTGAAATAAGGTTTCGGCAAATCCCGCAACGAATTGCGGGACTTGATTAAAGGCGCTTGGATTCGCGCGTTTAGTCGGAGGAGGACTTGGCCAATGGAAACCGTCAAAACAGTTGCAATCCTTAGCCCGGGCGACATGGGCTCAAATGTCGGGCGCGCCCTGCGCGAAAACGGTCTGGAAGTCATTACGTGCCTGACCGAGCGAAGCCCACGCACGCGAGAGCTATCCGAAATCGCAGGCATAATCGACGTTCCGGACTTCCCCGAGATGATTGCACGCGCAGATATCGTGCTATCCGTGCTCGTGCCCGAGCGTGCAGTCGACGTTGCGCGTCAAGTAGCCGCGGTCATCCAAGAATCGGGGAAGCCACTACCTTTCGCCGATTGCAACCCAGTTGCACCAACCGTCGCGCAGCACATGGCAGTGATCATCGAAAACGCGGGCGGGAAATACATAGATGGAGGCATCATCGGGGGTCCGCCGGGTAGGGGCGAACCGCCGAGGTTTTATGCATCCGGTCCCCACGAAACAATCATGGGTCAACTCGACGGTCGTGGCATATCAGTCCCTATGATGGGTGGCGAAGTTGGCAGGGCTTCAGCGATCAAGATGTGCTACGCGTCGCTCAGCAAAGGCGCGGCAGCATTGAACGCCTCGGCACTGATCTCGGCCATGAACCTTGGCATCTACGACGAGTTCATCGCCGAAATGGAGTCGAGCCAGCAGGCCGTGCTCCGAAACATGCAAGGCGTAAACGGCCTCGGAGCAAAGGCTTTCCGCTGGATCGACGAAATGGAACAGATCTCGGCGACATTCGGCGCGGCCGGTGCCACACCGTTCTTACACAAAGGAGCGGCGGACGTATTCAGACATGTAACGGCATCGCCCATCGGCGATGAGCGGCCTGAGACCGTCGATACGTCCAGGACGTTGCGGGAAACGGTAGAGTTGCTAGCCGAATCTTCAGGCTAGGCTCGCCGCCAATTGACGAGTCACACCCAGCGCAACGTAATCAAACTCGGCGGCTACCTCTTCGTTACTCAAAATCGGCGGTTGCAAAGCGTCCAAATAATCCGGTCGGAGAGTTACGGCGCCCAAGAACGGTATCCCCATCTCGTAAGCGAGTTCTTCAGCGGCTCCTTGCCCGAACATTCCACCCGACATATTCTCAACCACGCCGAGGACGTCGAGATTCATCTTGCGGATCATATTGATGGAGCGTTTGGCGTCTAGAGCGGCTAGCTCTTGAGGCGTACTAACTATCACGAACCCGTCGAGGTTCAGCGTCTGCATGACGGTAAGCGGAGCGTCGGAAGTGCCCGGTGGCAAGTCCACCACCATGTAGTCCGGTTCGCCCCAGTCTGTCATCTGCAGGAACTGGTTGATGGCGTTGTGGATCATCGGACCCCGCCAGATGATCGCCTCTTCCTCGTTCTGCTGGAAGAACGCCATCGACATGACCTTCACTCCGAAGCGTTGCGAAGGGACCATCCTACCGTTCTGCTCGACAGGACCTTCGGAGATGCGAAGAACACGCGTCACGTTGGGGCAGTCGATGTCGCAATCGAACAGCGCGACGTCGTTACCTTGTTTCGCGAGGGTTGCGGCTAGATTGACGGCGATAGTCGTTTTACCCACTCCGCCTTTGCCGCTGTAGACGCCGATTCGTCTGCCGATCGACTTGAGCGAATCGGCAATGCGTTTCCGTTCTTGGAACTGCCGCCGGGCTTGCGCCAAACGCGCTTCCTCGGCCGGGGTCGTCTTACGCGGTGTAGTCAATACAGATTGATTCGCGCCGAAGGCACGAGAGAGGTTAATCGATACCGAGCAATCGCTTGCCGTCTTCGGTGATCATGTCAGGGTTCCACGGAGGATCGAACACAAGATCTACTTCGACATCCTCAACGTGCTCGATCTCCGCGATGCGCCATTCAGCTTGCTGCGCTATGTACGGACCCATACCGCACCCTTGGGCAGTGAGCGTCATCTCCACGAAAACTTCATTGTCTTCGACATCGACGTCGTAGATTAGACCGAGATCGACTACGTTTACTGGGATTTCAGGGTCATAGACGTCTTTCAACGCTTCGTAGACCTGATCGATAGTTACGACGTTCGAGGTTTGTGCCATAATGGGAACCTCCGCGTTGGTGAGCGCGTTGGGTAATTGGGACTCTTAAGGTCAGTTTATCAGAGGCAGTTCAACCGCCTCTGGGCGCAGGTTCGTCTCCATGTAGAGATCTGCGCTCCGCGATCACGTCATTGAGAGCTTCCCTCGCCATGTCCAAAACATCATCATCTGGTGCGTCTTCGTACGAAGCCGCCTCTGCGGTAGAGATCCACTCCCAAATCTCTTCCTGCGCCAAACGGAGTTGCTTGGCGTTCATCGCGGAGAAATCAGCGTCGATGGAACTGGGCGGGGGAGGTAGGGGCATTGGGTCCAGTTTTCATGGTGGCTGACTTGCAAAAAATCCGGAGATCGGGGTTTCAGCTCGGTGGTGTTAAAACCTCGCATTGAACTCCACCAGCTCGGCTCATCCGGCGGTCAAGAGTTACCAGAGGGCAATCGAGCGTCTCCGCCAACGCCACGTACCAAGCGTCATAACAGGTCAGATTATGACGTAGATCCCAGATCCGAGTCGCGAATGGGGTAAAAGGATAGAGGTTAAATCCCATGCGCAAAAGGGTGTTACGCGCAAATTCGGCTTGTGCGGTCGAAACGTGGTGATTCAATTCCGAACGTCGGATATTGTTCATAACCTCGGCGAGAATCAGTTCCGGAGCGTGCATATCGGGGTTCGCGGCAATCGTCCTAGACCATGCTGCGTCGTCGGTTTGCTCAACCAAAGCAGCGATCACGACCGATGAATCGATAACGATCACCGGCCGCGATCTTCCCTGATCATCTCAACGATCTTGTCGGAGCCCATGCGCGAACCAAACTCAGCGGCTCGTTCAGCCGCACGTTTCATCAATTCTTCATTCGATGGCCGGGATATGATGCGCTCAAACTCGCTCAGTATGAACGCCTGCATGGATTGGCGGTTTTGAGCGGCGCGTAACGCCAATTCGTCCCGTATCGTTTCAGGCACGTTTCGGATTGTTATCTGGACGGGCATGATTGCATTATGCCAGCATTGCCAGCATTGTGCAAGCACTTCGCATCAAACGAGATTGTGCCGATCGATCCTGGTGCCCGCCATGAACACATCACGCACTTTCCGAAGATCGGCTATCTCACGGCTAGGATCACCATCAACAACCAACACATCGGCCTGTTTGCCCACTTCAAGCGTTCCCACGGCATCGTCGACACAACAAGACATCGCCGAGTCTCGCGTAGCGGAGACAATCGCCTCCATGTTCGACATGCCAGCCATCACATGCGCTTCTATCTCCGTCTGAAAATCTCCCATCGGGTAGTTCGACCACGCCGAGTCGGACCCCGCGACCATCACCACGCCAGCATCTCGCATCCGGGCGACGTGATCCATCCGAACCTCCAATCCGCGCCGCATGGCGTCAACGTCTTCCGCTTCAAGAGCAACATCGGGATCGTCCTCAAGCTGACGGATCCTAGCCAAACTCTGACCCAGAGTCGGGTTCACAAAGACTCCTTGCTCAGCGATTCGGTCTGCAATATCCGGACGATAATCGTCTTCGCCGTTGGCGTCGCGGTGCACACCATGGATCATCGTATCGATGCCGGCTTCTAACGCGTTCTCCATTCCTCCCGCAGACGTGCAGTGCGCGCAGACGTGTTTGCCGAATTTGTGGGCTTCGTCAGTGATAGCGGAGAACTCGTCGACATTGAAGGATGGTTTGGTCGGATGGCTGGTCCGCGTGCTGCCGCCGGTAGCGGTAACTTTGATGAAATCTGCGCCTTCTTTGATCAGCTGCCGAACAGCGGCACGACATTCAGTCGGTCCCGTTGCCGTGGTGCCGAAATACGAGAGATGCCCGCCGATAATCGCGATCGGCCTTCCGGCTAGGATGAGGCGCGGCGAAGGAACTATGCCCATCTCGACGGCTTCGCGCAGCAGAAAAGTCGTGCGATTCTTAGCGCCGCAATCTCTGACGGTTGTCACGCCAGAGTAAAGATGCTTCCTGACGTTCTGAGCGGCCTGTACGGTCAGAACTTCGTCGGGCAGCGTGACGAGATCATCGCCGGCACGACCGTCACCGATGCCGATGAGGTGGACATGGCAATCGACCAATCCGGGAAGAATGGTCGCGTCTCCGTAGTCGATCTCACGAGCCGATGCCCCGTCCGGCGCTTGCACAGTTTCCTTGGTGCCGATCTGCCGGATCGTGTCGCCGTCGAGCAATATCGCAGCTTGTTCGGCGACTGGTCCGCCGTTTCCGTCAACCAATCTCGCCGCTTTAAGTATCGTGAATCGCTCTTTTTCGCCGCTCATGACCATCCTCCGTCCGGTTAATCCCTACACAGACTAAAACGGTTCAGGTGTTTGACGTACAGCACCCACAGATTCCTCGGACCCGCGATCCAACTTTTCTCCTCGGAAAAAGACATCGACAACGTTCCACAGATCGTTGACGTTGCTGGAGGGATCGCCGTCAACTACGAGAATATCGGCCTGTCTACCTGGTTCGAGCGTGCCGACGGCGTCATCGACTCCAAGTGCCTCCGATGCCCATTTGGTGACGGACAGCACGCCTTGCATGTGCGAGTATCCGGCTTCGACCAGGAGTTCGGTCTCGTAGACGGTGTTGCCGAGTTGGTAGTCGCCCCAGGATGAGTCGGAGCCGGTGATGACCTTCACGCCCATCTCGATCATGCGACGGTTGTCCTCGAGGCGTACTTCCAATTCCCGTTTAGTTTGGTCGAGCGCGAGACGATCTTCCTCGCTCGAACCATTCTCCCGTCCTTGTTGGATCAAGGACCAAATCCGAGCGCGACCGACATGCAACGTGGGATTGACGTACGCGCCCTGTTCGCCGATCCTCTCGGCGATATCTTGACGGAAGTTCCAATCGCCGTCCGGCCCTGCGTAAACACAGTGGATGATCATGTCTACGTCAGCGTCGAGCGAGTTGATGATGCCCTGCGTCGCGGTGCTGTGCGTCGCCGTCAACTTGCCGAACTTGTGCGCTTCGTCCGTAATCGCCCGCAATTCGTCTACATTGAACGCCGGACGCAGCTGGAACGAAGATGGCGTGCTGCCGCCGGTGGCCGTGATCTTGAGATAGTCCGCACCTTCCTTGATCAACTGCCGCGCCATCGCCCGACACTCGTTCTCGCCCGTAACCTCTCCGCCGAAATAGCCCATGTGACCACCGATGATCGAAATCGGACGTCCGCACAGCACCATCCTCGGACCCAGCGTTAGACCCTCGTTAACCGCATCCCGCAACCGAAACATCGTCACATTCTTCGGACCATTCTCGCGAATCGTCGTAACCCCAGAAAACAAACTGCGCCGAGCGTTGCTGGCGGCTTGGACGGTGAGGATTTCGTCTTCCAACGCGGCGAGGTCTTGGCCGTTGCGGCCATCGCCAAAGCCATTGTTGTGGGTGTGGCAGTCGACCATGCCGGGAAGGATCGTTGCGCCGGGGTAGTGGTGGTGCGTAACTGGTGCACCTTCAGGGGCACGGATTTCGTCGGCAGGACCGACGGTGACGATTTCGGTGCCGAGGGTTAGGACTGCGCCGTTTTGGATGGTCGGGCCGCCTGTGGCGTCGATTACGCGGTCGGCGGTTAGGAGGGTGTAGTTGGTGTGTGTTGACGTGGGCACGGCACGTCCAATCGGAATGAAGATGTGAAATCAGTTGGATTGCAAGTTACCACTCTGCATGAAGATGTGCAAATGTCCGAAACAGAACGCCATCACCCGTAGGTGCGAACCCTCGTGGTCGCCCTACCAAGCCGTCCCCTTTCGGAACGAAAGGGGACGCGAGCAAGCGTAGCGACGCTCGCAGGGGTATGCGGGTGGGGACGGGGGGACAGATGGACTCAACCTAACCATCCGGCTTTGCAATGATCCCCTCGTGCGATGTGTGCGCAACCACTAACAGTCCCCTCTTCCCCCCGTGCGATGTGTGCACAACCACTAACAGTGCCCTCTCCCCTCGTGCGATGTGCACACAACTACTAACAGTGCCCTCTCCCCTCGTGCGATGTGTGCACAACTACTAACAGTCCCCTCTCCCCACCGTGGGAGAGGGTTAGGGTGAGGGGGAACGGGCGGCCATGGGGCCGGATAGTCTGAGCCAAAGTGGATTGAAGGTTTGGGTTGGGCGAAGGATAATGGAGGGATGGTTTTGAGTTACGACAATGTGGAGTGTCGGGAGGTTGCGGCTGAGCTTTTGCGGCGGCATGGGGAGTTGCAGGCGGAGGCGAATATGACGTCTCAGATTCGGGAGTTTCTGGTGCGGACGGGGTTGGTGGAGTCGAGTGACATCAGGGAGGAGATTTCGCCGGCGGAGGGTTCGGGCAACTCGGTGGATCTGGCGGCTCTGGATACGTTGATCGAGGTGAAGCGGAGGATCGGGAATGGGATCGTGCCGGACACGGCCCATGTTGCGCAGCTGGACCGTTATTTGACGGCGGCGATGGATGCTAGCAAGGGTGTGCGGATCGGGATTCTGACGGATGGGAAGCACTGGTTGTTGCGGTGGCCCGGCCAGGTGATGATCAACACGTCTCCGCCGTACGCGTTCATCTTGACGGATGCTGATAAGTGGTATGCGCTGTACGAGTGGTTGCGAGACAATGCGCTGGTGGTCCGGCGGGATATTGAGCCGAGCAGCGAGGAGATACGGGACCAGTTCAGTCCGAGCAATCCGCTGTACGAGCGTGAGATCGACACGTTGCGGGCGAAGTATGAGAAGTTTGACGACTTTGAGACGGTTGAAGGTTTACCCGTTCGAGCGAGCCGGCCGCTAAAGACGCGTCCAAGACAGCCGCATGACGATCGTCCTGTCCTGGCTGGTGCCAACATGGACAAACTCGAAGCCATTGACGAGTTCCTTCGCAACATCGAGTAAGTTCAAGATCGTGAGCCAAAAAATCAATTTCAGAACGTCTACCGAAATCATTCATTACTTGAAAACGGCGTTGAAGAAGGAGCAGGAGAAGTACGAAAAGTGCCCCATCGTCCCAGACATGATGCCTGGCCATGAAGCGGCGTCGGCTTGGGGTTTTGTCATCACTGGTTACTTTCTCGTGGAACAGGCGATCAAAGCACTGCTCCAGACTCGCCGCACTTTTGTGCCAGGCAAGCACTCTCTAATGATGCTCTTCAACCTGTTGAACGAAGCCGACAAGGACATGCTCCGTGAATTCTATTCAGATTTTCGAGGTGTCAATGTTCGCCATGATGGTGTTGGATTTCCCTTCAAGGAGCTTGACGAATTCTTAATCAATCTTGACGGCGATCCGAACAAGAAGGGCGACGACCACATAGGGTCGTTCGAATGGCGGTACTTCCTGATCGAAGAACCTCTCAGCCAAACCATGCCATTTGTCGGGATCGAGTTTCTACACGAAGTCGCCTTTGCATGTATCTCGATCATTACGCAGGCTCGCCACAGCAACCAAGACGCGTCGAAACTCACCGTCAGTTGGCGATTAGGATGGGACCGACAACGGAAGTACGACGATTGGTTGCTGTTCCGGATGAATTCTGGTGAATGGTCAGGAATCACCGACAGATTAGAAATACTGTGGGGTCCAGATTATCGCGGGTGGCATGACATGCTCGTGATACAGAAAGGAAGTAGTCGATTCTTGTTTGGCGAGATCCCTTCGACGATATCTCTCCCAATAATTGACAGTCGCCGAGAAGTGGAACAATTCGACTTTGACTCAGCGTGGGCGAGTCTTAGCATGACGAATGGAGCCAGCTGACATCCGCGTAGTAATCCAAATACTTCACAAAGACTCGTGAACTTCCCCGAGTTGATTGCGGGGCTGGCACGCAAACGTCCTGTGTTTCATTCCGAGGCGGATTTTCAGCACGCCCTAGCGTGGCACATCCAAGAGACGATACCAGATACAGCGGTTCGGTTGGAAGTGGAATGCGGATCCTCAGATGAACGGATACGTGTCGACATCACCTTGCCCGACAAGCGCGCGGCCATCGAGTTGAAGTACGCCACGCGTCTACTTGAATATTCTGAGGGCGGTGATCACTACTCTCTAAGTGCCCAAGATGCCCGGCCGCCCAAACGTTACGACTATTGGGACGACGTGAGACGTCTGGAGAAGTTGTGTGCGTTGGGTTCATTTGACGTGGGCTATGCGGTCATTTTGACAAACGACAGGCTCTACTGGACCCCTTCCTCGCGGGCGGAGACGATCGACGCCGATTTCAGACTCAGCGAACATCGACTGGTTAGCGGGACACTTTCTTGGGGTTTTGGAGCCGCGCCGGGGACGATACGAAATCGGGAGGAGGAGATCGTGCTGGAAGGGAAGTATCTTTTGGCTTGGCAATCTTACTCCAATGTTGAGGACGAAACGTTTCGCTATTTGTGCCTGACCATCGGTCGGCAGTGAGCGTCATCTCGATACGTTGGGACGTTGGCTCCGCGGCGGCGGACGATAAAATTGGGCTGTATGGACACTCAGATGAAGGATGAACTTAGCGCGTTGGCTGATGGGAAGAAGGTTTACGCCTATCAAGGTAGAGACTTCCCAGTCGCGATCGTACGCGTCGAAGACTCGCACAACTGGAATGGGAGAAAGATTGTAATTTCTCCAAAAAACTCCCTCTACGTGTTGCCGCCCGAGAGGAGGCCGGACACTAAGTTCTATGCGGCGCTGATTTTCGCTGACTGGGGCAAGTTAGAGTATCGGTTGTTTTTACGCAGAGGGTTCTTGGCAAGCATGCACCTAGATGGTGGCTCGTACGCTAGCTTGGATTTGGCGATGCAACACGCGTGCGATCTGCTGTTGCGTTCGTTGAATTTCGGTGCAGCCGACCAACAAGATTGCCGTGAGATCCGCTCCCTTTTTGACAGGTTGCCCCGGATGCCCGAAGTTGACTGGGACGCGTATTGCGAAACGGGCAATGCGTGATCCATGCAGGAGATCTCTGAATGCGCTGCCGAATCGAAATCCTCCACGAAGACGACCCACAAGACGGTGAATCCGAGTTCATCGAACCTTGCGATGACCATGCGACCTTGGCACCTACCGGAGTTTTCCACCGCTTGGAAATGTGGAAGCATCTCTCGTTGGCCGAGTTCATCGAACTGGTCAAGTGCGTCAACGAAGGCATGAAGCGAATCAGTCCCGATACGCCCAAGATTCTAAGAACGTTCGATTTGATGTAAGCCGTCTATGTCCGAGACTATAGCTGATCTGAGATCATTGTCCGATGAAGAACTGATCAGGCGTCACGACAACCTAGCACGAAACACTGTCGTCGGCACTCAGCATTATCTGCAAGAACTCAATCGGCGGGAACAGGAACGCCAGACAGAAGCCATGATCGGCCTCACGAGGTCGATCAAT
>CAYRHG010000002.1:0-9542 GCA_964424025.1 uncultured Dehalococcoidales bacterium | reverse complement strand
CGCATCCGAACCACTCCCGTCGCCCGACTCAATGGCACGCACCGCCATCGGGTCCCGACCCTCCATGATCGCCTCGAACTGGTCGGCATCGATCGTCTCGTTCTCGAGCAGGAACTCCGCAACCGCATCCAGCTTGTCGGTATGCTCATTCAGGATCTTCTTCGCCGTCGCCACGCCCTCTCGCAGCAGACGGTCGATCTCACGGTCGATGACCGCCTCCGTGCGCAGGCTGTAGTCACGCTCTTCCGAGATCTCACGACCCAGGAAGATCGCCTCCTGACGCTTACCGAAGCTCCGATACGTCAGCTCGTCGCTCATCCCGTAGCGCATGATCATCTCACGCGCAATCCGAGTCGCCTGCTCGAAGTCGTTCGACGCGCCCGTCGTTATCTTGCCCAGCTTCACCTCCTCCGCGGCACGACCACCCATGGCGCCCGCGATCATCGACAGCAGATACGGCTTCGTCAGATACGACTTGTCCTCCTGCTCCCAGCGCGTGAACCCGCCCGCATGACCGCGCGCGATGATGGAGATCTTGCCCACCCGGTTGCCTTCCGGCATGTAGTACGGCACGATGGCATGACCCGACTCGTGGTAGGCCGTCAGCCGACGCTCATCCTCCGTGATGACCTTCGACTTGCGAGCCGGTCCCACCGACACGCGGTCGATCGACTCCAGCAGCTCGTCCAGCCCGATCGACTTCTTGTTCTTGCGCGCCGCCAGCAGCGCCGCCTCGTTGATGAGATTCGCCAAGTCAGCACCCGAGAAGCCCGGCGTCTGCTTCGCCACGCCCGCCATATCCACCGAACGCTCGATCGGTTTGCCCTTCGAGTGCACATCCAAGATGGCGGTCCGACCACGGATGTCTGGATTGTCCAGCGTAACCCGACGGTCGAAGCGGCCTGGTCGCAGCAGCGCCGGATCCAAGATGTCCGGGCGGTTCGTCGCCGCTACCACGATCACCGACGAGTTCGTGTCGAAGCCGTCCATCTCCACCAAGATCTGGTTCAGCGTCTGCTCGCGCTCGTCATGACCGCCGCCCAGCCCGGCGCCACGATGCCGTCCGACCGCATCGATCTCGTCCACGAACACGATGCACGGCGCATGCCGCTTCGCCTGCTGGAACAGATCCCGCACCCTAGACGCACCAACGCCCACGAACATCTCCACGAACTCCGAGCCCGAGATCGAGAAGAACGGCACACCCGCCTCACCGGCAACCGCACGCGCCAGCAGCGTCTTGCCCGTGCCCGGCGGTCCCACCAGCAGCACACCACGCGGGATGCGCGCGCCCAGCGCCTGGAAGCGCTCCGGGAACTTTAGGAACTCCACGATCTCCTCTAGCTCCTCCTTCGCCTCTGGCACGCCCGCCACGTCGAAGAACGTAACCGTCGCCTTTGCGCCCACGAACATCCGCGCCCGCGTCCGACCGAAGTTCATCGTCTGGTTGTTGCCCGATTGCGCCTGCCGCAGCATGAAGATCAGCAGCCCGGCGAACAGGATCAGCGGCAGGAAGCCCAGCAGCGCCGAGAAGATCGTCGCCAAACCCGACTGCCCCCGCACCTCCAGCGTGTAGCTGTTCAGCGACGCTCCGGCATCCGTCAGCGCCTCGTAGACGCTCATCGTCGGCTCCTTGCGCGAACTGAACACCTGCGAGCCACGCTCCACCCGCACCGAGTCGCCCTGCACCTGTATCTCCAGCGGCGTCCCGACATTCCCCCGCGCCATGTCAACGACCTGGTTGAACGGAATCTCCGCCGTCGAGCCGCCATCCCGGAACAGCAGCAGGATAAGCAGCACACACCCAACGGCAATGGCGATATAGATCAGCGTGTTTCGCATGGGGGACGGGTGGGGTCAGCGGCGCGTCAGGGCGACGCCGTTACCCTAATGGTAACGCGGCGGGGTAAGGGCAACGCAAGCGCGGCCGGTCAGTGAGGGCGCGCTATGGGTGATACGCCGGTGGGGTGGGGGTGGTTTAGGTTCAGTCGTTCAACTGAATGTTGGTGGTCGGCCGCAGGAGTCCGATCAAGTCGTCCTCGATGTCCCAGACGTTTTCGCCGATGTTAGCCTGTTCGACGCCGAATGTCATATAGTACCGGTATCTTTCGATGAGGTCATCGAGGTCGTCGTTATGGGACTCATTGAGATGCGCCAACAACCGCTCTCGCACGCCGCTTGCAATCCCGCTATCTGACACACCGACGTAGGCGCACTCTGGCTGTCGATAACCTGGAAGTTGGATCCAGATCGCATACCACCCCGCGATGCCTGTAGGCACGACTGACCGGATACTGTCGTAATCCAACGGCCACCTCCGAGTAAACAGACTTCTGGCGATTTGGTTGAGGTCGCTCACTGAAATACCACTCCTATTCGGTCTGGGGCTGATTGAAGGTCGCGCCGTTATCTTACCGTACTCCTCCTGCAAACGATTCGAATGCCCGCGGCTTTACGCTGCGCTGGAGCGTGACGGTTGGCTTGGTGCGGCTTTGCTAGAATGCGGATACATAGCGTCATGCCCCGACCGAGGAGTGAGCGACCATGGCGACACTTCAAGAGCGACCCAAGACAATCAGCAAGACCGGCAACGAGGACGAGTTCGGCACGCTGACCATCCATGACATGTTGGAGGACGGCGACGCCTACGTCTCGCGCGAGCGCTACACCGTGGCGCAACAGAACGAGATCGCCGAGCTCCTACAGGAGGCGGCGCGCGCCGGAGCGCGAGCGGTCAGGCCCGAATGGAAGCTGTTGGTAGAGGTCGAACGTCTGGACGGCAAGAATGCCGTCTGACGGCGATTTCAGGTTCAAGTTCCTAGGCATCGAGGCGGAGGTATCGGTTCGGGCGCGCCGAGACCGCACAGTCTTGATCGCCATCGGCATTGTGTGCCTAACTGTGGTCGTTGTCGCGGCATTCGCCTTCCTTTCCTGACCCATTCGCGGCGCGGGCGGAGCTGTGAACTGACGGTTTGACTCTGCTAGAACGCGGCCATAAAGGCCGGCCCGCCCAGAGCACTGAGCGGTCATTGCAACATTCGACCCCACGCGCAGGCGCTACCCAAACGGTAAAGCGGCGGGCAGTCGGGCACGCGAGGGGCGGGGCGCGCTAAGGGTGATGCGCCTAGCGGGTGCGCACGGATCGGATGCGCGGATCAGGCTCGTCGTTGCATTTAGGCTTCATGCTCGTGATCAGCTCCGCCTCGATGCCTAGTAGGTTGTCCAGTGGTTGCTTCTCGGCATAGCTGAAAAACAATGTCGTGGTGGGGTCGTTGACCATGGACTTGACACAAGCGTTATCGGAGTTACGCAGGTGCCGCAGTAACCTGTCCCGTATGTCGTCGTGGGAAGCTCCGACGTAGATGCAGGTGAGATAACCGGGATTTAGGTATAACACCCATATCGCGTACCAGCCCTTCCGAGCCACACGCACGTTGCACACGTTGGCCCAATTGAAAGAGATCCGGTCGCGCTCCAGCGCGACTTCGATTTGGGCTGGGGTACTCATTATTCGTAACGAACTAGACGCAGGCGGGAGATTCCGCTGGCATCGACAATGATATCGCGAGGAGATGCGGAGCCAACCGGGCCGGAATGGGTCCGCCACGCCTCCCTTGACACGGGAGGGATTGTCATGCATCCTAGACGGTAACGGCGTTTCGTTGCGGCAAACCTAAGCGGATCCCGCGTTGCACTTCAACTAAACACATGTCAACTAACAAAGACGACGATGTTCAAGACCTGAGGCATCAGCGGACGCGGGCTAACAATCCGCCGGCGGCGATGGCCGCTGCCGGAAGCATCCCGGAAGCCGAGGCCAAAGAGTACCGTCTCGACCCTCACCTGCCACCGGAACTCAGGGCAGACGCGAGCGGAGAATCGGACGACCTGCACGCGCTCTTGGCTGAAGCGAAGCAAAGAACTCTGACGCCATCGGAAGTCGATCGACTCGACAAAGGACTTGTCGGCAGCGAGCCGTGGCTCGGATGGTCCGGCAAAACAGCCAACGAAACTCTGGCACTCGACCCGGTCGCGCTGCACCTCCACGAACGGATCTCCGGGAAGGCTATCGTCGCCACAGCGAAGCGGGAACGAACGCAACGGACTCTCTTCGCGGATCCCGAGCAACCGTATAACGAGGCAGTCGAGTTTTACCGCCACGAAGTCGGCTGGTCCAACCGAATGATCCTGGGCGACTGCGCCACAGTCATGAATTCGCTGGCAACCCGCGAAGGTCTAGCGGGTAAAGTGCAAACGATCTACATGGATCCGCCGTACGGCATCAATTTCTCGTCCAACTTCCAACCATTCGTCAACCGAACCGGGGTAAACGACACCGACGAGGATTTGCCTCGCGTGCCTGAGGTTGTCAAAGCATATCGAGACCAGTGGGAGCTCGGCGTTCATTCTTACCTGACGTACTTGCGCAATCGCCTAACGATCGCCCGGGAATTATTGAGCGAAACCGGATCGATTTTCGTCCAAATCGGCGAGGAAAACGTTCACTTCGTGCGGACGTTGATGGATGAAGTGTTCGGAAGGATGAACTTCGTGAGCCAAATCACCTACAGAACGTCCACCGGCGTCGCCCAGTCGAAATCGCTGACGAGAGTCTCGGACTTCATCATTTGGTACTGCAAAGACGAGAAAAAGATGAAGTTCAACCGGCTGTTCGAGGACAAGCCGGTAGACTTGAGAGCTTTTCGCCATGTCGAGCTTCCTAATGGCAAGCGACGACTATTGACCGACGCAGAGCGCAAGGATCACGCGTCTATACCCGACAGCGCCAGGATATACAGGCACCAACCGATGCACTCCCGTGGTGCAGGGGCTAACGAGCCGCGAACGTATTTCGGTAGGGAATGGACCATTCCGTCCTCCAGGCATTGGCGCTTCAGGCGCGAAGGCGCGGACCGACTTCACGCCGTCGGTAGGATCGAACCTGGCGACAGCGCGCTCAATTGCGTCTACTTTCACGACGATTTCCCCGTCAAAGAATTGGAGAACTCTTGGCAAGACACAGGCCCGGAGACGCGTAAGCGGTACGCAGTTCAAACGAACCAGTTGCCGGTGCAACGTTGCATTCTGATGACCAGCGATCCGGGCGACCTCGTATTGGATCCAACCTGCGGAAGCGGCACGACGGCGGTCGTCGCTGAGCGATGGGGCCGACGATGGATAACCATTGACATCAGTCGCGTAGCAATCACCGTGGCCCGACAAAGGTTGCTGACTACGACGTACGACTTTTATGAGACCGGCGACGGATCGAACGTCATCAATGGCTCCGGGTTTGTTTTTGAGACGGTGCCGCACCTCCAACCGCGCGACATCGCGAACGATACGGGGTTGGATCCCATCGTAGAAAGGTGGCGGCCAACACTCGATGAGAGGCTGACCGAATTGAATGAGCGGTTCGCCGAAGCATCCGATTCGCAAAGGCGCGCCATCGTGGCCCAGCAGTCCGATCCCAAAGTTATCGGAGACAGGTTCGAGCACTGGCAGGTGCCGTTCGAATCAAACACGGATTACCCTGACGGGTTCGCAAAAGCCGTAAAGAAATACCGGAAGGTTTGGGCGGAACGGGCGCAGGAGATCCGCGCCCGAATTGAAGGCGGTATAGCAACCGAAACACTGGTCGACAAGCCGAGAGTTAAGCGCACAGTCGTGCGCGTCTCAGGCCCTTTCACGGTTGAGTCTGTAAATCCACCGGACCAATCGATCGGACTAGGTAGCCCGATTGGAGGAGCCCCCCTCGGTGCATCAGGCAAAGGCGGGCTGAACTTGCAAGAACCCATGAATGAACTCGCGCATTTTGATGAAATGACGCGCCTGTTGCGGGAATTCGGCTTTGGGTCCGAAAATGGGGGGGGGCAGGAGGCCACCGATTCGACGCTCTCGAGCGGATCGAATCGAGTGACCAGATCCACGCTGAAGGCCGGTGGCGCCACGGGTCCGGCGGCGAGCCACGGATTGTCCTTGTGTCGTTCGGCCCGCGGCACGGGGCTGTAAGCGCACTCCAAGTAGAGAACGCGGTTCGCCGCGCAAATCGGACCGGCGCCGATGATCTGATTTTCGCCGGCTTCGCTTTCGATGCCCCTGCCCAGAGCATCATCGACGTGCTACAGCATGAGAACGTGCAGCTCCATAAAGTTCACATCAACCCGGACGTGGAAATGGGCGACCTGCTCAAAGAGACGAGGTCAGATACCTTTTTCACTGTATCGGGTTCACCGAGGGTGGACCTTGACCGATCTGGCAACGGGACGTTCGTAGTCCACATGCGAGGTGTAGATGCGTATGACCCGGTCACGAACCGAGTCGTTTCGTTCAATCCCAACGACGTTGCGGCTTGGTTCGTCGACACCGATTACGACGAGCGCACATTCTGTCCGAGCCAAGCGTTCTTCCCGAACCGAGACGCTTGGCGGGACATGAAACGGGATCTGAAGAATGCGCTAGATCCGTCCGTTTTCGAGACGTTCTCAGGTTCCGAATCTCTACCATTCGAGGGGGGCGAGCACGGCCGAGTGGCAGTCAAGGTCATTGACCGGACCGGCCATGAACTCATGGCAGTTCTGGATCTGGACTAGCCGTATGCCGCGAGCAAACAACCAAGTGTGGTCGATGGAAGATGCCGACGAGGTACTCCTGCGACCTGTTCAAAATCCGATTCTTTGTAGCGCGTTTGAAGAGCCGACGGAGCACTGGGTTTACAACCTCCAGAACGGCGAAGCATCCAAGTCGCCTGGGCGCCGTCCAGCGGGGCATTGGTACAACGAAGCGGACCAGGCCGACGATCAGCAGCTGGTGTTGGCTGCCGAGGAGACTTTCATCCCTTTGCCGCTAGTGAATCGGCTGCGCGAAGACGTGAAGCGTTGGCGAGATGCAGGTTTCCCGGGAGTGACGCGAATCACCCGCGACCTGCTGAATTACTGGAATCGCGAAGGTCGCGACCCACGCCTTTTCTACTGTCAGCGGGAGGCAGCGGAGACCGCGATTTACCTTGGCGAGTTGCGCATGGGCAGCGTCAAAACGCGATTCGAGCCGGGTTTTACGGATCGCGACCTGCTGACGTTGGATGACGCGCCCGACGGTCGACCAAATTCGGCCCTCACGCGCTTGGCGTTGAAAATGGCGACAGGTAGCGGCAAGACGGTAGTCATGGCGATGCTGATCGCGTGGTCGCTTTGCAACCGCAACGCCCAGCCGGCGGATACGCGGTTTCCTTCATCCGCAATCGCGATCTGCCCGAATCTGACAATCAAGGAACGACTCAAGGTACTGCTCCCAGACGATCCAGACAACTATTACGACGCGTTCGACCTGATACCGATGTCAATGAGGCCGCGTCTGAACGCTGGCCGGGTAATGATCTTCAACTGGCACCAACTTGCACTTGAGTCTCCGAACGCCGAATCAGGCTCTAGCTACTCTGTGGTGAACAAAGGCGTAGAGTCGCCTGAGGCTTTCGTCAAGCGAGTTCTTGGCGACGCAGGCGACACCGGAGAGGTGTTGGTGTTGAACGACGAAGGGCATCACGCGTACCGACCTGCTGTCCGCATCCACGACGACGTCGAAAAGGCGGGGCAGGCTGATGAGCAGGCCAGCGAATTCGCGCGCGCGACTCGGTGGGTTGAGGGGTTGGACCGGATCAACTCAGTGTGCGGGATCCGGATGTGCGTCGATCTCAGTGCCACGCCGTTTTTCTTCAACGCCCAAGCTGGACATGAGGTCGGCACGCCTTTCCCGTGGATCGTTTCGGACTTCGGATTGGTCGATGCAATCGAGTCGGGAATCGTCAAGATCCCGCGACTACCGGTCAATGACAACACAGGCGCGCCAGAGCCCAGATACTTCAGGCTCTGGCATTCAATATACGCGGATCTCGAAAGCAGCCACTTTCGGCCGGGGTCGCGACGGGTTCCGAAACCCGAAATCGTGTGGGAAAAGGCGCAAGCCGCCGTGATAACTCTCGCGGGTCAATACAAGGATCGATTGGAACGGATGGTAGATGCTAGTGCGGGTCGCGATTTCACTCCGCCAGTGTTGATCATCGTGTGCAGCGACACCGAGCTGGCGCGGGTAGTGTATGAGATGATCTCAGGCGAGCGGAGGGAGAGGACGAAGCGTCCCTCAGGCAGGGGATTTGACGAAACCATTACCTTCGAGCAAGGCGAGGTGTTCCCCGAGATATTCGGCAATTCAGAGACGGATCGGCGCACAATCCGGATCGACTCGAAGATGGTGAAAGAAGATGAGAGCGGCGACGGCAGCGGCGAACTGCGAGAGATCGTGAACACGATCGGCAAACCGGGCAAACCGGGCGCCAAGGTCAGATGCGTAGTCTCAGTCCAGATGCTGAATGAGGGATGGGACGCGAATAACGTAACGCACATTCTTGGGCTTAGGCCATTCATGAGTCAGCTGCTGTGCGAGCAGGTCGTGGGGCGCGGTCTGCGAAGGCAGGACTATACGGTCGATCCCGAAACCGGCCTGATGTCCGAAGAATACGTCGACGTCTATGGCATACCGTTCTCGGTGATCCCGTACAAAGGACGCCCGACTGACAGCCCCCCCCCAGACGACAAGTTAAAACACCACGTTGTGGCACTGCCGGAACGCGCCGATCTCGAGATCTGTTTCCCGCACGTCGAAGGTTACGCTTTCGCCTTGCGCCAAAATGTCGTGAAAGCAGACGTGTGTGCAATGGAGCCGCTCGAGATCAACCAGTCGGACGAACCGACCGCATCGTTCGTTAAACCTCAGGTCGGCTATGAAATCGGCAATCCCACCTTGTTCGGTCCCGGCGAGTTCGCGAAACACACGCGTGAAGACTTCTATTCGAGCACGCACCTCCAAACGATCGTATTCAAACTAGCCCGGCGGATTATGGACGTGTTGGTCGGAGTCACGTCGGCGGAAGGACTGAACGGGTCCGTCGAGTCCGTGGTGGCTTCACGCCATCTACTCTTCCCTCAGATTTACGCGATCGTCGGCGAGTTCGTCCGAACCAGGGTTGTGTTCAACGGCGTCGACGAACGCGAGCTGGGTCTGGAGTTATACATGCGAACTGCTGCAGAACGCATCCTGACTGCGATCGAGCCGAACGAGCTTGAGGGCGAGCCGCCGCTAAACCCGATACTGAGTCGCATCAAACCAACCGGCACGACCGCCGCCGTCGACTTCACGACGGTCAAATCGGTCCGCTCCACGGTCAAAAGCCACATCAATCTGGTCGCCGTGGATGCCGAAACGTGGGAGAGTTCGGCGGCATTCCGGCTCGAGGAATCGACGCTGGTAAAGAGCTATGCCCGCAACGAGCGCCTTGGCCTCGAAATGCCCTACGAATTCAATGGAATCGAGAAGACCTATGTGCCCGACTTTGTCGCTGAGCTGACTGACGGATCGATGCTGATTGTCGAAGTGAAGGGGTTTGAAGACGAGCAGGATCGGGCGAAGCATGACGCCGCGAGACGGTGGGTGTCGGCGGTGAATAACTGGGGCGAGATGGGACAGTGGAGCTTCGAGGTGTGCTACGA
>CAYRHG010000001.1:0-38738 GCA_964424025.1 uncultured Dehalococcoidales bacterium | reverse complement strand
GTAAGCGACGTCGTCGATCCATCCTTTCTCGGGTCCCCAACTCGCTTGCCAAAGATGCGGAATGTCGGTATCGAAAGTAGTAACACTCACCGAAGCCACAATCGCCAACAATGCCAGCCATTCGAAGATGACCGTACGTCGGTTCATTTGATCCGTCATCGTCGCACTCCAGTTGATCTGCGTGAGTTAGTCGCGCATAAACCCTCTTTCGAGGTCAAAAAGGGAAAATCACCGACGCGTTCGCGATCGCCGACGTCAGTCTGACAACGTTCCCTTAGTGCTCGGGACCGCGCCGCCCGCTCTCGAATCGACCGATGCAGCTTCCCGCAATGCTCGGGCGAAGGCTTTGAACGCAGATTCGATCATGTGGTGCTCGTTGGTACCGCGCAAAACCGTCAGGTGCAAGTTGAAACGCCCTTCGGCAGCCATCGACTCAAAGAAATGGCGCGCCATATCAGGTGAGAAATCTCCGGCGTTTGAAGTCGATCCCATGTCGATGACCGGGTAGCCTCGACCACTGAGATCGACAACTGCGTGCGACAACGCCTCATCGAGTGGGACGTGTTTGCTCGACATCCTCACGATGCCCGCGCAGTCACCTAGAGCCTTAGCGAGGCACCGGCCGATGACGATAGCCGTATCTTCGACAGTGTGGTGCGAACCGGTCTCGATGTCGCCCGTCGCTTTCACAGCAAGATCGATCATTGAATGCTTGGCGAGCGCGTGCAACATGTGATTCATGAAGCCGATCGGTGTGTCGATCTCCGCCCTGCCCTGACCGTCTATATCGAGCCGAACGCTGATATCCGTCTCGCCGGTAACGCGCGATATATCTGCGGTTCGATCGCTCATTCGTGCACCTCAACCCTCAATTATCGAATGCCCAATCACCGCAAAGCCTGCATTTGATTGCACCTAGAACGTCAAATGAGGTCGTGCAGTGCTTCGATAACCAGATCGTTCTGCGGCGGAGTACCGACGCTGACGCGGATGGAGTTTTCTAGTCGGCGACCGCTGAATTTGCGGGCGAAGATGCCGCGCCGGGCGAAGAGTTCATAGGCTTCGTCGCCAGTGAACCGATCAAATCTCATCAAAAGGAAGTTCGCCGTGGACGGTGAGTAGGAAATGCCATCCAATTCGTCGATGACAGACTCAACGCGCCGGCGTTCGGCCGTGAGCTTGTCAATGCGGGCCAACAGCTTTTCCTGGTGCTCAAGAGCAGCCAACGCGGCCGATTCCGCCGCGATGTTGAGGTTGTAAGGCTGCTTGATGGTCATCAGGTGATCGACGATCAACTCGGAACCGATCGCGTAACCGACTCTCAAACCGGCAATGCCAGCCCATTTGCTGAACGAACGCAACACGACGAGATTTTCGTAGTCGTCCAAGAGCCCCACAGTCGTTTCGCCGCAAAACTCGTAGTAAGTTTCGTCAACGACCAGAACGATGCCGGTGTCGAGTATCGCCCGAGCGTCTTCGTCCGGCAACAAATTCCCGGTTGGATTATTTGGCGAAGCGATGAAGAGGATTTTGGCTCCGGTACGCTCGATTTCGGCGGTGGTGGCGTCGATGTCGATCTCCCAATCGTCGCGGCGTTCAACGGGTATGAGTTGCGCTTCAGAAATCCGCGCGCAGAATTCGTACATCCCGAAGGTAGGCGGGCAATCAATCATCGAATCGCCTGGTGCAACGAATAATTTCGTGAGCAACTCGATTATCTCGTCGCCACCGGACCCTGCGATCACCTGCGCCGGTGGTCGACCGGTGTAATCGCTCAACGCCGATCGCATGCGAACCAAATCCTGATCAGGATATTCGTGAATGGGTAATCCAACTAGCGCGTCTGTAATTTCGGGCAAAGGTTCATAAGGATTCTCGTTTGCGTTCAGCCGGATCACGTCTTCTGGGTCGATGCCGGCTGCGGTTGCGAGATGATCCGAATGTTGCGCACCAACGTAACCCTGAGGGTTGTAAAGGTGTGGTCGCATCATTTCTCGCAAGTCGCGCATTGTTTCCTGCCCCGGTTCGTGAATGAGTATTGCAATCCTAAACGCGACGTCTGATGTCGGAAGCTCTCGCGTGCCCCTCTAACTCTTCAAGCCGAGCTAGGTCGGCCGCCGCGCCGGATATCGATTCGAAGGTTTCCTCGTCCATGTTTAGGAAGGGCGTGACGCGCGCGAAATCGCGCGCTGACAGCGCAGATGAAAAGCGAGCCGATCCGCCGGTTGGCATCACGTGACTAGGACCTGCTACATAGTCTGCCATCACCTCGCCCGAACGCTCTCCTACAAATATGCCTCCGGCGTGAACGGCTTGTTCGAGATACTGTTCTGCTCCGGCAAATCCCAAACAGAGATGCTCAGGAGCGAATACTTCGGCTACTTTGAGCGCTTCGTCGATCGAGTCGACCACCACTGCCGCTCCCCGGCCTCCCAAAGCGGAGTTCGCTATACCGGCGCGCGGCAACATTTCCAGTTGGGTGGCCAACTCTGACTCCACTGCGTCAACTGCTAAATCTGAGAGCGCAACCAGAATCGGCGCGGCCAGGACATCGTGTTCAGCCTGTGCGAGCATATCGGCTGCGGTAACGGCCGGATCCGATTCGTCGTCAATAACGATCATCGTCTCAGTGGGCCCGTAGACGCCATCGACACCGACCATGCCGTAGACGCGCTGCTTCGCCGCAGTTACCCATACGCTTCCGGGACCACAGATCACGTCCACTTTGGGAATGGATTCCGTCCCGACGGCCAAAGCCGCAACCGCTTGGGCTCCTCCGATGGCGAATACCGCGTCTACACCTGCGATGTCGCATGCTGCTAGAACGGCCGGATGTGGCATACCGTTTTCACCGGGTGGCGTCACCACACAAACGTAAGGTACTCCCGCGACTTTCGCAGGGACCGCCGTCATGATCACCGTTGATGCTAATGGCGCGGTTCCACCAGGAATACAACATCCTACAGATCTAACCGGATGCACTACTTCTCCGTACCCGGCGGCGGCGTCGCGCCAAGTCTTTGGAAGCGTCCGACGTTGGAACTTCCTGACTCGGTCGGCCGCCAACTCTAGAGCTTCAATCTCATTCGGCTGCAACTGCTGCCTTGAAGAACGGAGCTCGTCTGCAGATACCTCGAATCGGTCGGATACGTTGCCGTCGAGTGCTTTTGTGATGCGCCTAAGGAACTCGTCTCCGTGTTCGCTCACATCGGCGATAACTCTGTCTGCAAATGCTTCAGGTGTAAGAGGTAACGAGTAAATGCCGCCGCCATCAGTCAACGGCTCAAGCTCCTCACCGACGGCATTTCGGTCTTTGAAAGCGGCGACCGCTGCCTCTAACCCGTAGATGCGTCTCAGCACGGATCGATAGCCTTCGCGAATTGGTCCAAGTTTTCGACCAATCGTTTATACAAACCGCACTCGCTTTGATACAGGAATTGCAGGTCTGAAACTGCGGTTCCCGTCCCCCCGAGACGCCTCAAGTGATCTACTACTCTCAACACATCCTGTTTTCGAGTTACGATCTGGACCGCGAACCATTGGTTTCCGTCACTCGTGTAAACGCGTGAGACAGTAGGTCCGGCCATTCCGGAAAGATCGGGTGACGCGAGGATCATTTCAGCGATATCGCCTTCGGATTCGCCCTTCACGTTTGCCGTAACCCGACGATATGACCGAGATCGCAACCGTGCTTCGATCCGCTCTAACAACCGTCGCGTGAGAGAGAGCTTGTCCTCCGATCCTGCCAAGAGAGCGGCATTGCCGATCATGATGGCTTGGGAATTCATCGCTACACCATCGACTAGGGTCCGAAGGTTGTTTTCGCGCAAGGTGTTGCCGGTATCCGATATGTCGGCGATGATGTCTGCGTAACCGATACGCGGTGCGGCTTCCAGCGCGCCATTGATCGCAACCATCGAAAAATAGTTGATCCCTCTGCGGTTGAAAAAGCGCTTGACAAGGCGAGGGTATTTCGTGGCGACCCGGAGGTCGCTTCCACGTTCGTGAAACTCGAGGCTCAAATCGGATAGATCGTACATCGAAGTGATGTCGAGCCACGAATCTGGGACGGCGATGACTAACCGGGAATGGCCGTATTCCAAATCGGGCGCGACGACCAAGGTCTCACCGTCCTCAAGCCTCGATTCGAGATATCGATCAAGTCCGACTATTCCCAAGTCAGCGTTTCCGGAATCGACAATCGTCGTGATGTCAGATTGCCTTTGGTAAATCACCTCGACACCAGAGATCGCAGGTATATCGGCTGTGTAGCGTCGCGAATTCACGCGGCTCACTGCGGCATCCGATTCCGCCAAGAGTTGCGCGGCACCCTGCTCCAAGGCACCAGTCGAAGGTATTGCGAGGCGCAATGTATCCATCATTCAAACGTCAAGTCGTAAAAACCATCGTCGCCTATGCAGTTAACCCTAGCTACATCTGCTTGCCCAAGAGACTGCGCGACGCGGTTCGCATCGACATTCGGATCGAACAATGTAACAACTGAACGACCTTTCGCCCGTAGATCTGACGCTGCCCGCAACACTGCGCCAGAAGCACTTTGGTCCGAGGGTTGGAGCACGACGTATTCCCGGCTGGTCTCCGCCAAGGCAGGTCCATCGATCAGGTCGAGAATGGAATCCAGATCGAGGGCGAAACCTAGGGCCGGCAATTCTTCATCGGAACCTAGAGACGCCGCAAGTCCGTCGTATCGCCCGCCGCCACCGATTGAAACCAACTCATTGTCAACGTACGTGCTGACCTCGAATATCGTGCCGGAATAGTACGCGATTGAGGTGGCTAAACCTAGATCTACAGAAATATCTTGAGTGTTCACTCCAGCGTTTTCGGCCGCTTCGACGACTCTTGTCAGATTGCTCAGGCTCTTGAGTTGATCGAGACCGTACGCGTTTGCAAGTTCTGTTGCTCGATCGAATACGCCTTCGTGCCCTACTCTTCCCGACGCGCCCGCCTGTCCCTCGCGGTTTCCGCTTGTATCGGCGTATCCGCTCCGAAGATTCGCAAGCTCTCGCATCAACTCCATCGCTTTCGGGAAGTCGCCGTTACTTTCACCGCTTTGGAGCTTACGTCGCAATCCTCCAACCACATCCTCAGCAGTTCTAGACGTCTGTTCAGTCGCGCTGGGCAGTTGTACAGATCCCGATGCGAGCCGCGTCAACAACTCGGCCGCTGAAGTTTGCGTTTCGACGCTGTCTTGGCCCTGCGAAGGCATCAATCCTAAGCGCACAGCTTCCGTTTCTACCGAATCGGCCCGATCATCGCCGTCCGCGAATTTCGAAACGTTGTTGGCGAGGAAGAGTTTCGCCCGTTCGGACAGACTGAAGCTCTCTAGCGCCTCCCAGATCAACCCGACATGCCCGATTCTGACAACCGTTCGTTCGACGTCTAATCTGTGCGCCAACTCATAAGCCATCGCGATGATTTCACCATCCGCAGAAGGCTGCGGCGCGCCTATCAGTTCCGCTCCCGCCTGTACATATTGCCGCTTGGTGGGAACTGAGTTCGGCGGCGCGTCAAATGGTCGTTCGGTATAGCGAAATATCGGAGAGACATATTGGTAACGAAGCGGTAGCGGTTCGGATTGCTGTTCCAGCGCGAAACGGATCACCGGAGCGGTCAATTCAGGTCGTAAACTGATGTCGCTGCCGTCTGGCGCCGTGAAGTCAAACATCTGGCTAGACAGCAGTCCCCCAGATCGGCGAAGGAACAACTCCGTCTGCTCAATCAGCGGCGTCTCGATGGGCTGGTAGCCGCGGGCGTAGAAAACCTCTCGCGCGGTTCGTACCGCCGAATCAAGGCTTTCGAAATCGCGACCCGCCCGGTCTGCGAATCCTGGCGCGCGTCTTATCTTGCCGTTGCGGCCCATTGTGAGTTCAGTTTCGAATCAGCCGAATTGCATCGAACTGGATATGCGGAGGTTAGTTTCCAAGTCGCGCGATCACGGCGACAAGACGCGTTGACTTATCTACCGAGATTCTAATCTGCAAACTAAACGCTAGTTGGAATTCGTATAGTTTGACGAGTTCATCCCTCTGTCTGACAACGATCTTGTCATTTTCTCAACCATTGTGAGTCGAAAATTGGAGTTAACCGTCAACCGGCAACACGAAACGGCCGAGCAGCCGCATCCGACATGACGACGCTTACGCACCAGTGGGAAAAGACGATCCTCGTCATCGAGGACGACGAATCGGTCTCGCAACTGATCCGCCTATATCTGGCACATGAAGGATTCCGCGCCGTAACGGCACGAGACGGCGTTGTGGGTTTAAACCTGGCCCGGTCCGAGAACCCATCGCTGATACTCCTAGATCTGAACTTGCCGGGGATCGACGGGAGCGAAATCTGCCGATCATTACGCATCGATTCCGATGTGCCGATCATCATGGTTACGGCTCGAGTTGATGAGGAGGAACGTCTCGACGGCCTCGATCTTGGTGCCGATGACTACGTCACCAAGCCATTCAGTCCTCGCGAGTTGATGGCTCGGGTGCGAGCTGTGTTGCGTAGATCGGTTCGCGAAGCGGACGCTAAGGAGCGGTATCAAGGCGAGATTTCGATCGGACAGTACCTTGTAGACCTCGAATCCAGAACCGTCCACGTCCATGGAATTGAACTTACGCTGACACCAACAGAGTTTCGGCTGCTCGTGTACTTCATGAACGCGAATCGTCGCACTGTCAGCCGCGACCAGATCATCGAGAATGCCATCGGTTATGAGTTCGACGGGTTTGATCGAACGGTTGACACTCACATATCAAACCTGCGCAGAAAACTCGAAAAGATCACAAACGGTGATCGACACCTGAAGACGGTTTACGGAGTTGGGTACCGTTTTGAAGCTGCGTGAGTGGACACATTCCCTTCAATTCCGATTGGTACTCGGTTTTGCCGCGTCGCTCGCGGCCTGTCTGTTCGCGGTCAGTCTCTGGGCCACAATCAACACGCGCATAGCGGTCGAGAACTACGGCGAAAAGGTTGACAGATTCCGGGAAGACCGGGCCAGAGTATTGCTTGAGGAGGTCTACGACTACAACCAAGATCTATCCCATTTGCAGGGCTCGGTTCAACAGGTCGCCCATCTCTTTTCGCAACGCGTAGCGGTAGTTGATGACGAGGGTTTCGTCGTTGCGGATTCGCACGTGTTTCCAACTGATTCAGAAGGCAGATTCCAAAAGGAATCAGACCGGTTCAAAACGCATTCAGGTCTAAGAGCGGTTCCCCTTAAGTTGGGGCGACAAGTCAGCGGCAAGGTGGTATTTACCCGACCAGGCTTCGAGAAGCGCTCCGCTCTCCAAGTTTGGTTGGACTTTGACAATCCGATAAGGGTCGGCGACGACGTCTTCGACGGGCAGATAAGAGTCGGCGACGACCTTAGCGAATTCGATGACGACGCACCTGCGAAGTTGAAGTTCGAGCCGACTGTTGTAGTTGTCGACGTAACTTCACCCGATGTGGAGATCGTCGTCCGAAACAGTGACGAAGTTCCCGAAGATTCGATCGCACTGCTGGATGAAGCGGTGAACGAACTCTCCGTAGAACCGCAACTCAGCGCGCTGCAGGACGAGTTCCAAAAATCCCTATTGCTTAGCGGCGTAACGGGCGGGCTCGCAGGCATTCTCATCATCACCTTTTTCACGCGGCGGGCCTTCGCTCCGATGCGTGAGTTGACCGAAACGGCGGAGCGGCTTGGTAAAGGCGAATTGGATCAACGTGTGCGGACAGATCATCGTGGGGAAGTCGGACAACTCGCATCCGCGTTCAACACGATGGCGTCGGAACTCGAAGCGGAAGAAACGCGTCGCAGGCGATTGACTGCCGACATAGCCCATGAACTTCGCACTCCACTGACGAATATTCGCGGCTATCTGGAGGCTGTTAAGGATGGTGTTGTCGAACCGGACGCTGACACGATAGATACCCTCCACAATGAGACTTTGCATCTATCGACACTCGTCGAAGATCTCCGGCTTTTGGCGATAGCCGATGCCGGGGCGTTGAAACTTGAAATGTACCCGGATCGAGTTGAAACCATCGTCGAAAACGTGGTGCAAGCGTCCAAACCTCGATCATTGGATGCTGGAGTCGAGTTGGTATCGGATATCACGGATGGGTTACCGCTCGTCAAGATCGATCGAACTAGGATGATTCAAGTCATGCAGAACTTGATCGAAAATGCCATCCAACATTCCCCGCCCGACTCCCAAGTCGCTGTGCGGGTTGAACAGAGCGAAGAATCCGGTAACGTGCAAATAAGTGTGAGCGACCAAGGCGATGGTATTTCCGAAGCGGATATCGGGCACGTATTCGATCAGTTCTATCGCGTAGACACTTCTCGCACTCGTTCAACCGGCGGCGCCGGTTTAGGGCTAACCATTGTTAAACGGCTCGTCGAAGCGCACGGCGGTTCTATCTCGGTGACGAGTGAGATAGGCGATGGATCCACATTCGTCGTTGAGCTGTCCGGATGCAGACCAGCCAACCGCGAGGATTAAATCTCACGACGATATGATTCAATGCGCGAGGATCTAACCCTGAAATCTCCATTGGGATCGTGAATTGAACTCTTATCGAACGGCCGACGTCGTGGTAATCGGTGCTGGCGCAGTCGGTTGCGCAGCCGCTCTCCAGTTGGCGCGTCGTGGCTTGAAGCCACTTGTGATCGAGCGCGATGGCATCGCCTTCAACGCTTCTGCATACGCTTGGGGCGGCCTGTCCGCCCATTTTGGCAGCGGTGTGCCGGGCCCGATGACCGACCATTATCGGGAAGCCATATCCAGACACATCGATCTCTACGAAAAGTTGGAACCACAAGGAGATCACGATTGGCAGTTGCAACGTGTCACGTCGCTATCTTTGGCAGACGACCAAAAATCCGCCGACGGTTTGACCGTCGATGTCGACTGGATGCGTTCCGAAGGTTTTGAAGCCGAGACGATCGGTCCGGATGAGCTGTATGACTTGGAACCCGCAATTCGCGAAGGTATGTTGGCAGCTTCGATCGTGAATGCCGGATGGGAACTCGACAGTCTTAACTTCACAGTTTCCTTGGCTCAGGAAGCCAAGCGTCGAGGTGCTCGGTTCATAGTCGGTCAGGTCGCCGAAGTCGAAACCGTTGGCGGTGCGATACAAAGCTTGGCGTTAGCGAGTGGAGACAGGATCGACTCTCCGATCGTGGTTGCGGCAACTGGGCCTTGGGTGTCAAACATCAAGGGCGTACCTGCACTACCGATCAAACCGATAAAAGGTGAAATACTCCGATTGGAGCGCGGAGGCGACGATCTGCAAAACCGCGTCGGATTCAACGGATTCAACGTTGGGCGCAAGCCAGATGGGACTGTTTGGGCGGGCACCTACGAGTGGGATCGCGGATTCAATCGAAACGTCACTGAGGAAGGTCGTCGACACATTTGGAACGGTGTCACTGACTACCTCCCTACCCTCTCCAATTCGCGCGTCGTCAAATCGACCGCGTGCCTTCGTCCTGTCGCCTCTGACGGCTACCCGATAGTCGGCGCGTCGAGCAAGGTTGAAGGTCTGTATTACGCAAACGGCGCTGGCAAGAAGGGAATACTCCTCTCACCTTTGATGGCGGAGTGGTTGAGTTCAAGCATCGTCGACGGTGAAGATGTTCCACCCATCGTTTCGCCGGATCGTTTCAACGAAATCTAACGTTCGTCGGGCTGATAGTTGACAGCCTTGGGGTCTGAGCCGTCGCGTCGACTTAATTCAACTGCGACGCTGATATATTGGTAACCACTTGAGGAACAGTCGGCGAATAATCGAGAGCGTTTCCTATGGCACACGAACGCCCTACCAATTACACGAGCTCAAAGAGCGAGCGCGCCCACGGTTTTTACACCACAAAATACGGCGACGCGTTTGAAGACGATATGACTCGCGGAAAGCTTCGGAACTTCCGCGCTCCTGCAGATCCTGACAACTTGTCATCCGAAGAGCGTTCCGAATTCTTCCGCGAAGGCGCGTATCCGTACCAACGGAAAATCAGCCTGGATGCTTACTACGAACACAAGTTTCCGCTACAGATCGAATTGGTCAAGATGCAGAACTGGGTACGCAACACGGGCGAGAAGGTAGTGATCATTTTCGAGGGACGTGACGCGGCGGGCAAAGGCGGCACGATCAGGCGATTCATGGAGCATCTGAATCCGCGCGGCGCTAAGGTTGTCGCACTAGAGAAACCGACGGTTGAAGAAGCTGGACAATGGTATTTCCAGCGTTACGTGCGGCATCTTCCCACTACGGGCGAAATCGCACTATTCGACAGGTCTTGGTACAACCGAGCCGGTGTGGAAAAAGTGATGGGATTCTGCACCGATGATGAGTACGACGAGTTTCTGCGGGTCACCCCGTTGGTAGAGGAGATGTGGGCTCACGCCGGGATCCGTATCATCAAACTTTATTTCTCAGTGAGTCGAATTGAACAGGAACGTAGGTTTAAACGTCGGCAAAGGGATCCCCTGAAACAGTGGAAATTGAGCCCGGTCGACCTTGCCTCGTACCATCGTTGGGACGATTACACCGACGCCAAAATGGCGATGTTCTATCACACGCACACGGAGTTCGCACCTTGGTACGTCATCAAATCGGACGACAAGATGAGGGCGCGGATCAACTCGATCCGGCACGTTCTCAACTTGCTGCCGTATCACGGAAAGGACCACGACGTGGTCTACGAAGCAGACCCGTGGATCATTGCAAGCGCCGATGAGGTTTTCGATGTGATGGGCAAGCCGGTCCGCAGCACGATGGACAATGGATCGGCGGTGTCGCAAGAGTTGGCTACGGTTACGGCCTAACCAAACACTCCGTGAGATCGACGCTTCGATCTACTGGGCCGTAAAACCTCCGTCAACGACGAGGCACGCCCCGGTGACGAATGATGCTTCGTCAGACGCGAGGAAAAGCACCGCTCGGGCGATCTCGATAGGTTGTGCGAAGCGGCCGATCGGATGCAAAGCGACGATGCGGTCGTACATTTCCGTATTTTCTCTAGTTCCTCGGGTCATGTCGGTGTGCGTGAAACCCGGGCAGACAGCATTCACCCGGATGTTCGACTTAGCCAAACCGAGCGCCATGTCGCGGGTGGCGTTTACCACACCGCCCTTGGAATGCGGATACGGATTGAAGCCGTCGGTAACGAACGACGGGTAGCCGATCAAACCACGGATCGACGCGATGTTGACCACAGCGCCTCCGCCCTGCTCTTTCATCTGCTCGACGGTGTGGCGAGTCATCAAAACTGTGCCCTTGAGGTTGACGTCGATCACAAACTGCCAGCGTTCCTCGTAGGTCATATTCATCGCGCTTCGCGAACCTACGCCGGCGCTGTTAACCAAAACATCAACCCTGCCGAATTCGTCGATCGCGGCGTCCACGGCGGACGCACAGCTTTCATCATCAGTCACATCGACGTTAATCGCGACGGCGTTCCCACCCGTTTCGTTGATATCCGCCGCAACCTTCGCGGCGCCGTCAATATTTAAATCTGCTATTGCCACCTGAGCGCCTTCATCGACGAACAGCTTCGCGCTGGCTTCCCCGATGCCATTGCCGCCGCCGGTTACGAGCGCTACCTTGCCTTCTAATCGACTCAATCCAGTTGCCTCCGTCGCTGTTTCAATAGACTTCGCTTGATTAATCACTCGGTTACCCTGCTGTGTATCCACCGTCTACAGGCAGCATTGACGCGGTCACGAACGATGACTCGTCTGAAGCTAGATACAGGGCGGCGTATGCGATTTCAATCGGTTCGCCGAGCCGGCCCATCGGGTGCAGCGATTCGAGACGCAAACGTGTGTCGTCATCGTCGGTAAGTGACTTAGTAAGGGCCGTATACGTGAATCCCGGGCAGAGCGCGTTCACCCGTACGCCCTGTTTGGCGAAGGCAACGCCCATGTCTCGGGTCATTTGGACCACGCCCCCTTTGGAGTGCGGGTACGGGTTGAAACCGTCGCTCATGCCCTCGGAATAGCCGACTAATCCGATGATCGATGCCAAATTCACGATTGATCCATAGCCTGAAGCCAGCATCACTTCAGATGCGGCGTGCGACATCAGCATCGTGCCTTTGAGATTGACGTCGATAACCCAGTCCCACTTCTCCTCGAAATCCCATTCCGGCGGCGCCTTCCTCGGAGTCACGCCTGCGCTGTTCACAAGAACGTGCAATCCTTCGAAACGGTTGAGCACTTCCCCGACCAACAGATCGCATTCGATACGATTGGTCACATCGACTTTCCCGGCACTAGCGGATCCGCCGCGCCCATTTATGCGATCAGCAACCGCCTGGGCCGCGTCCAATTCAAGATCGGCGCAGTAAACGTTCGCACCTTCGGCGCTGAATAGTTCAGCGCACGCGGCACCGATGCCGGAACCAGCGCCAGTGATCAATGCCGTCCTACCTTCGAGCCTGCCCATTTTCGCTCCGTTCGTCGGTTTTCGATCAGCGGTTGTTAGTGTAAGTCCAAACGCCACCAAGCGATACAATCTCAATCGCTTGCAATGACCACTTCTCGACGCAGACATCGATCACGCCAGGTTGAGTCCGACGAACATCAAGTCGTCGATGAACCCGTCCGATCAGAACGACCGCCAACGTCCGAACCTTCAATTGAGTCACGGTCGATCGAATCCTTGGGTCTGGAGTACGCTGGGCCTCTTCGTCGCGTCTATGCCTTCGCGATTGACATCGGGATATTGCTCATGTTGATCTTCATTCTGGGCCCGATTTTCGGCAACAGTGAAGGCATATTGAATGTTCCGAACGTTCAGACAGGCGTCATCGACGTGTTCATTTTTCTCGCCTACTTCATAATCCCGACCGGGATTTTCGGACGTACGATCGGCAAGTGGGTGGCCGGAATCTCAGTTGTCGATGAGGATGGAAATAAACCCGGAGTCGCGGTCGCGATACCGCGCGAGGTTGTTGGCAGATTCGTCGCAACGATCACTTTCGGCATCGGCATCATCTGGGTGTTGTTCGATAAGAACCATCAAGGGTGGCATGACAAGATGGCTGGCACCTTCGTGGTCGTTGTCCCCAACAGCGGCGGTCCGGGGTTCTTGGCGCGGATGTTTGCGCCACGAGAAGATGAAGGAAAGCAAAAAACGAATCGTCGGCAACGGGTAGGTCGTCCAACGGTTCGCCGCAAACGGCGCAACAACCGTAGACGTGGCTGATTGAGCCTCTCGACTTTTGGAGAAAGAGATCGGTATGGCAATCTCAAAACTGGCACGGCGGCAGATGCAAGAGAGCTCTTGGATTCGGCGCATGTTCGAGGAAGGGATGGAACTCAAGACAATTCATGGCGCGGACAACGTGTTCGATCTGTCGTTGGGTAATCCGCTGTTGGAGCCACCGCCTGAGTTCAAACGCTCGCTTGCGGAAATTGCGAGTGAACCGGGTCTGGGACTGCACCGCTACATGCCAAATCCCGGATTCATCGAGTCACGCGCCGCCGTCGCAGAAGCCCTAACGGAGGAATCTGGAACCGATTTCCAACCAACTGACATTTTGATGACCGTCGGTGCTGCAGGAGCGATCAATGTTGCGCTGCGCGCGCTGTTGGACCCGGGCGAAGAGGTTGTCATCATTGCGCCGTATTTCGCCGAGTACATCTTCTACGTCCAGCATGCCAAAGGCGTTTACCGAGAGGCACAGTCGACACCCGATTTCATGCCTGACTTCGAGTCGCTGTCTGCGCAGATCAACGAGCGCACCCGGGCTATCATCATCAACTCACCGAACAACCCTTCGGGCGTGATCTATCCAGAATCAGTGATTGCGGAGATCGGGCGAGTTCTACAAGCCGCGGAGGCGCGCTTTGGTACGGAGATCTACATCATCACCGACGAACCTTACCGCAAACTCATCTATACAGACGCTGAATACCCGTTCGTCTTCGAACACCATCCACGGACGATCGTAGCGACGTCGCACTCGAAAGATCTGGGTCTAGCGGGTGAACGGATCGGGTATCTCGCATTAAATCCAGCTGATCCCGGACGAGTGGAATTGATGGACGCTTGTGTATTTATGTTGCGGACGTTGGGATTCGTCAACGCGCCAGCGATCATGCAACGGGTCGTCGCCAATCTGCAACGTGCGACGGTGGACATCTCAGAATACCGTCGCAAGCGCGACATCATCTACTCCGGCCTGACCAAAATCGGCTACCAAACCAATCTGCCTCACGGCGGTTTTTACCTCTTTCCCAAGTCACCGATGCCTGACGATGTCGCTTTCGTCGAATTGTTGAAATCTAAGTTGGTGCTAGTCGTCCCGGGTGTCGGATTCGGTATGGGCGGTTACTTCAGAGCGTCTTACTGCGTGGATGATGCGGTTCTGCACGGTTCTCTCGACGGATTCGCTGAAGCGTTCGGTGAAGCCGACGCTTAGAAATAGAATCGATTCCCATGCTCAAGATGCACCTACCCACTTTTGCCCGAAGCGCGCTATTGACAATCCTCGGCACGTCATTCGGGGTGCTCGCGTTTGCGTGCGGCGACGACGCCGAACCGACCGCCATCGTGTTACCTACGGCCACCCCCGGAGCAATGTCGATCACACCGACACCGACGATCTATCAGGACGAAGACGACGGTCAGGTTCAAATCGGTTTCAACATTGGGTTGCAAGGCTTCGGCCAACAAGGGGCCGGAGTAATCGCCCAGACAGAGCGGGGAATGAGCGTGAAGGTAACGGTCTTACCGGCGCCTGGCACTATCCAACAGGTCAGCATTCGCCAAGGCAGGTGCGAAAACTGGCGCAATCTGGACGAATTCAGATGGGTTGCAACCCTCGACCCCGCAATCGGCGGAGTCTCGGAATCCGAATTGCCCGATCGGCACATCTCCACCATCCTCGACGGCAACCACTCGATAGCGGTTTCAATACCCGGCGGCACCTTCTCGCAAGTTGCGACTTGCGGCGACCTGCCTGACGCGACACACCTAGATATCCCTGACACGTTGGAGGGATAGTTTTCGCGCCGCCGCTTGGTAGTCGCTAACCCAAGGGTTCCTTCAGTCCCGAACCAGTGACTGGCACGACGACTCTGTCGTCGTTGCCCATGCTTCCCGATCGAACCAGCATTTCGAGGCCTGCGAACGCAGCTGCCGAGGTTACTTCGCAGAAAATACCGGCGTCTTCGGCTAACCGTTTTTGCCATTTCAACATCGAAGCGTCGGTGACTGCCACCGCTGAACCACCCGAATTCACCACCGCACGCGACGCCTGCGTAGCCCTAGGTGGCATGCTGACAGAAATCCCGGAGGCCACGGTTGGGCGTGCTTGATCAACGTCCCAACCCTCGCCATTTACGGCTCGGACTAAGGGTTGAACTCCGTCTGACTGCACGCAGTGAATGCGCGGTCGATCGATATCGTGGCAGGCGGCATAGCTTCCGATCAACAGCGCCCCGTTACCCGCCGGCGCGACGATGTCGGTGGCGTTGAAACCGGTGGACACAATCTCGGCAACCATCGATTTGACGCCTTCAGCGAACCACGGGCTCAGTGCGTGCGACAGATATGGGATGCGATGCTTTTCTGCGAATGCTACCGCGGCATCGGTGGCTGCCTGCCTTGGACCGTGGATCAAATGCAGCTCGGCGCCGAAAATCCGTATCTGGTCCAGTTTGCCAGCGGCAGCGGTAGACGGTGCGAAGATGTGCGCTTTGATACCAGCGCGAGCTGCGTAGGCGGACATCGAAGCACCTGCGTTGCCGGAAGAGTCTTCTACAAACTCACCTATGCCCTCCTCTGCCGCGGCCGAAATCAAGACTGTGCTGCCGCGATCTTTGAACGATCCGGTGGGCGAACAGAACTCCAACTTGGCCGCTAACGAATTGATTCCGAGGTGCTGCGCCAAATCGTCCAACATGACTAACGGAGTGTTCCCTTGTCCCAGGTCCGCAGAAAGTTTGGTCGACGACAACGGCAATCCGCTAACCGCGTCGGACGGATCGAAATATCGGACGTCGTAGATCCCGCCGCATCCGCAGTACACGTTCCGAACCGATGGGCTGTCCGCGACGGCTCTGCACGCGGCACAGACCAATTCAAAACGATCGGAGCGCGCCTTCAATACTTCGGCCAATGATGTCCCTCAAAGTGGGTCTAGTCAGATGCGGCGGAACCGTGGCTCGGTTCGAATACGGTCAAACCGACGCCTTCTCGGGCAGCGCCTCGGCTGACTGCCACAGCGCCGCCGTCCGAACGCCAACACGAAGATCCGGCGAGGGACGAATCTTCGCCAAATTCGATGATGTTCATTCCGCCCGCCACGTTGTTCACCATCGTCACGTCGTGGCCAATGTTTCGCAGGGAATCGGCGGTTTCTGAACCGAACTCCTGCTCGAGTTCAACTTCCTGGCCCTGCGTAAACATCCGGGGGGCTTCAACGGCTTCCTGGGCGGTCATCCCGTGGTCAACGATGTTCATAATCGCCTGCGCTACTGAAGTCCAGATGCGAATTCCGCCGGGTAGGCCCAAGGCGAATGCGGGCCTCGAACCTTTGTAGGCAATGACCGGCGCCATGCTGCTTGCTACGCGCTTCATGGGTTCAACGGAGTTGGCCTGATACGGATGAGGATCGAAATTGGCCATCGTGTTGTCGAGCAGGACGCCCGTTCCTGGCACGACTACCTTCGAGCCGAAGATGTGGTTGATGGTCTGCGTCGCAGCGACGACATTGCCTTCTCTGTCGGCTGTCGTCACGTGCGATGTGTTGTCCGATTCAGCCAGTTTGGGTGTCGGTAACTCCGGCATGACCGCGTTGGGAAGGATCTGGCTCATCAACTCCCTCGCGTGGAAATCGGAGAGCAAGCGATCGAATGGGATTTCACCGAACTCGGGGTCGGTCAAGTATCGATTTCGATCGGCGAAGACTAACTGCATCGCTTCCGCCATCAGATGTATCGTCGCGCTGCGGCCGAATCTCATGCCTCCGACGTCGCGTAACTGCATCACGTTCAAGAATTCGATGAGATGCAACCCACCGGCGGACGAAGGCGTGGGGCCCGTCAACGTGTAGCCCCTATACGTGCCGGAGATCGGGTCGGTTCGACGGACTTGATAACTGTTCAGGTCCGCCATCGTGATGATGCCGCCGTTAGATTGGGAATAACGAACTATCTCGTGGCCGAGATCACCTCCATAAAGGTAACTTGGGCCATCCAACGCGATCCTTTTCAAGGTGCTGGCTAGATCTCGTTGAACGACTAGATCGCCCAGAGTCGGGACCTTTCCGCCAGGCATGAAGATGTTTGTGGTGGCGCTAAAACCACGAAGAGCATCTGAGTTGTCGTCCACAAACTTGCAGTAGTGCTGTGAAGCGCGGAATCCGTTTTCCGCATGGTTGATTGCGGGAGCCATGACTTCAGCGAGTGAGAGATTGCCAAATTCTGACTGCAACTCGCACCATGCTTTTAGCGCTCCGGGCACGCCGGACGCCAAAACGCCGGTCTGATTGAGGTCGCCACGGGCACGCATGTAGTTCGGCCACTCGTCGGAAACCGGCGTGAACATGTCGATTTTTGCCGCTGCCGGCGCTTGTGAATAGTTGTCAATCGCGATACGCCTGCCATCGGCAAGACGGATATTCATGAACCCTGCACCGTAGATGCCCATCTTCATGGGTTCCACGACTGACAACGCGAACAGCGTGGCGACCGCGGCATCGATCGCGTTGCCACCAGCGGCCATAATCTCAGCGCCCGCAGCGGATCCGAGCGCATGCGTAGATGCGACCACGCCGTCGTATCCCACGACGGGCCGGTTCTCCGGGGTGAACGTGATTGGCGCATTTTCGCGCCAGCGTTGTGAGGTTATGGCTCCGACTGGCATCCGACGGATTATGCCCTCGAAATTTCGGTTCTCGGCTTGATGGTTGACGGACACAAGAGGTCAACCTTGTTGATGGTAATACGCTTGAAATCCAGTTCCTGCCGTGAATTCCGTATCAAGCGATAATGGAGAACAACCACCGTTTGAACCAAGCTGGAACGACTGAACGTACCGCGAACACTAACGGGACACCGAGAAGGAGCGGCCATGCCAATAATTACTGTCGAAGGCCGAGTAGGCGCGGGCGCGCCCGATCTCGGGCGACTAGTAGCACGTGAGTTGGAGATCGACTTTGTCGACCGCCTGATTCTTGCCCAAATCGCTCGCCGGGTGAACGCCACAATGCGCGCACTTGTAGACCAAGAGCGTCGCGTGCCTTCATTGGTGAATCGGTTAGCACTGCGAGTCCAACGGGTGTTGGAGCGTTCGGCAGTGGCAGGCATGGGCGGCGATCCTTACTTCGGACCCGGTGTTGAGGACTTGATCTCACGGCAGTACTCTGAGTACGAAGAGGAACCTCACACGACCGCCGAGGAGATCGACGACGAACGATTCATCGCGACGACCCGCGAAGTCATCGAAGACATCGCCGAGCAAGGGAACATTGTGATATTGAGCCGTGGCGGAGGCGCTATTCTCATGGAACGGCCAGACGTGCTGCGGGTTGGGGTTGTGGGTCGGATGGAGGACCGCGCAAAACGGGTAGCCGAACGCGAGAACATCAGCATTGAAGAGGCGAGAGACTTCATCATGCACTCCGACACGGCCCAACACCGCTACTTCGAAAAGGCCTTTGGGTCGAGCCCGATCGATCCCTTCCTCTACCACTTCATGTGGAACACCTCGGACGTCGGGATCGATTACGCGGTCAAGATCACGGTCGATGCCGCACGCGAGATGGAGGCACGCGGCGGTCTCAACTGACTGCGTCGCATAGAATCTGAAACACAGCACGTTCAAAACACATCATCCGACTATGCCACCAAGAAACAGAAATCGACGCAGAAGTGGACGCCGCCCTAACGTCTTCGTCCAGTCGGAACGCCCTACTGGCCGACGTGAATCGGGCGAAGAAGACCAGGTTGAAGCGGTAGTCGAACCATCGCCAGTTTTGGCCGCGACCAGCGCAGCAGTCGACCGACAGCGCCCGGGAGGCGCACGGCGCACTCAACGCACGCGATCAGAGGTTTACGCCCGTACATTCCCACGCGAAATACGGAAGATGGGCATCTTAGCGGCGGGCATCGTAGTCGCGCTTGCGGTCTTTACGATCGTTTTGTAGGCGATCTTCAGGGTCGCCCGACTTAGAATCCCCTGTGGCTTCCCCCGCCGTAGCGAGGTACGGCGCTTGCTAGACGGAGTCAGTTCGTCCACTACACTGACTCGTAGCACACCATTCCCGCATTTTGCCGTTAGATGACGACGTCCAGCACAGAATCCCCTTCCCGAGCCGATCTCTTTGCGGAGAGGTTGGCTGCCGTGCCGCGCGAACCTGGGGTTTACACGATGCGGGGGAAGAGTGGGCAGATTCTGTACGTGGGGAAGTCGGTGAGTTTGCGGAACCGGTTGCGTTCGTACTTTTCGAACGAGGGGAAGTTGACTGGTAAGACCAAGCGGTTGGTGAAGCTGATCCACGATTTCGACTACATCTTGGCGGAATCTGAACGTGAGGCGTTGCTGTTGGAGAACTCGCTGATCAAGCAGCATAAGCCTCGCTTCAATGCGCGATTGAAGGACGACAAGACGTATCCATACATCAAGGTGGACCTGGAGGACGAATTCCCGCGGGTTTACTTCACTAGGCGGCGATCTAAGCGGGACGGTGCCAGGTATTTCGGGCCTTACGCCTCGGCTTACTCGGTGAGGACGACGTTGGATCTTCTGAAGAAGCTGTTCCCCTACCGGTCTTGCACGATGAAGATCACGGGTGAGGAGGAGCGGCCTTGTTTGGAGTACCACATCAAGCGCTGCGTCGCACCTTGCACGGGATACGCGGATAAGGAAGAGTATGACAAGGTCATCGATCAGGTCATCTCATTCCTACAAGGCGACACGAACAAGGTGGTGATGGAGCTCCAGGATTCGATGTCGGATGCAGCGGAAAACCTCGAGTTCGAGCGCGCTGCTGCGCTTCGCGACCGTTTGAACGCTATGAAGATCGTGTACGAGGACCAGAAGGTGGTGGGTATAGGTCAAGAAGACATGGATGTGATCGCGTGTGAGAAAGGCAGTGACGAATCTTGGATCGATGTGTTCTTTATTCGTCGCGGGAGCATGGTGGGTCGTGACAACTTCATCATGGCGGGCACGTTTGACGACTCGGATTCGCACGTCATCGCGAAGTTCATCGAGCAGTTCTACATCGTCGGCAATCCTCACATGCCGCGTCGGATTTTGACGCAGGCGGAGGTGGAAGACGCTGGTGTGTTGCAGGAACTGCTGACGGAGCGTCGTGGTGCCAAGATGGAGATCAACGTTCCGCGACGTGGGCCGAAGCGGAAACTGGTCGATATGGCCCGCGAGAACGCCGTACAGGGGCTCGCGCAGCTGAAATTGAAGTGGCAGTCCAACTCGGACCTGATGGGGCGTGCTTTGGACGATCTGCAGGAAGCGTTGAGCCTCCCTGCTCGCCCCCATCGGATCGAGTGTTACGACATTTCCCACATTCAGGGGACGTCTTCGGTGGCTGCGATGTCAGTGTTTGAGAACGGTGCGCCGGCGACTTCGCAATACCGGCGGTTCAAGATCAACACAGTGGATGGGAACGACGACTTCGCTTCGATGCGGGAGGTTTTGACGCGGCGATTCAAGCGTTTGAATGCGGCCCGCGAGAAGGCGGCAAAGGAATCTGATCCGACGAAATCGAGCGATTCGTTTGGGATAACGCCGGATTTGGTGCTAATCGACGGTGGTAAGGGACAGCTTTCGTCCGCGTTGGCAACGATGTTGCACCTTGGTGTCGCTGACATTCCATTGGCGTCGATTGCGAAAAAGGAAGAGGAACTTTACACACCGGACAGTTCGGATCCGATACGTTTGCCCCGGAATGCTCCTTCGCTATTTGTGTTGCAGCAGGTCCGGGATGAGGCGCATAGGTTTGCGATCACGTATCACCGGAAGACGCGGGGACGGACGTCGTTGAAGTCTGCGTTGGACCTTGTACCGGGGATCGGACCGTCTCGGAAACGTGCTTTGATGCGGCGTTTTGGGAGTGTAAAGGCGATTCGGGAGGCGAGCGAGTTGGAGTTGGCATCGACGCCGGGGATGACGCAACGGTTGGCGGAGAAGGTTAAGGATTATCTGTGAGGTGCTCGTCGATTAGGCGGTCGCGACGGGTTTCCAAGGTGCCGATTAGGACGTCTAGGTTTTCTACGGTTTCGCGTAGTCTGAGTGCTCCGTCGTCGTAACGGAATTCGATCCAGCCGGGAAGCAGCGGGGCAACTTGGCCGGATTCGGATGTGGATGTTTGTTGATATGATGGGCCGGATTCTGGGTCGAGAAGGGTCCGAATGCCTGAGAATATTCGATCAATCATGACGACTCGGCGTGCTACCTCGTTCATTTCTGCGCCGGTGATTTCTTGGAGCATGACGGCCAGAATGCTTTGATCGACGCTGGAATCGCCGATTTTTTCATGTAGCTCGTTGAAGAGAGGAACGGATGCGGCGAGGTCGCGCATGAGTTCGATTTCTTGGTATGAGTTGGTGCATGTGGCGATCTGAGTTCCTATGTCGGTAAGGGAGATTGTGCTGCGTCCTTTGGCTAGCCCCCACAACCTCAATGCGCTCACACGTGCTCCGAAGGCGCCTCCGTTAGGTGACATGCCCAAAACGATTGCGAGGCCGTCTCTGCGGACGACACCGGCGAGTTCGTGGTGGATGCGGCGGGCGAGCTCGACGGATTCTTCGAGAGGGATTTCGGGGAATTCGCGTTGTCCGAGTTTGGGCATAACTTGCTTGTTGAGCGGCAACTTTCCGGCATTTTACGGCAAGTTCCGGCAAGTTTTGGCCTTCCTGCCGCGAAATTGCCGGAAATGCGGCAAGTTCGCGGCAAGTTCGGTTTTTGACGAAGTTCAAAGGATTTTTTGGCGGGGTTCGCGGGCGATTTCGTGAGTCGAGCGGGGTCGAAATCTCATACTTCCCTGCCCTCTCAGACCGGCGAGGAGTCGATGTGGACCGTCGGGGTCGACGGCGGATTCGATGGAGGTCCAGGAATCTTTTGACATGGAAATGGGCTGGGGAATTGCAGCATGATATTGCTTGTCGGGATTGCGGGATCGAATGGAATTGCTGGTGTAATGTTTGGCCGCTGAACCGTCAATTGGGGAGGTGAATTTGGTAGGCGGAGGTGGAGATTGATCGCTCTGATTGTGGCGAGTTTATTCAGTGGGTTTGCGGTGGAATTTGGATGATTTCGGGTGGGAAATGGAAGAGAATTGGATGAAATTGTATGTTTTTTTACGTAAAACTAAGATAGGTGAATTGGGTATGCGTTGACAAGACTGGGTAAACGGGGGTAGAGGCGAAATTGAACGTAAAAAATATTGGGGTTTGTGGACTAGGATACTGATGATTAGGGAGGGATGGTAACGGTGGCGTTTTGGTTGTTGGGTTTCGCGGCGGATTTGGGCGGATTGGTGGGAGGCGTGGTGCCGCCCCATGGCCACCCTCTCACCCTCACCCTGGCCCTCTCCCATCAAGGGAGAGGGGGTCGTAGTCGGATGGGTTGTTGCGGTGGAGAGGTTGGGGAGTGGTTTGGTCTGCCTTGCCCCGGGTACCCACTGCTAGCGGAGCTTCGCTTGCTCGCACCCCCTTCGTCCTTCTGCCACGCCGTAGCCGTAGTCGCTTTCCGTGGCACATTTCCCCCGCGAGCGGGGGAAACCCTGCACAGGGTATCCCCTTTGTGATCTGCGAAAGGGGCTAGTCTTCGGTGGTGGAGGCGCCGGTCATGACGTTGCCGATGCCGGACATTAGTCTGGTCATTTCCATGGGGAGGACGAATTTGGTGGATTCGCCGGCGGCCATCTCTTTGAGTGCGTCCATGTATTGGAGGGTCATGGTGTTTCCGCCGAGGCCGCTGGCGGTGTCTTGGATGCGTTGGAGGGCGTCGGCGAATCCGTTGGCTCTCAATACCGCGGCTTGCTGGTCACCTTCTGCCTTGAGGATCTCGGCTTGTCTGGCACCTTCGGCTTTGAGTATTTCGGACTGCTTCTGCCCTTCTGCGACGGTGATGGCGGCTTCACGCTGGCCGTCGGCTTCGAGGACCATGGAGCGCCTCATGCGTTCAGCGGACATCTGTCTGGTCATCGCGGCTTGGATGTCGTTGGGTGGTTCGATCTCTCGAATCTCGACGTTGGTGACTTTGATGCCCCAGCGTCCGGTCTCTTGGTCGAGTCGGGTCCGGATGAGCTCGTTGATGCGTTCACGTTGCGACAGGACTTCGTCAAGGCTGATGTCGCCGACTACGGCTCGAAGGGTTGTAGTCGCGAGACCGACGACGGCGGATGTGTAGTGTTCAACTTCTAACACCGCCCTTTCGGCCTGGTTGAGGTCTACCCGCATGTACACGAGGAAGTCGATGTCGATCGGAGCGTTGTCTTTGGTGATGTTTGTCTGTCGGGGAATCTCGAGGACGGCAGTACGGGTGTCGACCTTTTGGATTTGGTGGACGATCGGGATTGAGAAGACGATGCCTGGTCCCTTCATGCCTTCGAACTTGCCGAGGCGGAAACGGGCTACCCTCTCGTAGTCACGGATGAAGTTGATGATTGCCATGTGGTTCTCCTTGCTTGTGGTTTAGGTTATCGCGGACGGTGGAATTGCATGGATGCACAGGATGGAGAGGATGGATGTGGTGGGGGTGGTGGTTGGTTTGTTGGTGGGAGGAAGGAGACGTGGTTGTTTGGTTGGTGTGGGCCCCTCCCGGCCCCGGGCATACCCCCGTTCGCTTCGCTCGCGCCCCCTTTCGTGGGACGAAAGGGGGCGCGAGATGGTAAACGTAATTGTTGGTGGTTGGGTTGGTAGGGCGACCACAAGGGATCGCCCCTACGGGTATGTGGTGCGGGGGTAGGGAACCTTAGTTTTCGGGTGATTGGTCTTCCTGTTGTTCTACGACTAGGGTTACGCCTTCGATTTGGGTTATTTCGACTGTACTGCCGGTTTCGATGCGGGTTCTGTCGGCGGTGTGGGCTGTCCAGTGTTCTCCTGCTGCGTAGATTTCGCCTTCGGGGTTGAGGGTTTTGGTTACGAGTGCGGTTTGGCCGATAAGTAGTTGGGACGAACCGGTTGGGATGTACGACTCTGAACGGGAGACTCTGCGTATTTCGTAGATCATCCAGATGACGAATGCGAGCAGCACGGCGCCGATTCCGCCGAGGAGCCATCTGCTGACTTGAATCTGTCCGCCGGGAAGTTCGGGCGCTTCGATTGACGGGAACGGGAAAAGGAACAGCCCGCCCAATACGAGCGCGATCACGCCAGCGATTCCGAAGAATCCGAATCCTGGTGTGACGAATATCTCGGCGGCGAGCAGGACCACGGCCAGAATGATGAGCACGATTCCGGCCCATTGGAATGGGAGCTGCCCTACACCGGCGAAACCGATGATCAGAAGGGCGACTCCGATGGTGCCGGGGATGAAGGATCCGAAGTTCCATAGTTCGACGATGAGTGCGAGGCTGCCGAGTGAGATGAGCAGGAAGGCGAGGTTGGGGTTGGCGATTACGCCGAGGAAGCGGTCCCAGATGCTGTATTCGCTCTCTTCGATGCGGGAGTTGAGGAGGTCTGATAGCGTGACCTCGCCGGCGGCAGTCTCAAACGTGCGGCCTTCAGCCCAGTGCAGCAAGGCATCGAGGTCGTTGGCGACAACGTCGGCAATCCCGATTTCTACGGCCTCCTCTGCGGAGTAGGCTTTGGCTTCGAATACGGTGGCTTCCAATGCGTCGACGTTGCGGCCACGCTTCTCGGCGATCCCGCGAATCAACGCGGCGGCATCTTCGTTCGCCTTGACCTGCATGGTTTCGCCGAGGTCTTCGCCTTGGCCACCGACCGCGGCGGCGGCACCGATTTCGGTTACAGGTGCCATGGCGAGGATGTTGGCGGCGGCTCCGATGAAAGTGCCTGCGCTAGCGGCGTGGGCGCCAGATGGCGATACGTAGACGGCTACGGGCGTGCGCGACTCGAGGATTGTGTTGACCATCTTGCGGGTGCTGTCCAAGAGGCCGCCAGGGGTGTCGAGGATGATGACGATCAAGGCGTATTCGCCTTCGGCGTCCTCCAACTCGCGTGCCAGATAGCGTTCGGAGACGGGGTCGATGTTGCGGTCGAGTTGGATGATGTAGACGCCGCGGGCGATGGTTAGTTGGGCGTCGGAGGTTTGGGCGGGGTTGAACAGGAAGTAGGCACCGGTTATCAGAAGCAGTATCCAGACGGTGATGCGGAGTTTTTGAACTTGGATGGGCATGATTGGAGTGAGGGACATTGATAAGGGGTTTGTCAGTTGGGGTTTTAGGGTGTTGGTTGTTTGGTTGGTCGGGCGACCACAAGGGATCGCCCCGCAAGGTTGTTGCGGCGTTGGCGTCCTCGGCGCGCATCGCTGAGCTTGCTCGCGCCCCCTTTGTCCTTCGGACATTTCCCCCGCGAGCAGGGGGAAACCCTAACCCGCGCCCCCTTCGCTTCGCGAAAGGGGCTGATGTTAGTCGCTGCCGGCGGCTCCTACTGTGCCGGCCCATGCTCCTACGGCCATCATTCCGCCGTCTACGTTTACATACGATCCGGTCATGAATGAGGCTTTGTCGGAGGCTAGGAATAGCATGACGTTTGCGATGTCTTCGGGTTCGCCGATGCGGCCGATGGGGTGTGTTTTTGCGGAGTCGATGAGTCCTTGTTCGAGGTCGTCGCCGGTGCCTTGTAGGGCGTTCCAGACCATGGGGGTGTTGATGGTTCCGGGGTTTACGGAGAGGACTCGGATGTTGTCTTTGGCGAAGTCGATGGACATCTGTCGCATGAGTGATAGGTCCCCACCTTTGCTGGCGGCGTATGCGGAGACGAATGGCATGGAGAGCAGCCCTTGGACGCTGGCGACGGAGATGATTACGCCTCCGCCGCGCTGACGCATCGACGGGACGGCGTACTTGGCCATGAGGAATCGGCTGCGCAGGTTGATGTTGATGATGCGTTCCCAAGCCTCTTCGGGGAGGTCAACAGCGTCGACGTAGGATGACGGTGGTTGGATGCCGACGTTGTTGATGATGACATCTACGCCACCGTAGGCGTCGATTGCGGCGTCGACGGTGGTTCGGCAGCCTTCGATGGTTCCGGCGTCGGCGGAAATGTATTGGGCGGTTGCGCCCTGCCCTGTTAGTTCGGCTTGCAGAGCCTCGCCTGCTTCGTCGTCGATGTCCATGATGGTGACGGAGGCACCGGCTGCTGCGAATCCTCTCGAACATCCTCCTCCGATGCCGAGTGCTCCGCCGGTGACTATTACAGATTTGCCATCGTATTCGCCCACTGTAGTTGCTCCGTTACTGGGAATTGAAGTGCGATGGATGTGATTTTAATGATGGGTGTTGGGTTTTGGGTTTTGGTCGTTTGGATGGTTGTTGAGTGAACTGGGGATTGAGGGGCGGAGATTGCCCGTTCCCGAAACCGCTCCCACGGAGCGGATCGTCGCAGAACGGGATCGATCGGTTGCGTCCACCTGTCCCCGCGTCCCCGCCCGCATGCCCCTGCGATCTCGCTACGCTCGCTCGCGTCCCCTTTCGCCTCGAAAGGGGACGATTTTCACCTGCGCTCGCTTTTACAGCGGTCTCACGAGTGAGAGGGGGATTTCGGTTGTGGATGGGGTGTATCATGCAATGAACTTGAGACTTTCTTAGCCGGCTGGAGCGGGGCGGTTCACGAACCGGCGCTACGCGGGGTTCGCACCGTCCGCCGCTACGTCGCGTTCGCATCGTTTCTCTGCGAAGCATCCTTTGACCACTCGCACAGCGCACTCTCGGACTGAGCGCATCAAGCCTTGGTCTTCGTTTAAGCATTACAACTTCTCGGTGATGTGGGCTGCGCAGGTCACGATGACGATTGCGATGACGATGCGGTTGTTGTCGACGAGTCAGTGGATTTATGACGAGACGGGATCGGCGGCGCAGTTGGGGATATTGGGTGCGGTGCAGCTGTTGCAGATGCCGGTGGTGATTTACGGCGGCGCGCTCGCGGATGTGATGAATCGGAAGGTGTTGATGGCGATGACGCAGTCGGTGTCGTTCCTATCGCTGTTGACGTTGACGGTGTTGGCTTACGGGGAGGTCCTAGCGCCGTGGCATATCTGGGTTGTGACTGGTGTGACGGGTATGGTGAACATGCTGGGTAGTTCGGCGCGTCCGGCGATGCTGCCGAGGTGTGTGCCGCGGACTCATCTGACGAACGCGGTGACGATATCGACTTCCACGATGCAGGTAGCGGCAATTACGGTTCCGTTCATCTTTGCACCGCTGTACCTTTCTTGGGGTATCGCCCCTACCCTGCTGGTGACGACTGGGATTGCAGGAGCTAGCGTTGTATCGCCGTTGTTGATCAGGGCTTCGGGTGCCCCGGAGGAAGGAAGTGCCGGCGGTGTGAAGTGGCGGACGATTGTAGAGGGTTTTCACTTCGTGCGGACGCATCCGATTTTGCCGGGGCTTTACCTGCTCGACATCGGTGTCACGATCGTGAGTTTCTACCGGATGTTGTTCCCGTTCTTCTCTCACGAGTTGTATGGGATGGGCGCGCAGGGAACCGCGATGCTGACTTCGGCGAACGCATTGGGAGGCGTTTGCGGGAGCATGGTGGTGTTCATCACGGAGCGCTGGCGGCGCAAGGGGATGATCGTTTTGGTGGCGACGTTGATCTACGCGTTGCTGTTGTTTGCTTGGGGCTTCAACCGCGTTGATCTTGTGGACAATCCGAACTTGACTTTGGCGTTATTCGACTTCTCGTGGACGATCAACTACATCTTTGCGATTGGGCTTGGGTTGGTGGCGCTGCTTGGAGGTACCGATGCGGTGGGAATGACGATGCGTCAGGCGTTGGTGCAACTGACGGCACCGGACCATATGCTGGGTCGGGCAAGCAGCGCGCACTCGTTCTCAGCGATGGGTGCGAACCACTTGGGTCAGATGGAGGTGTCGTTTGTTGGCGGGATCATTGGCGCGGGGAACGTGATTATTGTGGGAGGGTTCATATCGTTGATTGTGATTTTTGGGATATGGCGGTTGGTGCCGGGGATTCGGAATTATCGTTATCGGCCGCAGCGTCAGCCGCAGGTTTGAGGGGGACTTGCATGGATGGGGAGGATGGGCAGGATTGGTGTTTAGGGGGTTGGGGCTAGTTTGAGGATGGGGCCTTGGAAGCGGAGGATGTAGATTTCGCGGTTGTTGTCGGTTCCGAATGATGCGATTTGTGGGTTGTCGTATGCGTGGTTTTTGGGTGCTATGGGGCTGAAGGTTGTGGTGCCTTCGGACCAGTCTTCGGTGTTTATGACTCGGAAGTCGCCTTTGCAGAAATCGGTGTAGGTGTAGTAGCCGGTGAGTGTTGGGATTTGGGTTCCGCGGTATACGTATCCGCCGATGATGGAGCAGTTGCCTGAGCGTGGCGGGTAGTCTTCGATGGGCATGGTTAGGCCGGTCATGTCGCAGTCTTTGCGTGGTTTGAAGCAGGCGTTGCCTTCCGTGCGGCTCCATCCGAAGTTGGCGCCGGCATCGGTCAGGGTGTTTACGACGTTGATCTCTTCGCGGTGGCTGTGCCCTACATCGCCGATCCATAGGTTGTCGGTTTCGGGGTCGAACGACATTCGCCAGGGGTTTCGGAGTCCGTATGCCCAGATTTCGTCGGGGATTTCTGGGTCGTCGATAAAGGGGTTGTCGGGCGGGATGCGATATGGTTCGTCGTCGGAGGATTGCGAGATGTCGAGGCGGATGATTGTGCCGAGTACGTTGGTGAGGTCTTGGCCGTTGTTCTGGGGGTCTGCAGCGGAGCCGCCGTCGCCGAAACCGAGGTAGAGGTAGCCTTGGTTGTCGAAGATGATTTTGCCGCCGTTATGGTTGGGGAAAGGTTGGGGAAGCTCGTAGACGATGTGTTCGCTGCTCCAATCGACGATGTATTCATCGACGGTGAACCAGGAGAGTCGTGTGCTGCGGAAGCCTTGTTGGACGGAGTAGTACATCCAGACGCGGCCGTTGGTTTGGTAGTTGGGGTCGAGGGCTAGAGAAAGGAGTCCTTCTTCGTTAGAAGCGCGGCTGACGCGTTCTTTGATGGAGAAGACGAGGATGGGGTCTCTGCGTGCGTCGAGGAATGCGCGGTGGACTTGGCCTACTTGCTCGGCGACGAGTGCGGATTCGCCGTCGGGTAGGAATGCGATGTCGGTGGGACGATCCCAGGTGTATCCGCCGAAGGCTTCGATGAATTCGAAGTCGTAGCGATCGAGCGAGTCGGTGGGTTCGGGCGTCGGAGTGGGTGTTGGTATGGGCCGTTGTTTTGGTGCGAATGTGGCGGTGGGTTCGGCGGCGGGGGCGGTAGCGGTGCAGGCGGTGAGGAGGGTTGTTATGGCTATGACGGCAACCGCTATAGAGGCGGTCGCTGGTGACATGTTCACCGACGACGGAGGTTGTGCATTGCGCCGCCCTTCCACCCCGTTCACCCTCACCCTAGCCCTCTCCCATCGAGGGAGAGGGGATTGTTGGTTACCACTGGACGTACATGGGCATGACGACGTGGGTGAAGCCGGGGTGGCTGGAGAGGCGGAATACTGCTGGGCTGGAGGGGGTTGTGATTGAGAGGATCATTTTTTCGGGTCCGGTGGGGCCGTCATCTGATCCGTCGGTCTCAGTTGGGTTTGAGGTTCCGCCTTGGGAGTGGCTTACGAGGTCGTTTAGGAATCTGACGTTGAACGCGATTTTGCCTTCTTCGCCTTCGAGGTCGATGTCGAGGGTGCCTTCGCTGGCACCGAGGTCTTCTGCGGTGGCGGAAAGGGTTAGTCGTCCTTGGCCTTCGTTGTCGGTGGCGACCATTCGTACGATGGCACTGCCCTCTCGGGCGATGACTTGAGTGGACCTTGCCAGATGTGCGATGCCTTCGAGGGAGATGGTCATCGTGGTGTCGGTGTTTTCGGGGACGAGGCTTTTGTAGTCGGGATATGTTCCGGCGATGAGTTGGGTGATCATCTCGATCTCGTCGCCGATGCGGAACATTGCTTCGCCGCCGGTTTCGGAGACCATGATTTCGACGGTTGAAGCGGTACCGGCCATCAGCGCGGTCAATTCGGAGAGGGCTCTTGCGGGGATAAGGGCTTCGAAGCCTTCCTCGGCGGCTTCCATGAGTTGGGCGGTTTCGACGGAGAGTCTGAATCCGTCAGCAGCGGCGAAGGTGGCTTTGTCGCCGTCGACTTCCATCTTGACGCCTGTGAGGACTGGACGTGCGTCGTCGCTTGCGGCGGAGAATACGGTACGGTCGAGGGCGTTTCGGAGGATGCCGGAGTCGACTCTGACTCGGTGTTTGGGTGAGACTTCGGGGAATGGTGGGAAGTCGTCCTTGGGTGCACCTCGAAGGCTGGTGTCGATAGTTGCCGGGCCGTCGCCGCGTTGGGATGTGGTCTGTATGTTGGCGCCGTAGGGTTCGTCGGTTATCTCGATTTCGACGCGTCCGGTGTCGAAGCTGCTGATGGTGTCGAGCAGCGGTCTTGCGGGGAGGGTTATGGCGCCGGTTTTTTCGATCTGCGCGCTGACCCATGTGGTGATCGAGAGTTCGAGATCGGTCGCTGAGAGTTTTACCCGGGCGTCCTCGGTTTCGACGAGGATGTTTTGGGTGATCGGCAAAGTTGCCCTCGTGGGCACTGCCCTACGCACCACTCGTAAACCGCGTGCCAAGTTATCTTGTATACAAGTGATCTTCATTCCGATAAGTCCCGAAATCTGGTCATCTTCCAACCGAGTCTAGTTGTGACTCGCACATTCTAGAATCACGTCGAGTCGTTCGGATGAAACCAACTTACGTGATCTGGTAAATCTTCGGTGTAATGATACAGCGTAGTTGGGTTTATCTTGAGTTCAATCGCAGTTCAATCGTGATTAGCCGATGATGCGACGCGATCCACGCGAAATTTCCCAATCTTCCGCTTCTGCCTCGGTGCCGAGTGCGGACTTGGGTTTCGCCACGGTGGACCTTGACCGTGAGCGTAGGACGGGGTTCCCGGAGGTGGTGATGGGCGAAGGCAAATCACCGGCGCAGGTGGCACAGATCGCCAAACGGATCTATGACGCTTCGGAGGTGGTTCTGGTTACGCGATCGAATGTGGAAGCGTACGAAGCGGTTAAAGAACTGGTGCCTTCCGCGCGTTATTTGGAGACATGCGGTGCGATCTGGGCGGATGATCGCGGAGCCGCGACTGAGTTTGGTGGAGTTCTGGTGGTTTCGGCTGGGACGGCGGATATGGGAGTTGCGGATGAGGCGGAGATTGTCGCGAAGTTGATGCTGTGCGAGGTGACGCGGATCAATGATGTTGGCGTTGCCGGCATTCACCGATTGTTGGCGCATGAGGATGCGTTGCGACATGCTCGGGTAATCGTGGTGGTTGCGGGGATGGATGGTGCCCTGCCAAGCGTGGTTGCGGGACTGGTGGAAGCGCCGGTTATTGCGGTGCCGACGAGCAACGGGTTTGGGACCGGATTGGATGGTTATGCGGGGATGCTGACGATGCTGAATTCTTGTGCTGCGGGGGTTTCGGTGGTGAATATCGATGGTGGATTTTCGGCGGGGTATCAGGCGGCGTTGATTGCGCGGGTTTGAGGGGGGATTGCATGGATGGACAGGATGAATTGGTGCTGGTGTTTTTAGGGTGTAGATGTTTGGCTGGTAAGCGCCGCCCCTTGGCCTCCCGTTCCCCCTCACCCTAACCCTCTCCCACGGTGGGGAGAGGGGATTGTTTGTAGTCGATGAGTGTTTTGGTTGATGTGGAGCAGGTAGGGCGACCACAAGGGTTCGACCCTACGGAGCGGGAGCGAGGTCAGCGTGGTTTCGCTTGGGAACTGGCAGGGCGAACACGAGGGTCCGCCGCTACGGAGCGGGTTTCGCGGTTCCGCGATTTGGGTGGATGACCTATTGGTTGGCTTTTACGAAGGCGATTAGGTCTGCCAACTCTTGGTCGGAGAGGTAGTCGAAGGCTGGCATGACGTTTGTGAAGCCTTCGGCGATGAATTTCGAGGGTTTGGTGATGGATTGGACCAGATAGTCTTCGGCGTCGAGGTCGGTGCGCTCCCCTGCCCTTGCGTACAGGCCTTTCCAGCCCGGGCCGACGATTACGTCTTCGCCGACGGAGTGGCATGCGGCACAGCCTAGTGAGGTGTGGAGAGCTTCCCCGCTGTTGGCGTCGCCTGGGGGAAGTTCGATGGGTTGAGCGGCCAATGCGGATAGGTCGGCTCCGGATCCGCCTGCAAGTACTAGCGCCCTTGTGCCGGGGGGTGCGGGAGTGGGATCGAAGACGACCGCGGTGGCTGTAGGGTTAGCGACCTCGGTGCATCCGATGAGTAAGACGGAGGCGAGGATCAGGAGGGTTAGGGTTAGCACCGCTGGGCGGTAACGACTTTTTTTGACGCGCACAAACGAATGATCAGCGATACGCAATGCCGAGTTCTCCTGAGGTCTGCTCTGCCGACTCACACAATTCTACGATAGGCTGAATTGCATGGATGGACAGGATGGACAGGATGATGATCGGGTTTTTGTGGTGACTGTTGGGTTTGGGTGGTGGTGGATGAGTTTGTTGGCGCGGTTGAGCGTGTTGGTGGTTTGGTTGGTAAGTACCACCCTTTTGTCCCGTTCCCCCTCACGCTAGCCCTCTCCCACGACGGGAGCGGGGATTGTTTGGAGTGGATGAGTGTTTTGGATTAGATGGAGCAGGTAGGGCGACCACAAGGATTCGCCCCTGCGGAGCGGGTGTTTCGCGTCACCATCATCTGACGAATGGGGAGTTTTATAGGACGTTGAGCATTGCTAGGAGTTGGTCGACGCCGGCGCTGTTTTGTTGGCGTTTTTCGCGGATTTGGGTTAGGAGATTGAGTTCTTCGGGGGTCATGGTGTCGATTTCGTCGAGATCGATGCCACGTTCTTTGGCGCGATTCACGACTTCTAACGCTTCTGTGTCGACGGCAGCGATCGACTCCGGATCGGTGTTTTTTCGCTTGGCGTCGCGTATGAATTCGAGCCAGTCGGCACCGACTTCGGCCAACTCGTCGATGTCTAGGCCTGCTTGCCGCGCTTTGACGACGAAATCGATCTCTCGGCGGTTCAGCGCGGCGATTTCGGCGTTGGACACGCCTTCCCTAGTTAGTTGTGCGATCGAGCCTAGGGTTTCGGAGTCGATCAGATCGATTTGTTCGTCGGTAAGTCCGAGACGTGCGAGGCGTCGAAGGGCTACGATCTGCGTGGCACTAAGTTCGGCGAGGTCCGAAGCAGGGATACCCAACTCGTCAAGACGTCGCATGATTTTGCTGTCTTCGGGATCTAGCTGTTCGACGTCCTGTGCTGAAAGCTCCATCTCCAACATGGCATCGAGGAGCCTGGCTTGTTCTTGGGACAGGATGCGAACCTCTTCGTCGAAGTAATGGGCTACCCTGCCATAGTTGATGCTTAGTTTTGCCATCCAGTAGTTGACGGTGGCTTTCTGGACGCCGATTTCGCTTGCGATACTGCTTACGGTGATGCCGGGTTCGTTGAGCTGCTGGCGCAGGACGTCGCGCAGTGGTCCGCCGAGTATTTCTTCGGCGCGTTCGACGGCGGGTGTCGATCTAAGGAAGTTGACGGTAGTCATGAAGGTCACCTCGATGCGATTTCGGAGTTAAGGACGCTTCAAACGCAACAAGTAATCGCATTTCGTTTGAACTAGTTTAGAGCATGTTCGATGTTGATTTCAACGGATTTCGCGACATCGACGATTTTCCTCAAGTTCGTTTTGAATAAGTATAAACAATATCACAACTTAGTTCGGCTTTATTTTGACGAAGTTTCAATATATGGATAGGTTGAGCTTTGAATTTCGTGGTTTTGGTCGTTTTATGAGTTTGGGACTTCGTTTGAACAAGTTTGAAACACTAAACCTCCGATCACGCGGCAACTTGAGGCAAGATATTTCGGACCTAGACGGGAGTGATCCGGAACGATAGTCAAGATGATTCCGATGGGACGGTGTTGGTAATGCTGCGCGAAATGGCAGGGTCGCAAAACGGGGGTGGAAATGGGTTGGGAGGGGTTTTGGTGCGTCTGGGGTTAGAATCGACGGGCTATGGCGATTTTCGGTTTAGGCGGTACGCCCTGCCCTGTTGACATCTCTGCTGACCAAGGAACAGGCATTTGGGATTCATCATTCATCTGATTGAGGTTGTGGAGCACTGGTTGCTGGATTTCAGCACTGAGGTGTATGAGTTGATGGGCTGGGGTGGCGTGGTGGCGTTGATGGCGCTGGAGAGCACCGCCTTTCCCCTACCGAGCGAGATCGTGATGCCTTTTGCCGGTTGGCGGTTGATCCTCGACAAGGGCCTCGGCGTCGAGTGGGTTTTCCTCGCTGGTTTTTGGGGGGCGGTTGGCAGCGTGATCGGATCGCTGGCGGAGTATTACATCTCGCGAGCCGGTGGGCGGCCGTTGATCGAGCGGTATGGGAAGTATCTACTGATAACTCGGAAGGATCTCGAACGTGCAGACCACTGGTTCACGAACCGCGGCGAGACAACGATATTGGTCGGGCGATTGGTTCCTGTGGTGCGGCATTTCATCTCTATCCCAGCGGGCATAGCTAGGATGAACGTGATCAAGTTCAGCGTCTACACGTTTATCGGGGCTCTGCCCTGGTGCGTGTTTTTAGCGTGGACTGGCTATCTGCTAGGAGACAACTACGATGCGGTGCGGGATTACACGCGGTCGTTTACGTTGCCGATTGTGATCATTGGCTTCGCGTTGGTGGTTTGGTTTCTGGTGCACCGGATACGGGAGATACGGGCGGAGGGGACTAACATGGACGGACAGGATTCTCAGGATTGAAGGGTTGAAGGATTTGGGACTGGAAGGGAGATGGTTGTTTAGCGGCGTCGTCTTTGATGCATTTAGCGGTCGGTTGGTAAAGCCCCGCCCTCCTCACCCTAGCCCTCTCCCACGAGGAGACGATTGCAAGACTGGGTTGATCGATTGAGTCCATCTGCCCCGCGTCCTCACCCGCATGCCCCTGCGATCTCGCTTCGCTTGCTCGCGTCCCCTTTCGCCTCGAAAGGGGACGGTGATTCCGTCTTGACCGTGTTCGCCTCGGTGGTTTTGCAATGGTTTTACGAGGATAGAGGGGATGTTGGTGGCGGGTTGCGGCTGATTGGCTAGAATTGGGTTACTATCGAACATCGTTGGTGCGATTTGATGGCTTTGGCTGGTAAATCTAGGACGAATGGCCGCACGAAGTGGCTTGACGTGCGGGTTAATGGTGTTGCGGTTCGTTGTGAAGAGGGGTCGAGGGTGTTGGATGCGGTTGACGAGGCCGGTTTTGATGTGCCGACGCTCTGTTTCGATGAGCGGGTTGGCGCGCAAGGGACGTGTCGGATGTGTTTGGTGGAGGTCGAGGTGAACGGTCGGAAGGAGCAGGTGGCATCTTGTACGGCTTTCGCCGAGGATGGGATGTCGGTTGCTTCGCATACCGATGAGATTCGCGATTATCGGAAGACGCTGTTAGAGATGCTGCTTTCGGAGATGGCGTCGCCTAACGCGAACCCCTATTCGAACAAGGTTGGTCCGACGGAGTTCGATCAGGCGGTTGAGGAGTATGAGGCGCGCTGGGACGCGTTTCCGAGATTGCGGCCGCGGGATAAGGCGGCCCACGATGAGAATCCGTTTATTCAGCGGGACTACGACTATTGCATCGCGTGCTACCGGTGCACGAACGTCTGTAACGATTGGGAGCAGGCGGCGGCGATAACGGTGGATGGTCGGGGCCAAGATTCGAGTATTTTCACGTTCTTCGGCAATGAGTTGATCGATTCGCCTTGCACGTTTTGTGGCCAGTGCATCAACACGTGCCCTACCGGTGCGTTGACGGACCGCAAGGTGGTATCGCAGGACATCATTGCGGAAGACGTAGATCGCACGCGGACCGTCTGCCCTTATTGCGGGGTCGGCTGCGGTATCGAACTGCTTACGCATGATGGCGAGATAATCGGCGCTGAGCCGGACTTCTCGGCGCCCAGCCGTGGTTCTCTATGCGTTAAGGGTCAGTTTGCGTCTTGGGAGTTTGTGCGGAGTGAAGACCGATTACGTTACCCGTTGATCAAGCGGGAAGACGGTACCTTCAGGCGTGCATCTTGGGATGAGGCGTTGGATCTGGTCGCGTCAAAGTTCAAGGGCGCGATAGCAGAAGAAGGACCGGACTCGATAGTGTGCTGGGCATCGGCCCGAGTGGTGACTGAGGCGAACTATCTGATGCAGAAGTTCGCGAGGGTCGGTATTGGGACGAACAATATCGATAACTGTTCACGTACTTGACACGCTCCGTCGGTCGCCGGTCTGGCGGTCATGGTGGGAAGAGGAGCGATGTCGAACTCGATCGAGGAGTTGGCGGGAACGGACTTTCTGCTGGTTGCGGGTTCGAACACGACGGAGGCTCACCCTGTCATCTCGTTGCGCATGAAACGTGCCGTGAAGAACGGTGCGAAGTTGGTGGTAGTGGATCCGCGCAAGATTGAGCTGACGAATTGGGCGACGCGGCATGTTCAGATCAAGGTAGGCACGGACATTCCGTTTTTCAATGCGGTTGCCAACGTGATCATCAATGAAGGCTTGATGGATGAGGAGTTCATCGAGCACCGGACGGAGGGATACGAGGCGTTTGCTCGCCACGTTCAGCTGTACACACCTGAGTATTCGGCGAAGATTTGTGGGGTTGCGGCAGAGGAGATAATCGAGACGGCGCGTGATTTCGCCGCTGCGGCTCCGAAAGCTGCGATCTGTTACACGCTCGGCATTACCGAACACTCGTGCGGTTCGCACAACGTGCAGTCGCTCGGCAATTTGGGTCTGCTTTGCGGAACGTTGGGCGTGCCGAATGGTGGAGTGAACCCGCTGCGTGGGCAAAACAATGTTCAGGGTGCGGGAGATGCGGGTTGTATACCGACCGACCTACCTGGTTATCAGAAGGTGGAGAGGCCAGGGGTGCGGGCAATGTTTGAGGAGGCTTGGGGTACGCCGCTGCCGAAGCGTCGCGGGATTACGAAGATCACTGCGATGGAGCAGATGATCAAGGGCCGGGTGAAGGCGGTGTATGTGATGGGTGAGAACACGATCGTGTCTGATCCTCATGCGAATCATGCTGAACATGCGTTGAGGTCAGTCGATTTCCTAGTAGTTCAGGACATTTTTTTGACTGAGACGGCACAGTTGGCGGATGTGGTGTTGCCGGCGGCATCTTTCGCGGAATCGGATGGGACTTTCGGCAATAGCGAGCGCCGGGTGCAGCGGGTACGTCCTGCAGTTGCGCCGCCCGGTGAGGCGAGGCCGGATGTGAACATATTGCTCGACATGTTTGGTCGGATGGGTAAGCCCCAGAAGTTGAAGACGCCTAAGGATGTGTTTACAGAGATGGCGAGCGTTGCGCCGATCTATGGCGGCTTGTCGCACGAGCGCCTCGACAGGGAAGGCGGGATTCAGTGGCCGTGTGGCGATGCGGATCATCCGGGGACCGAGTATCTGCATGGAGATGAGTTCGATTCGGGTTTCCCTGGGTTCTTTGCGCCGGTTGACCACATTCCACCTGCGGAGGAGCCGGATGATGAGTATCCGTGGCTGTTGACTACGGGTCGGCGGCGTTCGACGTATCACACGGGAACTCAGACAGGTCAAGCGAGCGGTTTTGAGTTGCTGGTGCCGCACGAGATGTTGGAGATGAATCCGATCGACGCGGCGGAGATGGGGTTTGTGGACGGTGATTTGTTGGACGTGGCTTCACGCCGCGGCAAGGTGACGGTGTCGGCGCGGGTTACGGAACGGTCGCCGCGTGGATTGGTGTTTATGTCGTTTGCTTTTCCGGAGATAACACGGACGAACGATGTGACGTCGGACGCTTATGACTTCATCACGGAGACGCCGGAGTTCAAGGTGTGTGCGGTGAAGGTATCAAAGTCGGCGTATCAGGATGAGGAGTTTCGGGTTGCGCAGCGTCGGATTCGGTTGGCAGGTGAGGTTAAGCAGCCGACAGAGTTGATGCCGGGGGTTGGGCTGCAGCGGTCGTAAGGATTTGTCAGACCGGCGTCTGGGGTGGTGCCATTCTGGATGCCCAGAATGCGGGGTCGCCGGCGGAGGGGTGGGTTACGGCTTCGACGATGCAGCGTGGTTGTCGGCCTTCTGCCCATTCGCCTAGATTGTCGAGGACGTAGTGCGTGGTTGCTCGAGGTCGACGGGAGGCAGATGCACTGGTGAGGTCGGACGGTATTGCTCGGTAGTCGATCTGGCGTTTTTCTGCGCTGTTGAGGGATGCGACCGCATCGCGGTCTACTACTTGCTCGCCCGACATGTTGATCACTGTTGCGCCGACGTTGAGGAGGCGTAGTTCGCGGTTGGACAGCAACGGGTCTGTGGTGTCGCCATGATGAACGGCAACGAATACGACGTCGCTTCGGGACAGAAGCATATCGAGTGATGACCGGCGCGCGCCGACGCTCTGGAACGATTGTTGCCTCGGCGTGCGAATGTCGTTGACCCAGATGGTCGCGCCCGATGCGTTTAACCGCCTGCCGAGTTCGAGACCCAATGTGCCGAAACCGATGATCCCGGCGACTTGCTTACCTTTGCGCCGTTCTATGA